>JAOPWM010000129.1 GCA_025965695.1 Blastococcus sp.
GCCGTGGGGGAGGGCGCGATGGCGGTGCGCTTCGCCCACGAGCGGCTGGCCGGTCGGTGACGACGGCGCCGGACCTGGACCTCGCAGCCGCGTTGCGCGGATCGCGGCTGTTCGCCGAACTGCCCGAGGACGACGTCGCGGCCCTCGCGGCGACGAGCCGGTGCGTGGACCTGGCTCCGGGCGAGGTCCTGATGACCGAGGGCTCGCCACCGGACGCGATGTACGTGGTCACCGACGGAGAGCTGGAGATCAGCCGGCACTCCGTCGGCGCCGACCTGCTGCTCAACGTGTGCGGTCCCGGTGATCTGATCGGTGAGCTCGGCGTCGCCCACGGCCGGCCGCGCTCGGCCACGGTGCGGGCGCGCGGCCCGGCCCGGGTGCAACGCATCGGTGCAGAGGCCCTCGACCGGCTGCTCGCCCATCCGCCGTCGGCCCGGGCCCTGCTCACCGCCACCACGCGGCGGCTGGACCGTGAGGAGGGCCTGCTCCGCCAGCACGAGCGGATGGCCGCCCTGGGCGCCCTCGCCGCCGGCCTCCTGCACGAGGTGAACAACCCCGCGGCGGCCGTGCAGCGCGGGGCCTCCCGGCTCCGGACCCTGCTCGCCGCCGAGGACCGCCCGGCAAATCCGCTGCGGCCGCTGGTGGGCGGCCTGCCCGTGCCGGACGATCCGCTCGCCCGGGCGGACGCCGAGGCGGCTGTCGCCGGGGCCCTGACGGCCGGCGGCGTCGACGGCGGCTGGAGCGCGGCATCGGACCTGGTCCGCCTCGGGATCGATCCCGGCGCGCTGGCCCGTGCGCTGGCCGACCTGGCCGCCGACCAGCGGGGCCCGATCGTGAGGGACCTGGTCCGCGCCGAGGAGATCCGTGCCGTGCTCGACGAGGTGTCGGCCGGCGCGGAGTACCTGTCGAAGATCGTGTCCGGGGTCCGCCCGCTGGCCTACGCCGCCGATCAGTCGCTGAGCGAGGTCGACGTCCACGCCGGGCTGGAGCAGTCGCTCGTGCTGGTGCGGCACAAGGTGCCACCCGGCGTGCGCGTGGTGCGCGATCTCGATCCGCGGCCCCAGGTCGTCGAGGGGTGGGCCGCGGACCTCGCCATGGTCTGGACCAACCTGCTGGACAACGCGCTGGCGGCCGTCGGTCAGGAGGGTGAGGTCACCGTGCGGACGCGCGGCGAGCCCGACGCCGTCGTGGTGGACGTGGAGAACACGGGACCGACGGTGCCGCCCGAGGTCCTCGCGCGGGCGTTCGACGCCTTCTTCACCACGAAACCCATCGGCCAGGGCACCGGCCTGGGCCTGGCGACGTCGCTCGCGGTCGTGGCCCAGCGGCACAAGGGCCGGCTCACGCTCACCTCGGAAGACGGCGTCACCCGGGCCCGGGTGGTCCTGCCGCGGCACCGGTGACCGGCCCTCCGGCAATGAGCCGTTCACTGGGTCCCAGCGCCGCGGCGGAACGCCACGCCGCGTGAGGCCGACGAGAGTGGGTCCGCGCCCCCGGAGAACTACGCCATCCGGTCCTGGTTCAGGAGCGCCCGGCAGACATCCGGCATGTCGACCAGGCCGACCAACCGCCCGTCGTCGACGACCGGAAGATGCTGGATCGACAGCTCCAGCATCTGCTCGGCCGCCTCGGCGACCGAGGTACCCGGGCGGACGACGGCGAGCCGGCCCAGCCCCAGCTGGTTGATCCGGGTCTCGTTCAGATCGCGTCCGTCGGCCACCGCCTGACTGACGTCGGCGTCGGTGATGACGGCGATCGGCAGGTGTCCGTCCAGGTCGTCGGTGACCACCAGCGCGCTGTCGTGCGACCGCTTCATCAGGTAGGCGGCCGAGGCGACGTGCGAGTCCGGCTCCACCGTCGTGGCCGGGGCTCGCATCAGTGCACCGACGGTGGGCTGGCTCTCGGACATGGCAACTCCTCGTGGGTGTGCCGGGTCGTCGACCCCCATTGTGGGGCTGATACGTCCGGCGTGGTTCTCCTTCGCGCGGCCGTTCCACCGGTCCGTCCGGCGGCCCTACCGATTGGTGCCGGTCTCCGCCCGCGGCTACGGTCCGACCCATGGCGGCTGTCAGCCCTCCGAGCACGACGTCCGTCGTGGTCATGGGGGTCTCCGGCTCCGGCAAGTCGACCGTCGCCGCCGCTCTGGTCGAGCGCCTCGGCTGGGATTTCGCCGAGGGCGACGACCTCCACCCGCCCGAGAACGTCGCGAAGATGGCCGCCGGTCATCCGCTCGACGACGACGACCGATGGCCCTGGCTGCGCAGGCTCGCCGCCTGGATCGGTGAGCACGAGCAGGCCGCCCGTTCGGACATCGTCACCTGCTCGGCGCTCAAGCGCAGCTACCGCGATCTCCTCCGCAATGGTCACCCGTCGGTCTGGTTCGCCCACGTCACCGTCCCCCCCGACGTGCTCCGCGAGCGGCTCGAGAAGCGCACCGGTCACTACATGCCGGCGTCCCTGCTGGAGAGCCAGTTGGCGACCCTCGAACCGCTGCAGGACGACGAGCCGGGCATCACCGTCTCCGGTGCTGCGCCGCCCGACGAGGTCGCCGACGACGTGCTCGCCGCGCTCAGCGCCCAGCGCGGGCTCCGCCTCGGGCCCCGGGAGGCCTCGTCATGACACTGCTCGCCGCGGCAGCCGCTCCGGGCGACGCCCGCCTGATCATCGCCGCGATCCTCGGGATCGCCGTCGTCGTCCTGCTGATCACCTGGTTGAAGGTGCACCCGTTCCTGGCGCTCATCCTGGGTTCGGGAGTGCTCGGGGTCGTCGGCGGGCTGGCCTTCACCGACACCATCACCAGCTTCCAGGCCGGGGTGGGTTCGACCGTCGGCAGCGTGGGCCTGCTGATCGCTCTCGGCGCGATGATCGGGGGGATGCTGGCCGAGTCCGGCGGTGCCGACCGGGTGGTCAACGCCTTCGTCGACCGCGTGTCGTCGCGCCGGCTGCCGTGGGCGATGGCCGGGGTCGCGGCGCTGATCGGGATCCCGCTGTTCTTCGAGGTCGGCGTCGTCCTGCTCGTCCCGATCGTCCTGCTCGTCGCCCGCCGCAGTTCCCTGCCGGTGTTGTCGGTCGGCATCCCGGCGCTCGCCGGGCTGTCGGTCCTGCACGGGCTCGTGCCGCCGCACCCCGGCCCGCTGGTCGCCATTTCCGCGCTCAACGCCGACCTCGGCCGGACCCTTCTCTTCGGGCTGATGGCGGCCATCCCGTGCGTCATCCTGGCCGGGCCGGTCTTCGGCACCTGGATCAGCCGCCGCCTCGACCTGCCCGCCCCGGCGATGTTCGGCGCAGGCGAGGACATCGGCGGAGACGGAATCGGTGGCTCGGGCCCGGCGCACACCGGATCCGACCTCAGCGGGATCACCGAGGGCGAGCAGCGAGCTGTCGTCACCGGCACCGCCGTCGAGGCACCCCCGAAGCGACTCCCGGGGCTCGCCGCCACGATCGTCACCGTCCTGCTGCCCGTCGTGCTGATGCTGCTGCGGGCCATCGGGGAGCTCACCCTCGACGCGGGCAACGGGCTCCGGTCGGTGCTCGACGTCATCGGCACCCCGGTGATCGCGCTGCTGGCCGGCGTCATCCTGGGCATGTTCACCCTGGGCACCGCCGTCGGCTTCGGCCGGGAGCGGCTCTCGGCGATCCTCGGCGGCTCCCTGCCGGCGATCGCCGGCATTCTGTTGATCGTTGCCGCCGGCGGTGGGTTCAAGCAGGTCCTCGTCGACGCCGGGGTCGGTGACCTCGTCGGCCGTGCTGCGGAGAATCTCCACCTCAACGCGCTGGTCCTCGGCTGGCTGGTCGCCGTCGGCATCCGGCTGGCCACCGGCTCGGCCACCGTCGCCACCATCACCGCCGCGGGCATCGTGACGCCGCTGGCGGCCGGGCTCGACAGCAACACCGTCGCGCTGCTCGCCCTGGCCGTCGGCTCCGGGTCGCTGTTCTTCTCCCACGTGAACGACGCCGGCTTCTGGCTGGTGAAGGAGTACTTCGGGATGACGGTCGGCCAGACGATCAAGAGCTGGTCGGTGATGGAGACGATCATCTCCGTGGTCGGTCTGGTCGCCGTCCTGGCGCTCTCGGTCGTCGTGTAACCCTGCTCACCCGAACGGGGCGCTACCTGCCCCGGGAGGTTCGAACGGCCCGAACCTGGCAACCTGGAAAGGTCGGTCCTCGTACGGGTGAGGCCAAGTGGTCGGGATGGGAGCAGGGTGAAAGCGCGAGGTCGCCTGCTCGGCAACCGGTACGAACTGCTCGTGGTGCTGGCCAGCGGCGGGATGGGCCGCGTCTGGCGGGCCCGGGACACGCTGCTCGAGCGGCCGGTCGCGGTGAAGGTCCTGCGCAGCGAGTTCACCGGCGATGCCACGTTCCGGGCCCGGTTCCGGGCCGAGGCCCAGCACACCGCCGCGCTGCACCATCCCAACATCGCCTCGGTCTTCGACTACGGCGAACTCGTGGAGGACGGCGAGCAGCTCGCTTACCTCGTCATGGAACTCGTCGAGGGCGAAGCGCTCTCCGCCCTGCTGGAACGCGAGGGCCGGCTCGATGCCGCGCGCACCCTCGACATCGTGCAGCAGACCTCGGCGGCCCTGGCCGTCGCCCACGCCGCGGGCGTGGTTCACCGTGACGTCAAGCCGGGCAACGTGCTCATGGGTACCGATGGCGTCGTCAAGATCACCGACTTCGGCATCGCCTGGTCGGCGTCCAGCGTGCCCCTGACGGGAACCGGACAGGTGGTCGGCACCGCGCACTACCTGTCCCCGGAGCAGGCCGAGGGGGGCAAGGCGACCCCCGCCAGTGACGTCTACGCCCTCGGGACGGTGGCCTACGAGTGCCTGGCGGGGAGGCGGGCGTTCGAGGGCGAGAACTCCGTCCAGATCGCGCTCAAGCAGATCCGCGAAGACCCTGAGCCGTTGCCGGCCGGCGTCCCCCTGGAGATGCGTGAGCTCGTGGAGCGGGCGATGGCCAAGAACCCGGCCGTGCGCTACCCCGACGGTGCGGCGCTGCGGGCGGCGGCGGACGCGGTGGTCCTCACCAGCGGCACCGCCGCGATCGGCATGGCCGGCACGGACGGCACCGCGGTCATGCCGCTACCGCCGGTGCCGTTCACGCGCACACTGGCGTCGTCCCCGGTGCGGCGGTCCCGCCCGCTGATGCCGCTGCTGCTCGGCGCCCTGGCCGCCGTGGTGGCCGTGGCGGTCGCCGTCGTCCTGCTGCAGACGGGGTCCGGAACGCAGTCCGGGGCCGTCCCGACGTCGGGTCGGACGGCTGGGGAGACGACTGGGGAGACGACGACCGCCCCGGCGACACCGTCGACCGTCACCCTGGCGGCTGCCGGTCTGATGGGGCGGCCGGTCGCGGAGGTGCAGGCCGAACTTGTCGGCCGCGGCCTCCAGGTCCAGGTCGTGCCGGTGGAGACCGCCGACGTCGCCGCCGGTCAGGTGACCGCCGTCGGTCCCGAGGGGGAGCTCGCGCCGGGGTCCGCCGTCACGGTGTCCTACGCCGTGCCGCCCGTCGTGGTGCCGACGCCCGCCGACAACGGCAACGGGAACGGAACGTGGAACAGCGGCAAGGGGAAGGGGAACGGGAACAACCGCGGCGAGGACCACGGGGACGATTGATGGTCAGGCGGCGGAGAGCTGAGCCTCGCTGGGCGGCAGCATGGCGCGCAGCTTCTGCTTCAGGGCCCGCGGGTTGGTGCCGGCGAGGATCTCGCACACACCTTCGAGGATGAGCTCCACCTGAGCCGTTCGGAGGTCGGCGCTCCGGCGGATCTTCACGCTGATCGGCAGCCAGATGAAGTTGGCCGACAGCACGCCCCACAGCGTCGCGACGAACGCGCTGGCGACCAGCGGGCCGAGCACCGTCGGGTCCTGCAGGCTCTTGAGCACCTGCACCAGGCCGACGACGGTGCCGATGATGCCGATGGTCGGCGCGTAGCCGCCCATCTTGGCGAAGAACCGGGCGGCCACGAGGGCGTCGGCGCGAGCGGCCTCGATCTCGCGCTCGAGTACGTGCCGGAGCTGTTCCACGGGGACCGCGTCGATGGCCAGCTGCAGCCCGCGGCGCAGGAACGGGTCCTCGACCGTGCGTGCCCGGTTCTCCAGCGGGAGCATGCCTTCCTTGCGGGCAAGGCCGGCCAGCTCCACGAGTTGCGCGATCAGCGAACCGGTCCTCGACGCCTCGTCCGGGCCGAACGCCATCCGGAACCAGGAGCCGAGCTTGCGCAGGTCGGACATGGTGGACCCGGCGATCGCCGCGCCGAAAGTGGCGCCGAAGACCAGGACGAGCGGCGGCAACAGGACGACGGCCAGGGGGTTGGTGCCCTCCAGCAGCATCATCACGATCAGCGAGCCCAGGGCCAGGGCCATGCCGACGAACGTTGCCGGGATCACCGGTCAGTCCTCGTCGTCGCCCGCAGTGACGGCAGCGTGGACGCGGTCGGTGTCGCGGCTGCGGGCTCGTCGCTCGATGTGGAGCGTGGCCCGTGCGGCGTGTTCGGCGATCTCGGCGACCCCGCCCGCCAGCCGCTTCTGCGCGACCAGCATCGTCGCCCGGTGGTCGGAGACCGTGCGCAGCAGCTGGTCGAAGGTCTGATCGACGACGTACTTGGTGCCGTCGGCGAGATAGACGATCGTGTCGGGATCCGTCTCGACGCGCTCGATCGTGAGCGGGTCGACGGAGAAGTGCTCACCGTTGCGGCAGGTCACAGCGATCACGGGAGCGGTCCTTCCGCTCGGGCGGGGTAGCGGACCCCGATGGCGCCGGTGAGGGCTTTCTCCCCATCGGCCTCCTGCGCCCGGGGCTGTAGTCGAACTGCGGGCGGTTCACCCCTGCGGGGGGATGTCCGCCGAGGCGGGCGTCAGAACCCGAAGAGCAGACCGAGACCGCCGACGGTGAACAGCACCATCACGATCACCAGAGGGAGCTGATCGGACGCCCGGGCACGCCGGGCCGACAGCAAGGCGCGCTCGTGCGCCAGGGTCACGCCGGCGACGTGGCCGGTGACGATGGCGCCCACCTGCACGAGCGCGATCGCGTCGGAGGTGACCGCCGTCAGGTCGACGACGTTGCCGTAGGTGCCGAACAGGTCGACCCCGGCCAGACCGAAGGGGTTGCTCGCCAGGATCCAGGTGGTCTGCCCGTCGAGCATGAACAGGCTGAAGTAGTGCGCCACGGTGTAGCCGAGCGCGATCGGGATGACCGTGCCCGCGTAACGCCGGGGCTGGACGCCCTCGGCCTGGCCGGCCAGCCGCCCCGACAACCGGGCGCCGAGCACATAGAGCCCCGCGACCAGCCCGATCATCACCAGCAGGCCCGCGGTGCCGGACAGGCTGTCGTTCGCTGCACCGGGCCCGGTCTGCCAGAACACCGTCCTGGACAGCCCGTCGAAGGCCGTCGACCCGAGCAGGACGACGACGACCGCGACGAGCCCGCGGTCGACCGGGGCCACCGTCGCGTTGACCAGCGGGTTGCGCAGGACGAGGCGGCCGTCGTCCCGCCGTCCCCATGGCGAGAGCCGGGCGATCACCGTGGAGTAGACCTCGAAGCCGTCCCCGGCGGCGAACCATTCCTCGCCGAACCACAGCGCGAGCACCAGCTGGACCACGGCGTAGCCGATGAGGAAGGCCGCCACCGTCGTCGGATCGGCCCGATCGGGATAGACCAGCTCGAGCCAGAGGAAGACCAGCAGTGACACCGTCGCCGGCCACAACCCCAGGGCCGGGAGCCGCCCCGCGCCCGGCGCCGCCGGGAGGACGACGCGCAGCCCCCGGTGCACCAGCCGCAGCGGATTGACCACCCGCCAGACCGGCCCGAGCAGCAGGCTCACCGGCACCAGGCCCACCCAGAACGTCACGTACAGCACCCAGGGTGCGACGTTGCGGGATGTCTCGGCGGGGCCCGCGACGGCGACCACGGTGACCAGTACGGCGACGGCCAGCGCGACCGCCTGCAGACCGAGCCGCACCGCGGAGCTGTCCAGCACCCGCTGCGCCCCGGCAGGAACCGGGGTCCCGGACGACGTCCGGTCCAGCTTCGGCCGTCGCCAGAACAACAGCAGCACCACGAAGCTGAGCAGGATCGCCGCGCCGGCGCCGTAGAGAGCCAGGCCGAGGGGGATGGGCAGGTCGGTGCGGGAGCCCACCCCATGGGCCAGAACGGTCACGGGCACTCCTCGCCGGCGCTCGTCGTCCCCGTGCCGTCCCGTGCTCTACCTCTGCGTGACCTCGCCAGCTCGTTCACTGGACCTGGAGGGAGAGCAGCAGCGTGCCCGCCTCGTGCAGCTCCACCTCGAAGACCCCGGGGATGGTGGCGTCGAAGGCGATCTCGGCCGGCTGACCCGGGGACAGTGCCGTCTCCAGGTCGTAGCCGTGCACGTGCACCTCGTCGGCCACGTCGCTGGTGATGACCAGCGTGACGTGCTCGCCGGCAGTCACCGGGACCCGGCCGGTGTCGCCCCTGACCTGACCGCCGGCCACCTGCACCTCGATCCGCTGACCCGCCGCCTCCGCCGTCCCCGACGCCGTCGCGGACGTGCCCGCCGCCGAGGAGGAGCTACCGGCGGAGTCCGGAGCGGCGGTGCCGGCGCAGCCGGTCAGGCCGACGGCCAGAACCAGGCCGAGGGCAGCGGGGAGCAGGGAAGGGCGAACGGTCACGGCAGGAAACTCCAGGGCAGCAGGGAGCGGAGGTCAGCGGGCGCCGCTGTCGGCTCTGGCAGTGTCCGGCTCGTCGGCGGGAGCGTCGGGGAAGGGCTCCCGTGCACTGGCCCGACGGGAGTACCGGGCCACGCCCCACGACATCGCCGCGATGAGCACCAGCGTGCACACCAGGACGACGAGGTTGGCCATCAGCCACAGGCCGCCGCCGGAGAACTTCAGCTCCCGCTGCAGGATCTCGATCTCGGGGATGGCGCCGCGGGTCATGCCGTCGTCCGCGGTGATCTCGTCGGCCGGGATGGCCGCGTCGGCCGGCAGGTAGATCGGGATGGCGCTCAGCATCCGGCCGTCGTGGATGCGCAGCAATGCCTTCCAGTCGTCGTGGATGGGGATCGGCCGGGTCGTGCGGTACCGGCCCTCGCCGGTCTGCTTGAGGGCGTCGACCACCAGGCCCTGCCCCTGCCAGGAGGTGATCTGTACCCACGAGGGGTCGTCGAGTGCGTCCGCCGGCTGCAGTCGGACGGTGATGTTCGCCGTCCGCGGGTTGTCGGTGACGTTCTCGACGCCGAACGTGGCCTCGACGTTGTCGGGCACGGTTGCCAGCAGGCCGTTGGTGACGCAGGCGGCGAGCACCACCAGGGAGCCCACGAGCACGGTGCGCGCGACGGCCGGCCGCGGCAGCCGCCGGCGCAGACCCACGGCGAGCAGGGCGCCGAGGAGCCCGCCGGCCACGCCGCCGGCGATGGCCATGAGCGTGCCCTCGACCAGGATGTCGCTGCCCCAGTTGAGGGTCTGGGTCAGGTGCGTCCAGCCCCATTCGGTGGCGTGCCCGACGGTGCCGACGGCGACGCCGGCGACCGCCCCGAAGACCAGTGGCCGGCGCGCGAACGGCAGCAGCATGGCCAGCAGTTCGACCACGAGAGCGGAGCCCAGGTACAGCGGGAACTGGGGGACGATCTCGCCGAAGCCCGGCCCGACGATCAGGGCGATCGCACCGCGGACGACGAGGAAGAACACCGACGCCGCGAGTGCCCCGCCACGGCCGATGAACAGCCGGGCCGCGACCAGGGCCAGACCCGCCGCGCCGGCGATCATGAACGGCTCGAGCACCAGCCGGAACTGCGGGACGTCGAAGTCGTACTCGCCCTGGAAGACCGACATCCCGAGCAGCAGTCCGCCCATCGCCGACGCCTGGCGCACGAACCGGGCGGTCCGGCCGACCTTCCGGTCGCCGTCGTCGGTCGAGAGTCCGCCGTGGCCCTCCTGCTCCAGGATCAGCAGGCCGATGATCGACAGTCCGGCGCCGCCGATCAGCATCAGGTGGGTCGGGCCCCAGAGCGTGACGTCCTGACCGAAGAGGCGGTGCCAGACGTCGTCGAGGGGAAAGCCCAGCAGGGCGTAGAAGCCGGCCGCGGTGAGCAGGATGCCGCCGACGGGAACGTCCCAGCCGCGCAGGAAGTGCACGGCGGCGGGGCC
>JAOPWM010000053.1 GCA_025965695.1 Blastococcus sp.
CATGTGGAGCACGATCCCCTACTCGGTGCTCACCGACGACGAGTGGACGTCCGGCGTGGGTCCGATCCGCGGCGGGTCGACGTCGCTGCCGCGAAAGACGGGCAGATACACGACGACGCGGGGCAAGCTGACCCAGGACGAGGTGAACGCGGCGGTTCGCGGCTTCACGGCGGCCACTGTCGCGCCGCACCTGCGCGGCCTCGACGACACGTGGGTCAAGCACCACGCCGAGGATCCGCGCGCCGACGAGCTGTACAAGGCGACCCAGCAGAACTCGATCACGCTGAAGGACGTCGGCGCGGGGCTGATGCGCGCCGACATCGCGGCCCTGCGGGAAATGGCCGGCCGCAACGCCTGATCCCGTCCCGCTGAGCGGCGTGGGCGAGCTCGCGCTCCCCCACGCCGTTCAGTCGTCGAAGCGGGCGGTCGTCAAGAACCGCAGAAGCAGGACCAGCTCGGGCTGGGACGGCAGGGCTACGACGGTCGTGACCCCCGCGCGCAGGGCAGCGGCCGCACCGGCCGCGGTGTTCAGCACCGCCCCGCTGGCGGCGGTTGCGCCGGCCAGAGCGGCGTCAAGCCCGTCGTCGGCGGGCAGACGCTCGGGGTCGAGGCCGATCCCCGCGGCGTCGAGATCGACGACGTCGAAGACGGCATCGCCGGTGCGCACGCTGACCGGGGCAGCCTCGCGCGCCCAGGCCAGCAGCTGCACGAGGTGCGGGTCGGCGTCCACGGCCACCTCCTGGGTGGGGAGCCGGCCGGCATAGACGCGCCCCGCCGACGCGTCGACGGTGACCTCCCGCCCGAGCCAGGCGGAGACGGTGCCCTGCCCCACGCCGACGACGCTCGGCCGACCCAGTGCACGGGTGACGACCGCGGCGTGCGACGTCGCCCCGCCCAGCTCGGTCACCACCGCGCGGGCGGCGATCATCCCGGCCACGTCCTCTGGACTCGTCGTGGGCCGCACCAGCACCGCGTCCCGGCCCTCGGCGGCCATCGCGTCGGCGTCGTCCGGATCGGCGACGGCGACGCCACCGGCCACGCCGGGGCAGGCGGGCTCACCGGTGGCGAGAATCTCGGCGTCGTCAGCGGCACCGGGTGCGAGGCCCGGTCGCAGCACGTTGGCGACCTGCTCGGGGGTCACGCGGCCCAGCGCCGTCAACGGGGTGATGACCCCCTCTTCCACCAGCTCGACGGCCGTGCGCACGGCCGCAGCCGGGGAGCGCTTGGCGGCCCGGGTCTGCAGGAGGTAGAGACGGCCCTGCTCCACAGTGAACTCGACGTCCTGCAGGTCACCGTGCTCGGCCTCGAGCCGCCGGCCGACGTCCAGGAGCTGCTCGTGCACCTCGGGCAGGTCCCGGGCCAGGGCGGCGAGGCTCTGGACGGCGTGCGTGCCGCTCACGACGTCCTCGCCCTGACCGCCGGGCAGCCATTCCCCGTACGGCTCGGGGGCCCCGGTGAGCGGATCGCGGGTGAACAGCACCCCCGTCCCCGACCCCTTCCCGAGGTTGCCGAAGACCATCGCCTGCACGGTGACTGCGGTGCCGCCCAGGTCGCCGATCCCCCAGTGCTTGCGGTAGGCGACGGCGCGGCGCGAGCCCCAGGACTCGAACACGGCGCAGATCGCCCGGCGCAGCTGCACCCAGGGGTCACCGGGCACGGCCTCGCCGCAGTCCTCCTCGACGGCGGACCGCACCTCCGCGGCTGACGCGCCGGGGGCCGGCGGGTCGATGTCGGCACCGAGCACGATTCGCCCGAACTGCGCGCAGAAACGGGCGTGCGTGTCGCGGGCGAAGTCCGGATCGCCGGTGGCCGCGGCGAGCGCCTGCTCGACCTCGTCGGTGATACCGAGATCCAGGACGGTGTCCATCATCCCGGGCATGCTCACGGCGGCCCCCGAACGCACGGATACCAGCAACGGGGCAGACGGGTCGCCGAACCGCTTCCCCGTGGCGCGCTCGAGTTCGGCCATCCCCTCTCGCACCGCCGTCCAGGCGCCGTCGTCGAGGCGCCGGCCAGCCTGGTGGTACCGCGCGCACTCGGGCACCGGCAGCGCGAAGGCGGGCGGAACGGGCAGGCCCGCCCTGCGCATCCGGACGATCCCCCAGGCCTTGCTGCCGAGCAGGTCCTTGCCCAGCTCCACCGAGCCATCGAGGACGATCGACCGCGGACCGGAGACCGCGGTGGCCGTCACTGCTCCTCCCGCGTCCGGCCGAGCATGCGCAGCAGGTCCTCATGAAGTTCGAACCAGACGGTGTGGTAGCTGTCGACCCGCACGCCGCTGACGAAGTCCGTCTCGCCGGCAAGTACCTTGTCGTAGGCGTCGTCGAGACGCTCGGCGTACCGCGACAGCCGCTCCTCGAGCGCCGACAACCGGGCCAGCACCTTGTCCGCCCGCTCGTGCAGATCGCCCAGCCGGTCGATGACCGAGCGGTCGTAGTCGGCGTCACTGTGATCGTTCGGCAGCCGCTCGCCACCGGCGGGCATCGTCTGCCAGTCGGTGAACAGCGCCAGCAGCTCACGGTTGACGCGCTCGAACCGGCCGTAGGCGGCCGAGGCAGCGTCGTCTGACCGCAGCGGTGCGAAGACCTCCGGATAGCGCTCGTCGAGCCAGGACCGGCCCGCCGGGGCCACCATGAACTTCCCCTTGGCTCCCGCTGCCCTCCCGGCCGCGACATGCGCTTGCAGGGCTGAGCCGACGGCCGCCGGGTCGGCACCGAGGATGTCGGCAACGGCTTCCGGGGTTCCCGCCTTCTTCACGGCCAGCCCGTGCAGCGCGAGCAGGTCGAGGTCGGTCATGCGCACCACCCTGTGCTCGGGGCCCGAGAGCCCAGACATCCGATGTCTGCATTCCGTCGAAGCGCGTGAAGGCCCCGAACGTGGCGTCGCTCACACTACTTCCCCGAATGCTCTTGTCGGGAGTCCGCTCAGTGATCCGATGTCAGCCGGGACGCCCGAGACACGCGGCGAGTAGCTGCTCACAGCTGCCAGCGATCAGCGACGCGCCCGCGTCCAGGAGCTCCGTGGGGGTCGAGAATCCCCAAGCCACCCCGATGCCGCGGGTTCCCGCCGCCACAGCGGCGACCATGTCGGCTGGGCTGTCCCCTACGAGAACCGCCGCTGATGGCTGTGCGCCCAGCCGGCGAAGCGCGGTCTCCACCGGCTCCGGATCGGGCTTGCCACGGGCGACGTCCTCGGCGCAGACGACGACCTGCCACCCGCCGCCGAGAGCAGTCCTTGCCGCATCGAGGGTGAACCGGTCGGACGTCTTCGACGTGATGACGCCGGTGAGGCACCCAGCCGCCCGCAACCGGGCCAGCAGGTCGCGGACGCCCGGGAAGGCGGTCACCGCCGCGGCGTGCCGCTGGTAGGCCGGCGTGAAGCCGGCGACGAGCGCCGAGACGACGGTCGGGTCGTCGGACAGCTCGGGGAACGTCTCGGCGCCGCGGCGGCCGAACGCCCATCGCTGCTCGTCGGCGGTCACCGGGAAGCGGCGACCCAACATCGCCATGGTGACGTCGTGCCACGCGGCGAGCAGCGCCGACCGGGTGTCGACCAACGTGCCGTCCCAGTCGAACAGGACCACCGGCGGACGTCGTTGCGCACGCCGCCAACGTCGATCCGTCACCGCGCCGGACCTCCCCACGCTGGTGAAGGACCGAGTCCTAGCCGCCAGCGCGCCGCCTCCTCCGACGGGCTGCGCGGCCCGAGCACCAACTGCAGGCCGCGCAGCTGCGCACGGGTCGCCGGCAGGCGGACGACGCCGCGGCCCCGGCCCGGCGTCCCCGTGTAAGGCGCGATGGTCGGGGACACCAGCAGCGCGGCGGCGCTCGTGAGGCCGCGGTAGAAGACTTGCTCCGCTGGACCCAAACCCGGCGGCGCGGTGAGGACTTGGCGCAGCTCGGCCGGCACCGGCTCCAGCACCGACCGATAGGACGCAAGCGCTTCGACCAGTTCCGCCTGACTCCCCGGCAGGTCGTCGGCGCCGAGGGCCCGGGCGCTGCGCGCCCACTCGGACACGTATACGTCGGGCCAGCGAGGGCCGAAGCGTGCGGCGGGGGGACGCCCGGCGGCCAGCTGGGCGGCGAGGAATGCGTCAGTGAAGGCGAGGTGTACCCAGCGCAGCAGCTGCGGGTCACGTGCGGAGTACGCCCGGCCGTCGCCGGTGTTCCCCCGCACGTCCGCGTGCAGGTGGCGTACCCGGGACGCCTCGCGCTCGGCCAGCTCCGCTGAGCCGAATGTGGTGACCACGAGCCAGCGAGCGGTCCCGGCCAGCCGCTTCCACGGGTCATCGAGGTACGAGGAGTGACGCCGGACACCGGCCAGCGCGAGCGGGTGCGCGGCCTGGCCCAGAAGCGCGGCGACCCCGCCGACCAGGGTGGAGAGATCCCCGTGGACCCACCAGACCACGCCGTCCGGCTCGAACCAGCCGGGTCCCTCGCCGACGTGCGCGATGTCGCGGACCCAGTCCGGCGCGCCGGTCGGGTCACCGGACACCCGGGCGCGGAAGCGCGCACGCACGGCCTCCCCGAGGGGGTTGAGGATGGGCACGGCACCACCGTGCCAGCTGAGCCGGGGAGCGGCATCAGTGAGTCTCCCGGTCCCGGGTGGAGCCGAGGTCGTGAGCCAGGCTGCATCTTGGGGGCGGGGGCGTCGAGACCCCTGCTCGCGTTCGCGTCCGGTGCGCTCATCAACGCGTTGGCCTTCGCGCTGGTCGAGGATTCGTACGAGCAGGGCGGCTTGTGCGTGCCGGCCATTCATCGGAGGGGTCCGCTCCTCCGCAGCTCGATGCGTTGGGCTATGTACCAAGTCGCCCCTCGGACACTCACTCACCCCGGCGTCTCTGCAGGTCAGAGGCCCAGGGTGTTGTCTTGCAAGGGCCGAAAACGGCCTCGTGATACCGCCGTGATACTTCGTGGCCAGCGGGCGGTATCACGCCCCGCCGCTGAGCAGGGCCGCGGACGCCGCCCAGGCCCACGCCGCCGCACAAGGCTGGCTGTCACCGCTTGCCTGGGACGACATCGAAACCGACACGGACCCCACACCGCCGACGCCGCCCGTCGAACCTTCCCAGCGGGACGACATCGACGAGATCGCCGTGGAACGCGCCGTCGCCGGTGACAACATCTCCTACGACGACCTCACCGCAGTCGAACAACGGGAGGTCGTCCGCCGCCTCAGCGCGCGCGGTAGCTCTATCCGGGACATCGCTGCCCAGCTCGGCACCACCAAGCGCACCGTCTCCCGATGGCGCGCAGCCCTCGGCGCGGCATGACCACCACGCTGCGGAGAGGCCCGACCCCTGCCAGTCCCAGGACGTCGAGCTCACCGACCACGAAGCACCGCCGACCAGACCCCCGCGGACCGGACGGTCACCACACTGCCAGGGCGGCTGGGAGGGGTTTGCGCAAGTCCGCCAGTGTCCGTTTCCGCAGGTCACCGACGACTACGGACGTCGAGAATCCGTCACGGACGACCGTGAACGGCACTGTTTGGCCACGGTCGTGGCACCACGCGGCGGCCGCCTGATCAGGCACCGGAGCCGTGCCGACGCACGACGACAAGGGGGTCGGGGACCCTTTACCCCCAGCGTCGGCCGCGGGTTCCAGGCCGTCCGCTGCCAAGCGTTTGTGCAGCTCGGGACGCAATTGGAACTGCCACGGACCGCGACGAACGATCCCGAACAGGCGACAATGGTGGTCGACGGCGAGCCTCCTGACCTCCACCGACACGAGCTCCGATTCCAGTCAGAGCGCGCCGCTGGGGCGGAATCGGGCAGGCGCCTCGAGGACAGTGGCGGGCTGCTGACCGTCCGGCATGCCGACCGGCGAGCTGAGCCTGCGCCCACGGGTCCGGCAGCACCCGGCCGTTCTGCGAACATCCGCGGCGGTCATCCCCAACCGCTGCTGAAGTCCGGCCCGCTAGTGCGGAGGCCCTGACAGGCCCCGCAGCTCCCTCAGCCACATTGCCGGGATGTGCAATGTCTGCACCACTTCGCTTGTAGCGGCGGACGTCGGCGAGCTGTTCGTCAGTCACCCCAGGAACCCCGTCTCGCGCGGGTCCGGATGCCCAACCGTCCAGCGGCAATCTGGCCCAAGCGACGCCTTCGGCCATGCAGTCAGGGGCGGTCCACTTCTCGGTGGCGCCGACGGCGGCCCTGGTCCCCAGCTGAGGCTGGGCGTCCCAGCTCTACGAGGCTGCCCTGCCCCGTGGGCATGAACCACGTCGACACCCACCACCCCGTGTCGTAAGAGGTACATCAAGGACCGTAGGTCTTGCCACGTGCGATGTGGGGCCGAGCCGAGATGGGGTTCCAATCCCCGCCCGGGCCTGGCCATCGCGGGCAGTCCCTCAACGGGCCGTCGTCAGCTGGGCTGACGAGGGGGCCGGCCCCCAGGAGCCCTCTCCGTGGGGCCGAGAAGAGCAACGGGGAGCGGCGTGGTGCTCGAGCGGGCCACGTATGTCGCCGCCCAGCTACTGGATCGTCGACCCGGCCGCGGCGCACGCTCGAGCTCCTCGGCCTGACCCCTTGCGGAGGATGGGCCAGAGGACGACGCTGACAGGCCAGTCGATCTGGGCCGGCGTCCCTTCGGTCGAGTTGGCGTCCCGGTCGGCGGTTACGGCCAGGTCCGCGAGGCGGAGGCGGGGGGCGCCATGTCAGCGAACCTGGAGCCCTCGTCCACCCGCCGTTTCACCGTGCCCGGCCTGGCGGCCGAGGCCGAGATCCTGGTCGACCGCTGGGGCGTGCCGCACATCTACGCCCGATCCCCCGACGACGTCTTCCTCGCCCAGGGCTTCAACGCCGCTCGTGACCGGCTCTGGCAGATCGACCTGTGGCGCCGCCGGGGGCTCGGGCTGCTCTCGGAGGTCTTCGGCCCAGAGCACGTCGAGCGGGACCGGGCAACGCGGCTGTTCCTCTATCGGGGTGACATGCACGGCGAGTGGCTCGCCTACGGCTCGGACACCAAGCGGGTGGCCACCGCATTCACCGCCGGCGTCAACGCCTTCGTCGAGCTGACCCAGGCCGAACCCGGCCTGCTGCCGGTCGAGTTCACCCAGCTCGGCTACACCCCGGCGACCTGGCAGCCCGAGGACGTCGCCCGTATCCGCAGCCATGGGCTCTTCTACAACCTGCGGCAGGAGGTGGCCCGCGCCCGGACGCTGCGGGACTTCGGCCCCCAGGTGGAGGCGCTCCGGCGCCGGCTGGAGCCGCCGCACGAGCTGACCGTGCCCGAAGGGCTGGACCTGTCCCTGGTGCCCGACGACGTGCTGGCCGTCTACGACCTGGCGACCACGCCGCCGGTGTTCGCGGCGAGCGCGGTCTCCGGGGACGACGTACCGCCC
>JAOPWM010000191.1 GCA_025965695.1 Blastococcus sp.
CCCGGCGTTCCTGGAGAGGCGTGCCCGGCTCGAACAGTCGGAGGCCGAGCCCAGCCACTCCCAGTGGTACAGCGTGGTCGCTGACGCGCGCGCCACCACGCGGGCGTGAGCTCGGCTGCGCGGTCACGGGTGTCCTGACGGACGCGCTGATCACAGCGGGTCCGGGCCACGTACCTCCGAACGGCCTGCCGGCCGACCTCATGCAGGGAGCCGAGTTCCGGTACCGGGAGTCTGCTCGATGATGACGGGTGGACGGAGTCGTGAGAGGCGTGACCGCTGCCCCCCCATCGCGGACACCGGCCGAGGTCGACCAGACCTGAGTACGACAGCAAGATGAGGTGGCGGGTATGAATCCAGCGACCGGCGCGGGCCTGTTCGTTGCGGGTTGTCGATCGGCCCGCATTCGGATGATGTCCTGACCTCAGCAGCCTGGGTGGGCGTCATCGACGTCCGCGGCTCGACCCCAGTTGAAAGTCCGATGACGCGCCGCTGACTCAACTGATTCCAGGTGGCGCATTCCAAGACGGCGAATGTCACGTTCCACGAGCACGGTCGAGGCGTCTCAGCACGTCAAAGACCTGCGGACGTACTGGCGACGATCCGCAGGTCAGAATAGAAACACCGATCCCCCGAGGCCCGGTGGGTGCAGAGAACCCTCCAGACCGCCCACGAGACAACGTGTGCGAGCACGTCCGGCGCCGGCAAGTTGCCGGGGTCGTCCAGCGAGTCGGCCTCGAGCCAGGTCGTGGCGGGGGCGACCTCGTCCGAGCGCCGAACTCCTCAGCCGGCTGATGGAACGCCCGCCGGACCCAAATACCTCTGCGACAGAGGTATCGTTGTTGACGTGACCTTCCCCGCAGGTGTTCCGGACGACGACCTTCAGCTCGCCGAGTCGCTGGTCGAGGCGCTCGGCTCGGTCCGTCGCCAGATGCGGCGGACGGCGGGGCGCCCTCTGCCCTCCCCGCTGTCCGGCTCGCAGATCGAGCTGGTCCGGTTGGTGCACCGCGAGCCCGGGATCGCGGTGAGCGAGGCCGCCGAGGCGCTGGGGCTGGCCGGCAACACGGTGTCCACGTTGGTCCGCCAGCTCACCGACTCCGGCGTGCTGCGCCGCGAGCCGGACCCGGCCGACCGGCGGGTGGCCCGGCTGCACCTCACCAGCGCCGCCCGCCGGCGCATCGAGGGGTGGCGCGACCATCGGACCGAACTCACCGCGCAGGCCCTGGGCCGGCTCGCCGCCGACGACGCCCGGACGCTGGCCACCGCCGTCCCCGCACTGAACCGGCTGGTCGGCGCCCTGCAGAACCTGGAGGAGAGATGACGGCTCCCGCGATCGAGATCCGCGGCCTGACCCAGCGGTTCGGCGAGCACGTCGCTGTCGACGCGCTCGACCTCACCGTCGATGCCGGCGAGTGTTTCGGCCTACTGGGCCCCAACGGCGCGGGCAAGACGACGACGATCCGGCTACTGGTCACACTGCTGCCTGTTACCGACGGCGAGGTGACGATCTTCGGCCTCGACGTCGGCCGCCGGGCGATGGCGGTGCGCCGGCTGCTCGGCTACGTGCCCCAGCAGCTGTCGGTGGAGGGGGCGCTGACCGGGCGGGAGAACGTCGCCTGGTTCGCCCGGCTGTTCGACATCCCCCGCCGCGAGCGCACCGCCCGGGTCGAGGAGGCCCTGGCGATGATGGACCTCACGGACGCCGCCGACCGGCTGGCCGGCACCTACTCCGGCGGCATGGTCCGCCGGCTGGAGCTCGCCCAGGCACTGGTCAACCGCCCGGCGCTGCTGGTGCTCGACGAGCCGACGGTCGGCCTGGATCCGGTGGCCCGCGACAGCGTCTGGGCGCGGGTGCGCGAGCTGCAGGAGCAGTTCGGCACCACGGTTCTGCTCACCACCCACTACATGGAAGAGGCCGACGCGCTCTGCGACCGGGTGGGACTCATGCACGACGGCCGGCTGCGCGCGGTCGGCGCACCGGCCGAGTTGAAGGCCGCGCTCGGCCCGGCGGCCACGCTCGAGGACGTCTTCCGGCATTACACCGGCGACCAGCTCGCCGGCCAGGAGAGGGGAGGGCTGCGCAGTGTCCGTTCGACTCGACGCACCGCCGGCCGCATGGGCTGAGCGACAGGCGCCGTCCGCCGCCTCACGGCTGGTGTCCCGGGTGGGCACCTTCTGCCTGGTGGAGCTGCAGAAGTTGCGCCACGACCGATCCGAGCTCATCACCCGACTGATCCAGCCGGTGCTCTGGCTCGTCGTCTACGGCGAGACGTTCACCCGGCTGCGAGCGATTCCGACCGGCGACGTGCCGTACCTGGACTATCTCTCGGCCGGGATCATCGCCCAATCCGCGCTGTTCGTCTCCATCTTCTACGGGATCCAGATCATCTGGGAGCGCGATGCCGGGGTGCTGTCCAAGCTCATGGTGACCCCGACGCCGCGAGCCGCGCTGGTCACCGGCAAGGCCTTCGCCGCGGGCATCCGGTCACTGGCCCAGGCGGTGGCGATCCTCGTCGTTGCACTGCTGCTCGGCGTCCGGTTCACCCCCAACCCAGTGAAGCTGCTCGGCGTGCTCGTCGTCGTCCTGCTCGGCTCGGCCTTCTTCTGCTGCCTCTCCGTGACCATCGCCGGGCTGGTGCTCAAGCAGGACCGGCTCATGGGCATCGGGCAGGCGATCATGATGCCGCTGTTCTTCGCCTCGAACGCGCTGTACCCGGTGTCGGTCATGCCGGGCTGGCTTCAGGTGGTCAGCGCGGGCAACCCGCTCTCGTACGAGGTTTCGGCGCTGCGCGGGCTGCTCCTCGGCACTCCCACGACGCTGTGGCTGGACTTCCTGGTGCTGCTGCTCGCCGCGATCGCCTCGATCAGCGCGGCATCGGCCCTGCTCGGCCGTCTCACCCGCTGACTGCCCCCACGCGGTCGAGCCCCTGATCGGTCGGTCTCGGGGGCGGATTCCATTCCACGGCGGGCGCGGAGCGTCCCACCAGCACCACCAGGGCATCCAGAAGGCAGCCGATCGACGACTCGCAATCACCGCGAAGATGCGGGCCGCCGCCGGGGGCCCCACCTCCCGATGAGCACGCTGCCGTAAGGGCGGGCTGGGCCATGTGCCGACGGGACCCGGGTGCCGTCGGCAGAGCAGGCAGGCCCCCGCATGCCGAGGCCGGTCCCGGAGCCCGTCGCGAACACCGGCGGGCGCCCTCGAGATCAGCAGCTTCTCGTTCAACCTGCCGCAGGAAGGACCCGGGACTGCACCCCACCGGCCGCGCCGCCATGATGTGCCAGCTCACGCGGCCAGGACGAGGAGATCACCGGTGGACGAGCCCGGCTACCTCCAGCACTACGGACTGGCACTGGGCGAATTGGTCACTACGGGACAGGTGACCACCGCCGAGCTGCTCGCGGCCGCCAGGAGCAGGGCACACGCGGTGAACCCCGCCATCAACGCCATCTGCACCTGGCTCGACGACCACGCCGACCAGCGGGTCACGAATGAGCTGTCCGGCCCGTTCGCCGGCGTCCCGTTCCTGCTCAAGGACCTCCACCAGCACCTCGCGGGGTTCCCGACGTCGGACGGATGCCGCGCTCTCTCTCGAACAGGAAGGCGGCGCACACGAGCACGGTCGTGCAGCGCTGGCTCGACGCCGGAGTCGTGATCTTCGGGAAGACGAACACCCCCGAGTTCGGCTCCAAGGGAATCGCTGAGCCGGCGCTGTTCGGACCGACGCGCAACCCCTGGGACCTCGACCGCACGCCGTACCTCCCCCGCCGGCAGTCGAGGCAGCACGCCGCTAGGACGACGCCCCCGCGGCCAGCCGGCTGCTCGGGTCAGTGCCCGAGCAGTTCCAGAACGACCGACGCCAGGCGGGACGGGCGACCTCGGCGCGACTCCAGATCAGACATGCCAGCGCGTGCCGCTGCCCCAGCTCGCACTGTCGTGACGCCCGGCGGGTGTCCCACCGGACTGCGTGTGGGACACGGGGGCTGGTCCCGAATGCTCGTGCGCGACGGTCGTTGACGGTGTGCTGTCCGAGCGATGACTTCGCGACAGTTGAGTCGTCTGAGCTGTGGACCAGCTATCGAACTTAGGAGCAGAGCATGGGCAAGATCGTCTCGAACTTCTTCATCGCCCTCGACGGCGTCGTCGAGGCACCCAACGAATGGCACTTCCCCTACTTCGACGACGCTATGGGACGGGTTGTGGGTGAGGGGATGCAGACCCAGAGCGCCTTCCTGATGGGTCGCCGGCTCTATGACGAGTGGTCCGCATACTGGCCTGTGCAAGGTGAAGAGGTGCCGTTCTCCGCCTACATCAACAACCTTCCCAAGTACGTCCTCACCCATCGTCCGATCGACGGCGGCGTCTGGAACAACACCACGGTCCTGGGAGACGACCCGGTGCGGCAGGTGCAGGCACTCAAGGACAGGAACGACGGCGACATCGGGATGTCGGGGTGCGCAACGACTGTGCGATGGCTGCTGGCGCACGACCTGCTCGATGAACTCAATCTCCTGGTCCATCCCATCGCTGTCGGCAAGGGGCAACGCCTCTTCGAGGACACCCCCACGGTGCCGCTCGTCCTGAAGTCCAGCGACACCCTGCCGACGGGCGTGCTGCACCTGCGATACACACCAACTGCGACCGCTTGATCTCGGGTGGCACCCGCGGGCCGACGCATGGGGCGCGGCGGCGGCACGCTGCGCAGTGCGTCCCTACGGCGAATCGCGATGCCTCAGCCGCTCCACATCAGCACCAGGCGTATTTCACACCCATCACCAACGGCATCCTCGAAACTCCGCCGAGACACCTTCGGCGACGCAGCGAAATGGCAAGCCATCGGGATTTCCTGCATTCACCAGAGGCCCGGTGGGCGCAGGGAACCTCCCGACAACGCGCACGTACGACGCACGACAGATCGGGAGGACCGCGGCCCGGGTGTGAGGCTTCCGCCGGAGCCGGCCGTCTCCCGCTGAGAGCGCTGCCGGGAGTCGGGGTGGGACCTACACCCGCAGCTGCCGTACGACCGCTCAGGCCGCCGCCCCCGGGCATCGACGTGCAGATGATCCCCGGTGACCACGCGGTCACGGCGCACGCTGTCGGCAAGACGCTCGGCCCGCGGAGCGACGATCTGCGAGACGGGGTCCTCGAGAGCCGCTAGAACCGTGGCATGGAGACGTGGGATGCCATCCGGGCGCGCCGCAATGTCCGCCAGTACACCGACCAGCCGATCGCCCGTGAGGACCTCGAACGCATCCTCGAAGCGGGCAGGCGAGCACCGTCGGCGTCGAACTGGCAGCCGTGGAACTTCGTCGTGGTCACCGACCGCCCGCAGCTCGTCGAGCTGGCGAAGGTGTGGCCGCAGGGCGGACGACACATTGCCCAGTCGGCGGCGGCGATCGCCCTCGTGGCCAGAACGCCGGAGGACGAGCGACAGCGTGACTTGTTGCAGTACGACTTCGGCCAGGCGACCGCCAACATGATGGTGACGGCGGCCGACCTGGGCATCGGATCCGGCCACTCGGCAGCGGTCGACCAAGAGCAGGCGCAGCGCGTCCTGGGCTTCCCCGACGGCTACCTCGCCGTCTACCTGATCGGGCTCGGTTATCCGGCGGACCGACCGCTGCGGCCGATCATCAGGCCGGATCGTCGGCCTCTCGACGAGGTCGTGCACTGGGATCGCTGGTAGCACGTTCCTGCATCAACCAGAGGCTCAGCGGGTGCGAGATCCCGCGCTCCGACGTCACAGGACGTGGAACACCAAGAGCAGCAGCAGGGTCAGGAGGGCGGAGACAGCGAGCGAGCCCAGGCAGCCGAGCCGGCTCGAGAAGAGGAAGAACACCGCCAGACGGTGCCCGATCGCCGCGGGACCGAACCGCGCCGAATGTGCGTTGAGTCACCGAGCCCGGCGCTCTTCCACCCGATCAGGGGATGCCGCCGGTGGTCGGTGATTACGTACCGTCATCATCGCTCCGGTCGGGTGGCCGGGCAATGTCGCCTGCCGCCCGGCCGCGGAAATCGTCCGCCCGGCGCGCGAGCGCCCGGCGGTCACGACCCCGGCCCGGCTGACCCGTTCCCCCCGGGGCGGCCGGGCCGGCTTCTTCTCCCGATCAGGACGGCGGCGCGCAGACGCGCTGCACCAGCGCGGCCAGCAGCCCCCGCGCGGACTGGTCCAGCGGCAGGTCCACCGGAACCTCGTCGTCCTTCCCCACGGCCACCGACAGCGGGAACACGTAGGGCTTCTTGGTCTCCGACAGCACATGGGGATCGCACGTCGCCGGTGTGAACGACACCGTCGCCGACGCCGAGTGCTCGTCGCCGTCCAGTTCCAGCGGCAGCTCCGCCGTGGCATCGATCAGCACGCTGCGGCTGAGCCGCCTCGCGCTGACCGGCTCGGTGCCCTTCCGCCGGGTCAGGGTGAGCGATCCGGTCAGGGCGTCGCCGTCGTCGCGCAGGTCCGTGACGGCGACGTCGACCACCGCGGCCACCGCCTGGACGTCGCACTCCTCGGCGTGGATGAGCTCCAGCACGTCTGCCGCGGCCGGCACGTGGAGCTGCTCGACGGACCCGTCCGGCCGGACGACCGTCAGCTCGGCGACCGCCGGCACCGGGGCCGTGTCGCAGACCGGGTCCCCGAACGGCACCGGCAGGTCGATCACGCGCCCCGGCGCGTACTCGGCGGTAACAGTCTTCGGCGGCTCGAGGGCGAACCCGGGCGAGCGCAGCGCCACGGCCGTGACCGTGAACGGGGTGTCGCCGGTGTCGGTGAGCCGCACCTGCACCTGCCCACCGATCGCCTCGTCGGTGCGCAACCGCACGATCTCCGCCTCGATCCCCGGCACGGCGGGCACAGCGGCGGGCGGCTCAGCCGAGGACGACGACGCCTCCGACGACGGATCGGCGGCGGGGCCGGCGCAGGCGGCCAGCAGTGCGGCCACCGCCCCGGTCACGAGGGCGATCGCCGTCCGCCTCATGGCTGCGCAGCGTAGGACGCCGACGGGCTCACCTGTGCCTGGCGGCCAGCCGGGCCATCACCCGCCCGGCCTCCATGCGCACCTCGAGCTTCTCCTGCGAGTTCGCCGACGGTCCCCGCCGAGGCTGACCGGTCTCGAGATCGAACGCGGACCCGTGCAGGGGGCAGACGAGGCACTGCTCGCCACGGACGTCCGCGATCGTGCCCTCGTCCAGCGGTCCCGACAGGTGCGAGCAGGCCGCGACGAAGACATCCACCCGTGCGCCACGGCGGACGGCGGCCAGCGGGACGGCGAGGCTGCGCCCCTTGCCCGTCCGCAGCGCCGGACGCCCCTCGGGCAGGTCGTCCAGCGGGCCGAGGTCGATCCACTCGGTCGTGAGCGCCCGGGCCGAGGTCGCCGAGTGCGAGACACCGGCCGACTGCGCGTAGGACATGTGCCCCCCGATCGCCGCGGACCCACCGGCGACACCCAGCCCGGCGTAGGAGAGCACCCTCCCCAGTGCGCCGCGCCCCCGGCTGCGCGCCACCAGGGAACCGACGTACAGCCCGAGCGCGGCGGTGTTGGCGGCGGCGTGCAGTGCCCCCAGCCGGCGGACACCGACCTCCGCCTCCGACCAGTCCGCCGCGCCGGCCAGGGCGGCCGGCACCGCACCGGCGACGCCGGCACCGATGAGCACGGTGGCGGCGGGCCGCAACGGCGGGATCAGGTCGAGCAAGCCGGCGGACACCCAACTGCCCACGGGCACGTGCACCAGCACCGGGTGCAGGGGATGTCCCAGCCATGTCCCGTGCAGGAAGTCCTTCACCGCCGGGGCCCCCAACGCCCCCTGGACAGCGCGCCGGGCGGGTTCGATGAATTTGTCGAACGCGGCGACGTCTGCCACCCGGTCGAGGATCCCCAAGACGGTCATGGCGCTCCACTACCCCCAGGTCAAGCCGCCGACGCCCTCAAGGAACGCACAGTGTCGGCCGATGGTGATCAAGGACACGGGGGACTGTCGGGGTGACCTGGCATGTTCTCGAGTGACAACGGTTAGGGCCTGTGGAGCCTTGACCCTGCTCCTCCACTTTTGAAGGGAACCTAGGTGGCCTGCCCGTCCCTGCTGCGTGACCGGCCGACCGCCGCCGAGTTCTTCGGCGACGTGTCGCACGCGCGGCACCTGCGTCGGGGGGTCGCCCTGCTCCAGACGCGGCTGCGGCAGGACGACCTCCTCGCGCAGTTCGCCCGGTTCGTTCTCGTAGGAGGCGTCTCGACCGCCGTCTACGGCCTGCTCTACGTCAGTCTCCTCCGCCTGGGCTACCTGCCGGCCCACCTGTTCGCGACCGTCGCCTCGTCGATCCTCGCCAACGAGATGCACCGGCGGCTCACCTTCCGCGCCGACGACCGGGTGAACTGGTTCAGCGCCCAGGTCGAGGCCGGTGGCGTTGCCCTGATCGGGCTGCTCGCGACCGGCGTCGCTCTCGGCTGGCTGAACTCCTCGGTCAGCTCGGCGCACGTGATCCTGCAGGTCACCGTGGTCACCGCGGTCACCGCTGCGATCGGCCTGATGCGCTTCGTGGCGCTGCGCTGGATCTTCCGTCCGACGGGACCCCCCGCCGCTCGATAACGTGATGGGGGTGAGCGAGCCGAGCGAGGCCGGAACCCCCGGCGCGCAGCCGACGACAGCTTCGCCGTCCCCGTGGCCGAACCGGGCGCGCGTGGCCGGTCGCTGGTCCCTCCGCGTGGCCGTCGCACTGACCGGCGCCGTCATCGCCGTGCTGCTGTTCGGCCGGATCTCGGCGCCGATCGGTCCCTTCGACGCGACACTCGCCTTCCGCCCCACCGGTGGCGGCGCCGCTGTCGCCGTCCCGCCCCTGGGGGAGCTGAACGTCGACGTCTACGACGGTCCGCTGCGCCTGGACATCGCGCTCCAACGGGTCGACCAGGACCGCGCCCGGGCGCTGGCGACCGACCCTGTGCGGTTGGCCGGCGTCGTGGACCAGGTGAGCGCCGACCTGCGCGCCGCGGTGGTGCGGCTGGCCTGGACCACCGCCGGCGTGGCGATCGCCGGGGCGGCCCTCACGTCGCTGATCGTGCTGCGCCGGCGTCGTGAATCGGTCATCGCGGCCGGGGTCACCACCGTCCTGCTGCTCGGAACGGCCGGGCTGGGCGCTGCCACCTGGCGCCCCGAGGCCCTCTCCCAACCCACGTACACCGGGCTGCTGGTCAACGCCAACAGCCTGATCGGCAGCGCCCAGGACATCGTCGCCCGCTTCGACGCGTACCGAGCCTCTCTCGAGGACCTGGTCGCGAACGTGGGCACGCTGTACTCGACGATCTCCGCGCTCCCCGCGCCCGGCGGGACCGACGACAGCGTGACCCTGCTGCACGTGTCCGACCTCCACCTCAACCCGGCCGGGTTCGACCTGATGCGCCAGGTCGTCGACCAGTTCAAGGTCGACGGCGTCCTCGACACCGGCGACATCACCGACTGGGGCAGCACGCCGGAGAACCAGCTGATCGGCTCGGTGGGGCAGCTCGGCGTCCCGTACGTCTACATCCGTGGCAACCACGACTCCGGCTCCACGGCCGCCCTGATCGCCGCCCAGCCCAACGCCACAGTCCTCGACGACTCCGCCGTGACGGTCGCGGGCATCCAGATCGTCGGGGTGCCCGACCCGCGCTTCACCCCGGACAAGAGCACGGGCGACGACGCCGCCGGCACCGACGTCCTCACCGGGTCCGGGCAGAAGCTCGCCGACTTCGTCGACACCCTGCCCGCGGCCCCGGCCATCGCTCTGGTCCACGACCCGAAGCAGGCCACGCCGCTGGACGGGGCCGTCCCGCTCGTCCTGGCGGGGCACACGCACAAGCGGCACGTGTCGGTGCTCGACGCCGGGACCCGGCTGATGGTGGAGGGCTCCACCGGCGGGGCGGGGCTGCGCGGCCTGCAAGGGGAGTACCCCGATCCGCTGACCTGCACGGTTCTCTACCTGGCCCCCGGCACCGGCGCGTTGCGCGCCTACGACGAGATCACGCTAGGCGGGCTCGGCGAGACCGAGGTGACCATCCAGCGCACCGTCGTCCCGCCCGGGAAGCCTGGGTCCGGCGACCGGGCGAGCCCGACGGACGCACCCACCGACGGCACCCCGGCCTCCCCCACCGGATGAGCCGGACGTCCCCGGCCCGACGACGACGGCACCCTAGGCTCGCCTCATGTCCTCGACGCCGAAGGCCCGTACCGCCCGGATGGCCGCCGGTGTGCTCGCCGGCGCCCTGACCCTGGCTCCGCTGGCCGGCTGTTCGTTCACCTCGAACAACGTGTCCTGCTCGCCGAGTTCCTGCACGGCCACGCTCTCCGGGGACGCTGCGGAAGCCGACATCCTCGGCACGAAGCTGCAGTTCGCCGGGACCCAGGACGGCCGCGCCACACTCGGCGTCGGGGACGCGAGCGTCTCCTGCGCCGAGGGGGAGAGCATCAGCGCCGGCCCGCTGTCGGTCACCTGCACCAGCGTGACCGACGATGCCGTGGAGCTCACCGCCTCCCTCGGCTGAGCGTCGCGGTTCAGGAGGGGTCTGCCACCTCGAGCACCACGCGTGCGGGGTTCTGCAGCAGGTAGACCCGGAAGGGCGCCTTTGCCGTGGTGCCGACGAACGCCATCGTCGTCCCCTCGAACGTGGCGTCGAAAGCGACCTCGGTGACGACCTTGGTGCCCGCGGCGGACAGCGGGCCGGACGCGGAGTACTCCTCGACGCCGGTGTCGTAGGGGTAGCCGACACCGGTCAACGTCACCTGGAGCACGGCCTTACCAGCGACGTCCACGGGTGCCCCACTCCCCTGGGACGACGCCGCGTCGACGTACCGCACGTCCCAGCCGGGAGTGCCGGTGCCACCGACCTCGAACACCACCCGGTCGAAGCCGTCCTGCCGGCCGACGCGGATGTCGCTCACCGTCACCGCGGCCCCGGACGACGGGTCGGCGGTGTCGGGCTCGGCGTTGCCGGGGAAGGGGGGCGCATCCGTGGCGCTGTCCTCGGCGGTCGCCCCTTCGGCGAAGGTCTCCGCCGCGGCAGTCGTCCCCGACGCCGTGAGCGTCGCCGAGGACGACTGCGCCTCGGTGCCCCCGCCGCCGCATCCGGCAAGGACGACGGGCAGGGTGAACAGGCTCAGAAACAGGGCGGCGACGGTGCGCGGGCGGGTCCTCACATCGCGTAGCTTCGCAGCCTTCGGCCCCCCGGCCGGGGTCCGCCACGGCAGCATGTATTGTTTCTCCCGCCCCCGGCGAACTACGAGCCCCCATCGTCTAGTGGTCCAGGACGCCGCCCTTTCAAGGCGGTAGCACGGGTTCGAACCCCGTTGGGGGCACGCACGAACGCAACACCAGCAAGCAGTTCCGCAGCAAGGCAGTTCCACAGCAAGTAGTTCCACAGCAAGGCCCTGTAGCGCAGTTGGTTAGCGCGCCGCCCTGTCACGGCGGAGGTCGCGGGTTCGAGTCCCGTCAGGGTCGCCGCCCGGTGCTCGTCACCGGCCGGGGGCAGGTAGCTCAGTCGGTACGAGCGCTCGCCTGAAAAGCGAGAGGTCGGCGGTTCGACCCCGCCCCTGCCCACACACAGCGACGCCCTGGGCCACGCCCACGCGGCAGCAAGGCGTCGTGGACCCGGCATCGTTGTTCGCGGCGATGCCGATGGCGGCCCGTCTCCTTCCAGACATGAGCGGCGCGCACCGGCGCCTCCTGCGGCACGACCGGACGCCGGCGCTCCGGCTGAGCCCCTGGTACGACGACGAGCATGCCGGGCGTCGACCGTCCGCGGCCGTCGTCGGAGGTCGTCGGGCGCGGCCGCGGGGATGAGTCCGAGGATCAGCGGAGGCTGTGCGCGCGACGAGCCGTGTCCGCCCGCGAAGGTGTCAAAGTCTGCGGTCAGGCCCACGCCCGGTCGGCGGCCACCTGCCGGTAGACCGCCGCGTGCACCCGCTGGACGGCAGCCCGCTGCTCGGCGCGCCAGCGGCGGTCGGCCGGTCGTGGCATCGGCCGGGTCAGGGCTGCCGCGACGGCCCCGGTGAGCGAGAGCGGGTCGAGCACGCCGGTCGCGTCGGTGGCGTAGGACACGACCTCCGACCACTGATCCGCCGCCCAGCTGCAGGTGGGCGCGACCACGAGGGTGCCCACGTCGCGACAGACCTCGAGGTCCCGGGAGTGCGTCCCGCTCGGCTCAGGGAGCACCGCGACGTGCAACTGCTGCAGCTGCGCCGGCCGCCCGGCGCGAGGGTGGGCGACAAGCTCGAGCTCGCCGCGGGCAGCCAGGTCACGGACGGCGGGACCGACGTGCCGCTCGTCGTCGGTGAGCACCCGGAGCCGGCCCCCGCCGGAGACCGCGCCGGACATCGCCGCCCGCACGAGCGCCTCGGTGTCAGGGACGCCGGCCGTGGCCGGACCCAGGCGGAGGCCGACGAGGCCGCGCTCGGCACCGAGATCGGGGTCCGGAACTGCCGCGGAGGGATGGGAGACGACGATGGCCGTGCGGCCGAAGCGATCGGCGATCTCGTCCGCGGCGCCACGGGTCAGAGTCAGCACGACCTCGGCCGTCGCGAGGACCGCCTCCAGATGGGCCTCGTACCGGGCCTCGACCGCGCTCCGGGCCGCTCGGCCCGGCGGAGGCACCCGGTGGACGGTCACCACGAGCGGCAGTCCGAGCCGGCGCACCGTCTCTGCCCAGCACTGCCCGGCGACCGCGGCCGCATGAGCGTCCCCGAGGTGCAGGTGCAGCACGTCGACCTGACCGGCGTGGGCGCCCAGATGGGCCACGTCCAGCCACGGCGAGGGATCGGCAGCAGGTCCCACATGGACGGCGTCCGGAGGCAGGACGGCGTCCACGTAGGGACCGACACCGTAGGGATCGGCACCCGAGGGGTCGGCTTGCGGGATCGTCGCCACTCGGATGAGGCCGCCCCGGACATCGGGCGGCCCCGGTGGCGCGGGGTCTGCGGTCACGCGGCGGTTCGGCTCCTCGGGCGGTCGGCGAGCGGCCGCGAGGTTTCGAGCCGATCAGGTCCGTCCTACCCCGCACTCACGACGGCGAATCCGTGAGCAACTCCACCGGGTGACCGGCTGTGTCGCTCCCGATGTGACGGGGCCGGGAGATGCTCAGCCGGCGCGCACATCCCCCGGTGGCGAACACGCCCGCATGTGCGCATGTGCGAAGACAGCGGGACCGCCGGTGCGGCGAGGGGCGAAGTCTGTGCAACCGGCGGCCGATCTTCGGTGAGATCTGCCCGCTCGATTCCGGTGACACGGAACGTTCCCACGCTTACGTTCTGTGCATGCTCTCGACGCTTCTGGTCATCGGCGGAGTCCTGGTCGGACTGTTCGTGCTCCTCGCCTTGATCGTCAGCCTGAGCGCCCGTCCCCAGACCATGGCCCGCGGCAACACGGCCGCCGCGCCCGGCCCGTCCTGGGCTGCCGACGCCGGCCGGCCGCACCCCGACGCGTGGTCACCTCTGTCGGGGACCAGCACCAGCGAGATCCCCGCGGTCCGCTGACCTCCTGAGCCCGGGGTCCCGGCGGCTGCCCGAGGCGCTGCCGGGACGGCCCGGTCAGTACGTGCCGGTGTTCTCGAAGTAGCGCCGGGGGTTGGCCACGAGCATCGTCTCGATCTGCTCGTCGGTGACCCCGTGCTCGCGCAGGTACGGCAGCACCTCCTCGTGGATGTGCGTGTACCGCCACTGGGTGAGCATGGCCATGACACCGGGGTCGACCCAGTCGATGTAGCAGGAGGCGTCCTGAGACAGCACCATGGACTCGGCGTATCCCCGCCGGCACATCTCCACCACCGTGTCGGCGCGCGCCTCGAACGTGGTCTCCAGGTTGATGCCGAACCGGTCCATGCCGAGCACGAACCCTGCGTCGGCGAGTTCGCACAGGTGGTCGGCGTCGGTGGTGTCCCCGCTGTGGCCGAGGACCACCCGGCGCGGGTCCACTCCCTCCTGCGCGAACACCTTCTTGACCATCAGACCCTGCTGGGTGCCCGGGTGGGTGTGCACGGTGATCGGCACCCCGGTGCGGCCGTGTGCCCGTGCGACGGCACGCATGACGCGTTCGACCCCGGAGGTCAGACCCGGGGCGTCGATGGCGCACTTGAGGAACGCCGCCCTGACGCCGGTACCCGCGATCCCCTGCTCGACGTCGCGCACGAACATGTCCACCATCGGGTCCGGGACCTCCGCGCCCAGGGCCGCATTCAGGGCCGGGCCACGGTGGTGGAAGAAGAAGGGGACGTCCTCGTAGGTGTAGCAACCGGTTGCGACGACGATGTTGAGGTCGACCTGCTCGGCCACCCGCTGGATGCGCGGGATGTAGCGGCCCAGGCCGATCACCGTCGGGTCCACGATCGTGCGGACGCCGGTGGCCGCCAGGGCCGTCAGCGTGGCGACGGCGTCGGCGACCCGCTCGTCCTCGCTGCCCCACTCCTCCGGATAGTTCTGCTGGACGTCGGGCGTCAGCACGAACACGTGCTCGTGCATGAGCACCTGGCCCAGCTCGGCGGTGTCGACGGGACCGGTCACGGTCTGGACCTGCGGCACTGTTACTCCTGACGGCGGGGTGGGCTGTGAGCACGGTGACCGTGCTCACAGCCAGGCAGAGATCATGCACCCTTGGTCAGCGGCACTCGCACGCGGTCCGGTCGCGCACGATCGGCTGGTCCCCGGCCCCGGTGACCGCCATTCTCGGAACCGCGCCGTCCGGAACATCGGAGGCAACTGGCACGTAGGTCCGGTCCCGCGCGCGCCTGCCCGGGGGACCGGAAGGGGAGCGAGGTGGCCGATGTCCCGACCTGCCCACCCTCGACTGCGCGCGCTCGAGCTCCTGTTCCTCGTCGCCATCCCGGTGGCGGGCACCCTGATGGCCGCCATGCTCGTGCCCTGGATCGTCGGCCCGGGGCTCGCCGCGAGCTCCTCGGCGAATCTGCTCTCGCCGCTGCCCGGGGTCCTGGGGGACGAGACCCCCGCCGGCAACTCCGCCGTCCTGGCGGCAGACGGGTCGCTGATCACCTGGTTCTACCGGAACAACCGAACCCCGGTCACCGCCGAGCAGATCTCCCCGGCCATGAAGCAGGCGCTGGTCGACATCGAGGACTCGCGGTTCTACGAGCACCACGGCGTCGACGTCGAGGGCACCGCACGGGCGCTGGTTCGCAACGTGGTCGCAGGCGAGGTGATGGAGGGCGGCTCCACCGTCACCCAGCAACTGGTGAAGCAGACACTGCTGCAGTCGGCCACCACCTCCGGGGAACGCCAGGCGGCCACCGAGTCCAGCGTCGGCCGCAAGCTCCGTGAGGCCCGGCTGGCCCTCACCATGGAGCAGCACTACTCGAAGTCGGAGATCCTCACCCGCTACCTGAACCTCGTGTACTTCGGTGAGGGTGCCTACGGCATCCAGGCCGCCGCGCAGCGGTACTTCAGCGTCAACGCCGTCGACCTCACCCTTCCCCAGGCGGCCATGCTCGCCGGGCTCGCGCAGAAGCCGTCCGCCGACGATCCCCTCAGCAACCCGGGCGGCGCGCTCGTGCGCCGCAACCAGGTGTTGGAGCGGATGCTCGCACTCGGCCACGTCCGCGCCGAGGACGTCGCCGCGATCTCGCCCACGCCGGTGGCCGTCACGCCGTCACTCCCCCCACCGAACGGCTGCGTGCGCGCCGTCATCGGCGGATTCTTCTGCGACTACCTGCAGCAGTACCTGACCCAGACACTGGGCATTCCTTTGAACCGGCTGGAGAACGGCGGCCTGACGATCCGGACGACGCTGCGGTCGGCCTTGCAGGCCTCGGGGGACCAGGCGGTGCTCAACCACCTGGCCATGGGTGACCCGCTGGCCGGGATGTTCACCGCGGTCGAGCCGGGCACCGGCCATGTACTGGCGATGAGCGTCAACCGGCGGTTCGGCTTCGACGCGAGCGACCCCGCCCAGGAATCCGTGGCCCTGAACGTGGTGGCCAGCCAAGGCGCCGGCTCCACCTACAAGATCTTCGTCGCGGCCTCCGCCCTCGAACAGGGGATCCCGGCGTGGAACACCATCACGACAAGCGACCCCTACGTCTCCCGCGTCTACAAGCGCAACGGCGGGACGGTCGGAGCGCCGTACGTCGTCCAGAACGCGGGGAAGTACCCACCGAGACTGACTCTGGTCGAGGCGCTGGTCCGCTCGTCCAACACCTACTTCGTGGCACTGGAGGACCAGCTGGGCAGCGTCGAGGGCCCGGTCCGCATGGCGCAGCGGATGGGACTGTTCTCCATCGACCCGGTTGCAGATGAGGTGATCGCCGGCCGCCGCGGCTCGTTCACGCTCGGCGCGGAGGCGACCAGCCCCCTGGCCCTGGCCAGTGCCTACTCGACCCTCGGGGCGAACGGCAAGAAGTGCGACCCCACCCCCGTCACCGCGGTGCTCGACCGGACCGGCGCGCCGCTGGTCGGCGCCGACGGCGCGCCGCTGAACACGGGTGACCGGTGCACCCCCGATGCGGTGCCGTCGGCGGTCGCGACGACGCTCAACCAGATCCTGATCGGCGACACCGGGTCCTCCATCGGCACCGGGACGCGCGCCGCCATCCCGGGCCAGGAGATCGCGGGCAAGACGGGCACCAGCGAGGACCGCTTCTCCGTCGCCTTCGTCGGCTACACCCCGCAGTACGCCGCGAGCGTCATGGTCCTCAACCCCAAGCACAACCAGGACGTCGGCGCCTACGGGGGGCAGGGAGCCGCGCCCATCTGGCACGACGCCATGTTGCCCATCCTCGACGGGCAACCGGCCGTGCCGTTCCCGCCCGCGGGCTTGCCGCTCACGCCGCCGCAACCGCCGCCCTCCCCGCATGTCCCCCGGGGCACCGGCCATGTGCCTGTCGACGTCCCCGTGGACCCCGCCCCGACGGGCAACTGACCTCACACCATGAGCTCGGCGGCACGCTCCCCCAGCATCACGGCCGTCGCCGCCGGCCCACGCGAGGGAACCCGCGGCATGACCGAGGTGTCCACGAGCCGCAGGCCGCTCACCCCGCGAACCCGCAGCCGCTGGTCGACGACCGCCCCGGGATCGGAGTCCGGCCCCATCCGCGCGGTCCCGGCCAGGTGGATCGCGGTGGTCAGGTGCGCGCGGATCCAGCCGTCCAGTGCCCGGTCACCGTCAAGTACGTCGTCCGGGAGGTTCGTGCGTCCGGCCACCAGCGGGGCGACGGCCCGTGCCCGCAGCAGCCCGGCGGCCAGCCGGACGGCCTCCCGCAGTCGCCGCCGGTCGGATTCCTCCGTCAGGTAGCCGTAGGCCAGCCGCGGCTGCCGCCACGGGTCGGCGTCGTCCAGACTCAGCCGACCCCGGCTGTCCTCGCGTTGCAGGCCGACGCCGAGGACCAGTTCGTCCTCGTGCGGGTCCGGCCGGCCTCCGGTGATCCGGCTGAACGGCGTCAGCCACGGCAGGATCTCCAGGTCACCGGGGATCGCGGACCCCGGCGAGGTGGCGTGCAGGACGCCGTGCAGCGGCAGCAGCCCCGGCGGCATCGGCAGCGGCCGGGACGGCCGGTAGCCCACGTAGACGTTCGGATGGTCCGTGAACCCCGCGCCTACCCCGGGGACATCGGCGACGACCTCGATCCCGACCCGGCGGAGGTCCCCGGCCGGGCCGATCCCCGACAACAGGAGCAGGTGCGGCGAACCCACGGCGCCGGCGCACAGCACCACCTCCGCCGCCCGTACGACGCCCTCGGCGGTCTCGACGCCCACGGCCCGACCGCCTTCCACGACCACCCGGCGGACGGTCACCCCACCGCGGACGGTGAGCGCCGGCAGCCCCCGGCGGGGGGAGAGGTAGGCCATCGCGGTGTTGACCCGCATGCCGTCCACCACGTTGAGCGGCACCGGCCCGTAGCCCGGCGGTGCGTGGCCGGCGTTCTTGTCCGGCTCGGCGGGATGGCCGAGTTCGTCCGCGGCGGCGGCGAACGCGTCGGCGAGCGGATGTCCGTCCCGCACCCGGGTGACCGGGACCGGCCCGTCCGCGCCGTGCTCCAGTCGGTCCCCGAACTCCCGGTCGGCTTCCAGCCGGCGGAAGGCGGGCAGGACGGCGTCGTAGGACCACAGGTCGTTGCCGTCGGCGGCCCAGCCGTCGAAGTCCGCCCGCGTCCCCCGGATGAACGAGCCCGCGTTGAGCGCGCTCGACCCGCCCACCACCCGGCCCCGCGGCACCGGCGCGGTCAGCTCGCCGGTCAGCGCGCC
>JAOPWM010000195.1 GCA_025965695.1 Blastococcus sp.
TTCACCGGTGCCGCCCCTCATTCCTCAGATCGTGTGCCGGCCGCGGGTCTGCCGGTGGGCAGTCGCGGACCGAGCGGTTACTTGTAGCGGTAGACGATGCGACCGCGCGTGAGGTCGTAGGGCGAGAGCTCCACGACCACGCGGTCCTCGGGCAGGATGCGGATGTAGTGCTGCCGCATCTTGCCGCTGATGTGGGCGAGCACCCGGTGCCCGTTCTGCAGCTCGACCCGGAACATCGCATTCGGCAGCGGCTCGACGACGCGACCCTCGACCTCGATGGCCCCGTCTTTCTTTGCCATGCCCGACACGCGCTCCCTGACTCGGTGGTACTGGTGTCCACCGTTGCTTGTGTGCTTGTGCGGCCGCGGGATAACCCGGGCGGACGCACGCGGTGGTTGCAGAACAGGTGGTGCAGACGCTCTCGCGAGGGCGTCCCGTGTCATGCGGCCACAGCACGACGACGAGACGGCGCGAACGCCGTCGTTCACTGTACCCCGGCCTTCATCAGCCACCAACCCCGCCCCGGTGAGAGAAAGGACCCACCTGCCCCCTCCCCTCGCAAGCTCGCGGTGGGGCCCTGCAGGCGGGCCGTCAGGAACGGGGGGTGATGCCGAACGGGGCGAGGCCGGCGACGCCGCCGTCCTCGGCGGTGAGGACCCAGGGACCTTCGGGCGTGATCGCCACCGTGTGCTCGAAGTGAGCGGCGCGCGAGCCGTCCTTGGTGACGACGGTCCACCCGTCCTCGAGCTCGACGGTGGCCGGGTCGCCCACGGTGACCATCGGCTCGATCGCCAGTGCCAGACCGGGCACCAGCTTCGGTCCGCGGCCGGGACGCCCGTAGTTGAGCACGTGCGGGTCCTGGTGCATCTCCGTCCCGATGCCGTGACCGCCGTAGTGGTCGACGATCCCGTACTGGTGCGACTCGGCGGTGATCGTCTGCTCGACGGCCGCGCTGATGTCGGTCAGCCGGCCACCGGCGATGGCTCTCGCGAGCCCGGCCCACATCGACCGTTCCGTCACATCCATCAAGGCGGCGTCCTCCGCCGACGGCTCCCCCACCGTCACCGTGACGGCGGAGTCGCTGTGCCAGCCGTTCACGATCGCCCCGCAGTCGACGGAGATGTTGTCCCCCTCGGCCAACCGGCGGCCGGGGTTCGGGATGCCGTGGACGATCTCGTTGTTGACCGACGCGCAGATGGTGCCGGTGAACCCGTGGTAGCCGAGGAAGTTCGGCACCGCGCCCTGGGACCGGATGTAGTCCTCGGCGACGGCGTCGAGCTCACCCGTGCTGACCCCTGGGCGAACCGCGGCCTTCACAGCCTTGATGGCACCCGCGGTCACCAGTCCGGATGCACGCATCAGTTCGATCTCGTGCGAGGTCTTGATCTGGATCATGCGTCCACTCCACTTCGCGAGCAGCGGGAGCCGGGAGAGGATGCCGCCCGTCATCTGCCGCTCACCCCTCAGTCCGTGCTCGGCTGCCCGGGGTCGTCCGCGCCCAGCGCCGTCATCGCGCGGGCGGTGACCTCCTCGACCTCACCGATCGCGTCGATGCGGGAGAGTTGGCCTGCCGACTCGTAGAAGCCGGACAGGGGCTCGGTCTGTTCCCGGTATACCTGCAGCCGGTGCCGGACGGTCTCCGGCTTGTCGTCGTCGCGCTGGATCATCTCGCCGTCGACCAGCATCCGCCGACCGGAGAGCCGGCGGACCAGCTCCTCCTCGTCGACGACGAGTTCGAGTACCCGGTCGAGGGAGTGGCCGAGCTCGCCGAGCGACTCGCGCAACTGCTCCGCCTGCGCGATCGTGCGCGGGAACCCGTCGAGCAGGAACCCGGATTTGGCGTCGGGCTCCGCCAGCCGGTCCTTGACCATGGCGACGGTTATCTCGTCGGGGACGAGGTCGCCGGCGTCCATGTACGCCTTGGCCTTCTCCCCCAGCTCGGTCTGCCCGCTCACGTTGGCGCGGAAGATGTCACCGGTCGAGATGGCGGGGACGCCGAGACGCTGGGCGATGACCTGCGCCTGGGTGCCCTTGCCCGCTCCCGGAGGCCCCAGCAGCACGACGCGCACTACTTCAGGAACCCTTCGTAGTTGCGCTGGTTGAGTTGCGTCTCGATCTGCTTCACCGTCTCCAACCCCACTCCGACCATGATGAGTACCGCGGTCCCGCCGAACGGGAAGTTCTGGTTCTGGCCCTGCTGGGTGATCGACAGGAACAGGTTCGGCAGCACGGCCACCAGCCCCAGGTAGATCGATCCCGGCAGGGTGATGCGGGAGAGTACGTACTGCAGGTACTCGGCCGTGGGGCGACCGGGACGGATGCCCGGGATGAAGCCGCCGTAACGCTTCATGTCGTCGGCCCGTTCCTCGGGGTTGAACGTGATCGACACGTAGAAGTACGTGAAGAACACGATCAGCCCGAAGTACAGCACCACGTGGACGGGGCTGCTCTGGTCGATGACGTAGTTCTCGAAGAACCGGCGCACCGTTCCGGTGTTGTTGCCCTGAAGCTGGGTGATCAGCTGCGGCAGGTAGAGCAGCGACGAGGCGAAGATGACCGGGATGACACCGGCCTGGTTGACCTTCAGCGGCAGGTAGGTCGAGGTGCCGCCGTACATGCGGCGTCCGACCATCCGCTTGGCGTATTGGACCGGGATGCGCCGCTGGGCCTGCTCGACGTAGACCACCGACCCGATGACCACCAGGGCGAAGGCGCAGACGACGGTGAAGACGAGCGGACCGCGGGTCTGCAGGATCGAGCCGCCCTCGGCAGGGATGCGCGCGGCGATCGAGGTGAAGATCAGCACGGACATGCCGTTGCCGATCCCCTTCTCCGTCAGCAGCTCGCCGAGCCACATGATCGTGGCGGTACCGGCGGTGAGGGTGATGACCAGGACCACCGTCGTCCACACGGAGTTCGACGGGATGATCGACTCGGAGCAGCTGGGGAACAGCTGACCGCTGCGGGCCAGCGCGATGATGCCGGTGCTCTGCAGGATCGCCAGGGCGATCGTGAGGTAGCGGGTGTACTGGGTCAGCTTGGCCTGACCCGACTGCCCTTCCTTCTTCAGCTGCTCGAACCGCGGGATCACGACCACCAGCAGCTGCACGATGATGCTCGCCGTGATGTACGGCATGATCCCGAGCGCGAAGACCGACAACCGGAGCAACGCACCGCCGGAGAACAGGTTCACCAGCGAGTAGATGTCGCGCTGCGACGAGGCCTGGGCCTGCTCGAGGCAACTGTTGATGGCCTGTACCGAGACGCCCGGACCCGGCACGGAGGCACCCAGCCGGTAGATGGCGATCATCGCCAGGGAGAACAGCAGCTTGCGCCGGAGGTCTGGCGTCCGGAACGCCGCGGCGAACGCCTGCAGCACGTGCCCTCCCCTGATCGGTCGAGTGAGGTTAGCAACGAGCCCGCGTCGTGTGACGCGGGCCGGGCAGCAGACGACCCCCGCGGGGCACGAAACGTGCCTCGCGGGGGTCGCCGGCGTCAGATACGGCTGGTGCTGCCCCCGGCCGCGCCGATCTTCTCGGCTGCAGACGCGGAGAAGGCGTGCGCATGCACGTCGACCTTGACGCCGCCGAGGTCACCGGTGCCGAGCACCTTGACCGGCTGGCCGCGCCGGACGGCGCCGGCCTCGGCCAGGCTGTCCGGATCGATCGAACCGCCCTGCGGGAACAGCGCTGCGATCCGGTCGAGGTTGACGACCTGGAACACGACCTTGTTGTTGTTCTTGAAACCCGAGAGCTTGGGCAGCCGCATGTGCAGCGGGGTCTGCCCACCCTCGAACCGGGCGGAGGTGTTACCACGCGCCCCGGTGCCCTTGGTGCCGCGACCGGCGGTCTTGCCCTTGGAGCCCTCACCACGGCCGACTCGCGTCTTCGGGGTGTGGGCGCCGGGGGCCGGACGCAGGTGGTGAACTTTGAGTGTCATAGCGAGTCTTTCCTCAGACTTCCTCGACGCGCACGAGGTGCGGCACCGTCGCGACCATCCCGCGGATCTCGGGACGGTCCTCCTGCACGACCGAGTCGTGGATCCGCTTGAGGCCGAGCGAACGCAGCGTCTGACGCTGGTTCGGCTTGGTGCCGATCCCGGACTTGATCTGGGTGACCTTGATCTGCGCCATCTCAGACTCCCTGGCCCGCACGCGC
>JAOPWM010000063.1 GCA_025965695.1 Blastococcus sp.
ACGCCGGCGCCGGCGGGCAGCGACCGGGCGCGGAGCCGGTGCCCGGTCGGCGCGTTCCTCCGGTGCGTCGACAAGCTCCGCGTACGCGCGCAGCGAGGCCCGGAGACGCTCCTCGATCCCCTCGGGCCGGTCAGCGCTCATGGCGGTCTCCCAGGTGCTTCTGCAGCGCGGCCAAGCCACGGGAGGCGCTGGACTTGACGGTGCCCCGCGCGATCCCCAGCGCCGTCGCGATCTCGGCCTCGCTCAGCTCCGACCAGTAGCGCAGCACGAGCACCTCGCGCTGCCGGCGCGGCAGCGTCCGCAGTCCTTCGACCACCTCCCGGTGATCCTCGGTGAGCAGCACGGCCAGGTCGGCGGACGGGGACTCCTCGGGTCCGACCGCGTGCAGATGGCGGCGGGCGACGCGGCTGCGTCGGTAGAGCGTGCGGACGCCGTTCACCACCGACGTCCGCAGATAACCCGCTGCGGCGGCCGGATCGACGGCGTGCCAACGGCGCTGCAGTGCAAGAAAGGCATCCTGGACGACGTCCTCGGCGGTGCCCGGGTCGTCGGTGAGCAGCACCGCCAGGCGCAGGAGGGGCAGCCGCTGCGCGCGGTAGAGGTCGACGAGGGCGTCGTCCCACCCGGCCTGCACCGCCGCGGATCGGTCCACCGGCTCCACCTCCCGCACGCTCGGCACGACCAGCATGGTTCGACCTCCGTGCGACGACCGCCGTGACACTCCCTGGCAGCTAGGACGCGCGAGCACCGGCCGGGGTTGTCACGGTCCCGTACGCCTTCGCCGCTCTCGCCTGACGGCCCTCGATCCGCGGATATCGGCGCGCGGCCGTCCGCTTCGTTTGACGTCGGCTCGAAGATGGCGGACTGTGACGGCCGCCACATCGTTCCCACGGGAGGGAGCTCTCCGATGAGCACGAACGTGAACACGACGGGCGGTCCGGACGCCTCCGGCCGGCACGACCCGAGAACCGTCGCCCGCTCGCAGCGCACCAAGGCGGCCGTTGCCAGCACCATCGGGACGACGATCGAGTGGTACGACTTCTTCCTCTACGGAACCGCGGCGGCACTGGTCTTCCCGCACGTGTTCTTCCCGAACTCGTCGGCCCTGGCCGGCACCCTGGCCTCGTTCTCCACCTATTTCGTCGGCTTCGCCGCGCGGCCCGTGGGTGCGGCGATCTTCGGGCACTACGGCGACCGGATCGGCCGCAAGGCCGCCCTGATCGCGACCCTGAGCCTGATGGGCGTCGCGACCGCGCTCATGGGCGTGCTCCCCGGCTACGCCACGATCGGCCCGCTGGCACCCATCCTGCTCGTCGTGCTGCGGATCGTGCAGGGCATCGGGGTCGGCGGCGAATGGGGCGGCTCGGTGCTGATGTCGATGGAGTGGGGCTCGGCCCGGCGCCGCGGGTTCATGGCCAGCCTCCCCCAGCTCGGCGTCCCGATCGGGCTGTTGCTGTCCACCCTCGCCGTCCGGGTGGTCTCGGGAGTCGCCGGCCAGGACACGTTCGACGCATGGGCCTGGCGGATCCCGTTCCTGATCAGCGTCGTCCTGGTCGCGATCGGCCTGTACGTCCGGCTGGCGGTGCTCGAGACACCGCACTTCGCCCGTCTGCGCAAGGACAACACGGTCGTGAAGCGGCCGGTGCTGGAGGTCCTGCGCACCCAGCCCCGCGCTGTCGCGACATCCGCGCTCATCCGGATGGCCGAGCAGGCGCCGTTCTACCTGTTCATCACCTTCGTGCTCGCCTACGGCACGGAGGAGCTGGGCCTGAACCGCAACGACCTGCTCAACGACACCCTGATCGCCGCCGCCATCGGCTTCATCAGCGTGCCGCTCTTCGGGCACCTCTCGGACGTGTTCGGACGCCGCCGGGTCTACGGCACAGGCATCGTCCTCGTCGGTCTGTTCGCCTTCCCGTACTACGCCCTGCTCAACACCCGCCAGAACGGCCTCATCCTTCTCGCGATCGTTCTGTCACTGGTGCTGCACGACGTCATGTACGGCCCCCAGGCGGCGCTCATCTCCGAGACGTTCGGTACCAACGTGCGGTACAGCGGCGCCGGGCTCGGCTATCAGCTCGCGTCGGTGATCGCGGGTGGACCCGCACCGCTCATCGCCACGGCGATCCTGGCCGCGACCGGTGACTCGACCTGGATCTCGTTGTACATCATCGGGTGTGCCGTGGTGTCGCTGATCGGCCTGTTGCTCATGCCGAAGCCGCACGCCAGCGCCGAGGCCGACGCCGAGGAGCTCGAGCGGGACCTGGCTCGCTGACGAACAGCCGCGGCGGCAGCCCGGCGGTCGGGGCCCGGGTCGTCGTGTGACCGGCAGAACGTCCCGCTTCGTCGCGCGCACCCGCGACTCGGTGAACGATGGACGGGTGCCCGTCCTCACTCCCGCTGCCCGGCGGATGGGATCGCACCTGTTCGGGCCGCCGCTGCCCGCCTTTCGGTCGATGTGGGACACCGGGGGCCGCCGCGGCGTGACGGCCGCGATCTGCGTCGTCGTCCCGCTGCTGCTCGGGACGTGGTTCGACCGCCCGGACCTGGGCGCGGCCGCCGCGCTCGGTGCGTTCACCGCCGTCTACGGGCACGCGCTCCCCTACCGCCGCCGGGCGATCGTGGTGGCCGGTGTCGGCCTCGCGCTGACGGTGGCCGCCGGGCTGGGCGCCCTGACCGGCCGGCACCCGGTTGCCCTCTCACTGGTCTGCGGCGTGCTCGCCGCGGCGGCCGCCGTCGCGACCGGCGTCTGGCGGATCGGGCCGCCCGGCCCCTTGGGCATCGTGCTGGTCTGCGGTGGCTGCAGCGCGCTCGGGGGGCAGCCGTCGGAGGTCGTCGTCCATCTGCTCGCAGCCGCGGGTGGCGCGGCACTGGCCTGGTGCGCCTGCATGCTGCCGTGGCTCTGGGACCCCACCGGCCCGGAACGCCGGGCCGTCGAGGCCGCCGAACGCACGGTCGCCGCGGTCGAACGGAACGGCCTGGGCGGACGCCGCCCCGGGGCGGTGGCGACCGCCGTGCGGCTGGCCGACGTCGCCGTCGCCGACGGCAGCCGCCGGGACCCCGGCATGCTCCGGAGGCGGCTGAGGGAGCTCGAGCATCGGTTCTTCCGCGCGCTGCCTGTGCACCACGGGGACGGGCCCATGGAGCTGCGCGAGCAGATCCCGCCGTCCGCGGACCGGTGGTGGCATGTGCCGTGGGTGGCGACCGCGATCCGGATCGGCGTCGGCGCGGCGGCTGCCGGGCTGCTCGCCACCGCGGTGGGCCTGCCCAACCCCTATTGGGCCGCGGCCACGGCGGTCGCGGTGCAGCTGGGCACCGGCGCCCGCGGGGCCCGGGCCCGTGCGGCGCACCGCGTCACCGGGACCGTCGTGGGTGTCCTGATCGCCTGGCTGATCATCGCGGCCGACTTCCCGGTCGGGGTGCAGATCCTGCTCGTCGGGCTGCTGCAGCTGGCCGTGGAACTGCTCGTCGCGCACAAGTACGGCCTCGCGGTCGCCTTCATCACCCCGCTGGTGCTGACCCTGGTCCACATCGGCGCCCCGGGTCGTTCCGGACCCGAGCTGATCGGTGAGCGGCTGGCCGAGACCGGCATCGGCATCGCGCTCGCCCTGGCGGTCAGCCTGACCCTGTTCCGCCGCGCGGGCAGTCGCCGGCTGCCGGGAGCGGTCGGCGAGGCCGCGGTGACGGCGGCCACGGCGGCCGAGGACCCGGCGGCCGACCGCCGGCTGCACGACGCGCTCGTCGCACTCACCGAGGTGGCCGCCGCGGCCAGGGCAGAGCTCTTCGCCACCGACGCGACGAACGCCTGGCTTCAGCGCGGTCGGTGGGTCGCCGACCTGGGCTGGGGCCTGCTCGGCGCGCGCGCCCGCGGTGACGACGTCCTCACCGGCGCGCTCGCGGACCGGATCCGTGCCGAGCTCGGCGCCACGGCCGCCTGACCCCGGCCGGTGCTACCGAGGACTCGTCAGCCGCGGCGCTCGATCAGGAAGACCGGGATCTGGCGGTCGGTCTTCTTCTGGTAGTCGGCGTAGTCGGGGAACGCAGCAACGGCGCGCTCCCACCACTCGGCCTTCTCCTCGCCGGTGAGCTCGCGGGCCACGCCGTCCCAGGGTTCGGGCCCGTCCTGGACGGTGACCTGGTCGGGATGGCTACGGACGTTGGCCACCCATGCGGGGTCCGTGGGAGCGCCCCCCATGGAGCCCACCATCAGGTAGGCGCCGTCGTGCTCGACCTTCATCAGCGGCTGCTTGCGGACCTTCCCGCTCTTCACCCCACGGGTGCTGTAGATGACCACGGGTAGCCCGCGGTCGCGCAACGTGTTGCCCTCACGGCCGCCGGTGCGCTCGTAGAGCTCCACCTGGTCGCGGACCCATTTCTGTGGACTCGGTTCGTATTCACCCTCGAGCGGCATGAACCGAACCTAGGGCCCCTGGGGTCGTCCGGCACGGGGAGGGGTGTAGTCGACCGTGTGCGGCACGAAATAGCTGAGGTTGTCGGTGATCAGCCCGTCGCTCTCCCGGATGCCCAGGCCCGCCGGCTCGCCGTCGACCATCCAGACGCCCAGGACCGGGTGATGCGGGCCGTCGACCCCGGGGAAGTTCGGCAGCGGTGCGAACTCCTGGACGACGAACCCCTCCGTGCCGTACCTGCCGGGCAGCTCCGTCGTGACCACACCGTCGCGCACGATCGCAACGTTGGCGCCCTCGCGCCCCCACAGCGGCTTGCGCACGTAATCGCGCCAGGACGACGGCATCTCGTCGGCGAAGTACGCCGGCAGCAGGTACTGCCCGAGCACCGGGTCGCTGCCGAACATCTGCCAGAGGATGGGCAGCAGCGCCTTGGTGCTCCACAACATCTTGTAGGCCGGCTCCACCCAGGTCGTCCCACCGGGGCGCATGCCGTCGGCGAGGACGGCGGGGCCGAACTCGTCCTCGATGAGCCATTCCCAGGGATAGAGCTTGAAGACGACGTCGAGATGGCGGCCCTGCTGGTCGTAGAACCGCCCGTCGCCGTCGTCGAGCACGATGTCCTCGACGACCAGCTCGATCGCCTCGTAGCCGGCCTGCACGACCGTGTCCATCAGGTAGGCGACGGTCATCCGGTCCTCGCCGGAGGTCTCCTCGCTCGTCCACGCCAGGTGCACCCGCGGACGGATCCCGGTGCGCCGCTCCCACTTCAGCAGGTTGCGCTGCCAGGCGGCGACGAGCTTGTCGTGCAGTGCGTTCCACTGGTCCGAGCCCTGGCCGGTGAAGAGGTGCCAGTTCCACTGGGTGACGGCGGACTCCACCAGCCCGGTCGGGGTGTCGGCGTTGAACTCCAGCAGCTTCGGCGGCCCCTCGCCGTCGTAACGAAGGTCGAACCGGCCGTAGATGCTCGGGGGTTCGGACTCCCAGGTGCGCCGGATCTGCGGGCGCGCCATCGGCGGGATGCGCATCCGGTCGAACAGCTCGTTGCCGACGATGTGGTCGCCGGCGGCGACGCACATCTCGAAGAGCTGCGCGGACGCGCCCTCCAGCCGCTGGATCTCGGCCATCGAGAAGTCGTAGAAGGGCCCTTCCCGCCAGTAGCTGCGGACCTCCCCGCCGGGCAGGTGCGTGCGGTTGTAGACCAGGCCCTGGGCCTCGATCTCGGCTTCCCAGCCGGGTCGGACGACGCCGCTCTCGATCCGGCGCACTCAGCTGCCTGCGCCGGTACCCGCGCGGTTGCCGACCCCGCTCCCGATGCCACCGCTGACCCGGGTGCCCGCGCTGACCTTTCCGGTGCCCGGCAGGCCGGCGCGCTGGCGGGCAACGGTGTCGGTGGGGTTGATCCGCGTCCCTCCCCGGGGGAGCACGGAGCCGATCGGCAGGCCCGACCGGAAACCGCCGAGGTAGAGGAAGAAGAAGCCTGCGCCGGGCCCGTGGTAGCCGTCGTCGCAGTACTGGTCGTCGACGACCTTGCCGTCCTTGTCGGTGCAGTAGGCGACCTGGTCGCTCCCACCACCGTCGCTGCCGCAGCCGGCCATGAACCCGGTCGCCGCCGTCGTCAGCACAGTCGTCGTCAGGGCTGCGCGGACGCGATTGGAGACCGCCATGTGCCCTCCTCGGTCCGGCGCTCGCTCAGTGGGATCCGCCGAGAACAATAGGTCTGCCCCCGGCGCCGCGAGCGGCCGTCCCGTGCCGCCGCGGCTGAACCGCCGCCGCCGTGCGCAAGACTGCCCGGGCCCACTCCCCCGGAGGTCACCCATGAGCACTGCCCCGCCCCCGATCGCAGGGCCCCCGATCCCAGGGCCCCCGATCCCAGGGCCCCCGATCGCCGGGCCTCAGGTCGTCGTCCGCGGCGAGGCGACGCTGCTCGTCGACCCGGAGATCGCCGACGTCGACGTCACCGTCCGCGTGCGGGCCCGCGACCGGCAGACCGCACTCGAGCGCTGCAGCGCCCGGCAGGACGAGGTGACCGCGGTCGTGGCGGCGGCCGGCGACGCGGTCGAGGTCGCCGAGACCACCGGGGTGTCGGTGCACCTCGAGGTGCGGGACCGGCGGGCGCCGGGCGAGCCGGTGGCCTCGCTGCACACCCGGCTGACCCTCGGGCGTCTCGACGCCGTCGGTGAGCTCGTGGTGGCGCTCGGCCGGCTCGACGACGTGGATGTCTCGGGTCCGTTCTGGCGGCTGCGCCCCGACAGCCCCGCCGCGGAACAGGCCCGGCTGGCCGCCGTCCGGGACGCCGTCACGCGGGCCCGCCAGTACGCGGCGGCCTTCGGCGCGCACCTGACCGCACTGCTCGAGGTCAGCGACACCGGGCTGGGCGGTGGCGGTATCCGAGTCGCGGGGGCGACGGCCTCGATGGCAACGTTCGAGAGCGAACCACACCTCGACCTCGTGCCGGCCCGGCAGGAGGTCCACGGCGCGGTGGAGGTGCGCTTCATGATGTCCGAACCCGACCAGGAGGTCTTCCGAGGATGAGGTACCGCGAGGGCGGCCGGCTCGACACGTCGGGCGTATCCGACCGCCGTGGTCGCGGCGGCATGGGCGGCGGCCGCGGGATCGCGGTCGGTGGCGGGGGGCTCGGCCTGGTCGGTCTGCTCATCGTCGTCGTCCTGCAGCTGGCCGGCGGGGGCGGCGGCGGCACCGGTGCCGCGCTCGGTGGGCTCAGCGGCCTCGGTCAGGGCGAGACGACGAACAACACCGCACTCGAGCAGCGGTGTCGGACCGGGGCCGACGCGAACGACTCGGTCGAGTGCGCCGTCGTCGCCGACATCCAGTCCATCCAGGACTACTGGGCCACGACTCTCGGCAGCCGCTACACCGCGACCGACACCGTCTTCTTCTCCGGCTCGGTGCAGACCAGCTGTGGCGCGGCCTCCAGCGGCTCCGGCCCCTTCTACTGCCCGGCCGACCAGCTCGTGTACATCGACCTCAGCTTCTTCGACCAGCTCCGGCAGGACTTCGGGGCGCAGGGCGGGCTGTTCGTCGACGCGTACGTCATCGCCCACGAGTACGGGCACCACGTGCAGAACCTGCTCGGTACCAACGCGCAGGTCCACCAGGGTGTGACCGGGCCGGACAGCGGCACCGTGCGCCTGGAGCTCCAGGCCGACTGCTACGCCGGCACGTGGGCGAACCATGCCGAGACGGTGCCCGACGAGTCGGGACAGCCGCTGATCGCCGAGATCAACCAGGACGACATCGATCGAGCGCTGGACGCCGCGGCGCGGATCGGTGACGACTTCATCCAGCAGAACCTCGGCAACGGCCGGGTCGACCAGAACGCCTTCACCCACGGCTCCTCCGAGCAGCGGCAGAAGTGGTTCACCACCGGCTACCAGAGCGGCGACCCGAACCAGTGCGACACCTTCGGCACCGACGACCTGGGCTGAGATGACCTCCCCGGACCCGGCACTGCCGCTGACGGTCTCCCGCGACGGCCACGTCGCGCGCCTGACGATCGACCGGCCCGAGAAGCGCAACGCCATGACCGCGGCGATGTGGGCGGGGCTCCCCGGTGTCCTCGCGGGGATCGCCGACGACCCCGACGTGCGCGTGCTGGTCGTGACCGGCGCCGGTCCCAGCTTCTGCGCGGGGGCCGACATCTCCGACCTGCTCAGCGGGCCGGACCCGGCCGACCCCATGGCCGACCTCCGGCGCGACAACCTCGCCGCCCAGGCGGCGCTGCGGGACTTCCCGAAGCCGACGGTGGCGATGATCCGGGGCCACTGCATCGGCGGCGGCGTGGAGATCGCCGCCTGCTGCGACCTGCGTTTCACCGACCCGACCGGGGTCTTCGGCGTGACGCCCGCCAAGGTCGGCATCGTCTACACGCCCTCCTCGACCAAGGCACTCATCGATCTCGTGGGGCCGGCGATGACCAAGTACCTGCTGTTCAGCGGTGAACTGATCGACACACCCACCGCCCTGCGCGCGGGACTGGTCGACCAGGTCGTCCCGGCCGAGGACCTCGAGACCGAGGTGCACCGCTTCGCCGACGTCCTGGCGAGCCGCTCGGCGCTGTCGCAGCGGGCCACCAAGGAGACGGTCGCCGCGCTCACCGCAGGCGGCGACGGCGAGGGTCTGGCCGCGCGCTGGTACCGGGAGACGATCGCCGGCGGAGAACTCGCCGAAGGGGTGGCCGCCTTCACCGAGCGGAGGCCGCCCCGCTTCTCCTGGTCAGCTCGCTAGATCGAATCCGTTTCGGTTGCGCCCCGCCCGGGGTACCTGGTGGGCACGGCGCTCCCTGAAGAAGACGGGGACCGACGCGGCGGCCGCAGCGTCATCACCGGCTGTCTCGCTCTCACCTGCGGCGTAAGGATGCGCCGGGTGTTCGGAGCGGCCAGGGTGCGCCTTCAACTGACCATGAACCACTTTCCGAGGAGGACCGATGACTCACTCCATCGATGCCCCGTTCCCGCCCCCCGCCACCGTGGGGACGGGTGCCACCGCCACAACCACGCCCGCAACGACGTCGCCGTCCACGACGACGTCACCGTCGACCGCCGACGTCGCCAAGGACGAGGCCAAGAACGTGCAGCAGACCGCTGTGCAGGCCGGCAGCCAGGTCGCGTCCACCGCGACCGACCAGGCCAAGGAAGTCGTCCAGGAGACGCAGCGCCAGGCCAAGGACCTCCTTGACCAGGGCCGCACCCAGGTCAAGGAGCAGGTCGTCTCCCAGCAGCAGAAGGCAGGGCAGAGCCTGTCCTCGCTTGCCCAGGAGCTCCGCGCGCTGGCCGACGGCAGCAGCGAGGGCGCACCCGGACCGGCGCGTGACCTGCTGCAGCAGGCCTCGGGCATGGTCGAGAACTTCGCGAGCAAGCTGCAGAACCGCGAGCCGGGCGACCTGCTCGACGAGGTCCGCAGCTTCGCCCGCCGCAAGCCGGGGATGTTCCTCCTCGGTGCCGCCGCTGCCGGTGTCCTCGCCGGCCGGTTGACCAGCGGTGTGAAGGCCGCGCACAGCGACTCCGGGCCGTCGTCCGACGGGATGACCGGCTACCGGGCACCGTCGAACTACGTCGACCCGACGCCGTCCTACGCGGACATCCCCAGCACCTACACGGGCACCAGCGCGAGCTACTCGACCGCCGGCTCCGCCCCGCTGCCGCCGCCGCCCTACGGCACCGTGCCGCCCGAGGGCAGCGTCGTCCCGCCGTCGGCCCCGGCCGGCTGGGACGACCCGGCGCGCCGTCCCGGTGGGGTGGGCTGAGCGATGACCTCCCCGTACTCCGGGTCTACCCCTGCGGGCGTACCGCAGGGCTACGCCCAGCCGACGCCGCAGAACTACGCCGCCGACTACAGCGGCAGCATGGGGACGCCCACGACCGAGGCCGGTCGGCCGGACGTCGAGGGCACCTCGGTCGGCGCGTTGATGGGCGAGGTCGCCAAGGACCTCTCCACCCTGATGCGCCAGGAGCTCGAGCTGGCCAAGGTCGAGGTGAAGGCCGAAGCCGCGAAGGCGGGCAAGGGCGTGGGCCTCATGGGCGCAGCCGGCTTCGCCGGCTACATGGTGCTGCTCTTCCTCTCCATCGCGCTGTGGTGGGCCCTGTACCACCTGGTGGGCCACAGCTGGTCGGCACTGATCGTCGCCGTCATCTGGGCCGTCATCGGGCTCGTCGCCTACATGATGGGCCGCAAGCAGCTGAAGACCGTCAATCCGAAGCCCGAGCGCACCGTCGACACCCTGCAGCAGGTGCCCGACGCACTGAAGCCCAACTGACCCTGACTTTTCCAACGGCAGGAGCCGACAGACATGACCAGCAGTGATCCGGAAGTCATCCGCCGACAGATCGAGGACACCCGTCGCGAGCTCAGCTACGACGTCGATGCCCTCAACGAGAAGGTCAACCCCGCGCGCGTCGTCGATCGGCGTGTGACCGCGGCCAAGGGCCGCCTCACGTCGGTGAAGGAGAAGGTGATGGGTAGCGCGCAGGACACGACGGCGACGGCCCAGGGCATGGCGTCCAACGCGGCGGGTTCGGTCCAGACCGCCGCATCCAGCGCTGCCGACACCGTGCAGGACGCGGCCTCATCGGCGGCCGACGCGGTCCAGCAGGCCCCGGACGCCATCGTGCGGCAGACCCAGGGCAACCCCATGGCTGCCGGGCTGATCGCCTTCGGCGTCGGCTGGCTCGTCTCGAGCCTGATGCCGGCGTCGCAGAAGGAGAAGCAGCTGGCACAGCAGGCCGAGAGCGCCGTGCGTGAGCACAAGGACGCGCTGCTCGAGCCCGCGAAGCAGGCCGCGCAGGAGATCGGCGAGCAGCTCAAGCCGGCTGCTCAGGACGCCGTCGAGTCGGTCAAGTCGACCGCTCAGGACGCCGCCTCGACCGTCACGGAGGAGGGCAAGTCCGCCGCCGCGGAGGTGCAGGGCACGGCCCAGCAGGCCAAGGAGACGGTGCAGAGCCAGTCCGGCGCCTGATCACCAGGGGTCATCGGACCCGACCCCTTTCGACTGCGCCCCGCCGGATCCTTCCGGCGGGGCGCAGTGCTGTCCGGCCCCGAAAGCGCCTTTCTGGCCATTTCGGCCCCACGAGCTCACCCGGTGGGGTGAGGGCGCAGCACGGCGCGCTGCAGGCACCCGCTCGGCACGCCGAAGTCCTGAGGTGACGACGCCGATCGGCTCCTCCTCGGGGCCGCCTGACCGACGGGAGCCTCCGTGGACGCGGCCCTGCCCGCCCTCGCCGACGTGGCGACCCCGGACACCGCCGGTGTGCGCGTTCTGGTCGCCGACGACGAGGACGACATCCGCGCTCTCGTAGGTCTCGCCGTCCGCAAGGCCGGCTGCACGGTGGTCGGCTCGGTCGCCGACGGGGCGGCCGCACTGGACCTCGCCCGCGCCGAACTCCCCGACCTCGCCGTCCTCGACGTGTCCATGCCCGGCGCGACCGGCCTCGAGGTCTGCGCCGCGTTGCGCGCCGACCCGGCCACCTCCCGGATCGGCATCCTGCTGCTGTCTGCGGGAGCGTCCCTCGAGGACGTCGCCGCCGGCCTGGCTGCCGGTGCCGACGCCTATCTGGCCAAGCCGTTCCAGGTCGCCGGGCTGATCCACCAGGTGCGCGCGCTCACCGCGAGGCAGCCGGCATGACCACCGTCGAGGCGGGCACCGCCGTCCTCGGCCGCCCGGCGCCGCGCCGGTGGGGCCGCCTGGCGGCCGTCCTCGCCGGCCGGGGCACGGTTCTCGAGCGCTCGCTGCCGTCGACGGTGCTGTTCGCGGTCGCCGCAAGCCTGCTGACCACCGGGACGCTCCCCGTTGCGAACGGCGAACTCGTGCTCGCCGCCCTGGCGTCAGCGTTCCTCGCGACCCTGGTCGCCCGCCTCGTCACCCGGCCCGCTGTGGCCGCCGACGTCGCCCTCGTCGTCCCTCTGGTCCACCTGGGCGCCGCCGGCCTGCTGTCGGCCGGCACCGCCTCGGCCGGCGTGCTGTTCCTGGCGCTGCCCCCCGCGCTGACGCTCATCTCCGGCCCCGGACGGCGCGGCGTCCTCGTCGCGGCCCTGGGTACGGCTGCCGTCCTGCTGCTGCCGGTGCTGCTCGCGAGCAGCACCCCCGCCGGTGCGCTGAGCGGCGCATTGTTGCTGGGCCCCCTCGCAGTGGGCCTGGGTGGTCTCGGCGTCAACGAGACCGCCCGCCGGCTCGGCGGGCAGGCCGCCCGGATCGAGCGGCTCGAGACCGAGCGCGCCGTGCTGCTCGCCCAGGTGCAGACCCGGGCCGACGAGCTCGACCTGGCCACCCGCATGCTCGCCGCCCGCGCCCAGACGATGACCAGCGTCATCGATGCGGTCACCGAGCAGTCGATCATCGGCACCGACCGCGACGGCATCATCCGCGTGTGGAACCCCGGCGCGGAGAAGATGTTGGGGCTGCCGCGCCCGGAGGTCGTCCGCAAGCGCTCGATCCTGGAGTTCCACCTGCCGGAGGAGCTCGAGGCCGCCGCCGAGGAGGGCGAGTCGGCCACGGGGCTCGCCGCGCTCGTGCACGCGGCCCAGGAGCACGGCAGTGACGTCCGCGACTGGACCTACGTTGCCGCCGACGGGCAGCCGCGAACCGTCTCGGTCGCCATCACCCCGCGCACCGACGACCAGGGGTCGCACGCCGGCTGGAACTTCGTCGGCACCGACATGACCGAGGCCCGCGCCACCGAGCGCATGAAGGACCAGTTCGTGAGCCTGATCAGCCACGAACTGCGCACACCGCTCACCTCGATCCTCGGCTACCTCGAGCTGGTGCTCGAGGACGAGGACCAGCCGCTGACCGAGGAGCAGCGCTCGTACCTGACCACGGTCGAGCGCAACGCCGACCGGCTGCTGCGCCTCGTCGGCGACCTGCTGTTCACCGCGCAGGTCGACGCCGGCCACTTCACCCTCAAGCCGGAGGACGTCGACCTCGCCACCGTGGTCCGTTCCGCCGAGGAATCGGTGCGCGTGACCGCTGCCGCCGCCGGTGTCGAGATCGTCGTCGACGTCCCGGAGGGCGCTCTCGTGCTCCACGGCGACGCCGTCCGGCTGGGCCAGGCCTGCGACAACCTCGTCTCCAACGCCGTCAAGTTCACGCCGGGCGGCGGCCGGGTGACGCTGTCGCTGCGCACCGCGTGGCAGACGGCAGACGGTGAGGTCAGCGCGGAGCCGCGCCCGGATGCGGCGCCGGTCGCCCAGCTGGCGGTCAGCGACACCGGCATCGGCATCCCGTCGGGCGAGCAGGGCAAACTCTTCACCCGCTTCTTCCGCGCCTCCACGGCGCAGCGCAACGCCGTCCCCGGTGTGGGACTCGGCCTGGCCATCACCAAGGCCATCACCACGGCGCACGGCGGCATGCTGGACCTGGTCAGCTCCGAAGGTGCCGGAACCACCTTCACGCTGACTCTCCCCCGCCCCGCCGCCTGACTCTCCCCCGCCCCCACGGCCGAAATGGCCATCGTGGCCGTCGTTGCGGGCCCCCGCCGACCCTGCATCGCGGGGAGCGGGCCGGCCCTCGGAACGGCCGAAGAGCCCGGAAACCCGGGAAAGACCCCGATCGGCGCCTTCTTCGCGCAACCCTTGCGGATTCCTTGCGGATCGCTGGCGGGTGGCCTGCGGTTAGGCCTCCAGAGTTCTCCCTGTCGCCGGAATCCCCGGTCGACGAACCGGACACAGGGAGAACGCAGACATGAACGCCAAGAACATCGCCGCCAGCTCCACCGCCCGCAAGGTCGTCGGCTCGCTCGGCGTCATCGGCGCGGCCGCTGCCGTCGCCGGCATGGGCACCTTCGGTAACTTCACCGACAGCAGCACCCCGGTGGCCACGACGATCCAGTCGGGCACCCTCTCGATCGACGTGACCCAGCAGGGCTTCACCGTCCCGGTGACCACGAGCAACTTCGTGCCGGGCGACTCGCTGACTCGCGCCGTGAACCTGGTCAACGACGGCTCCTCCGCTCTCGGCTCGGTCAGCCTCGCCTCGACCGTGGCCGCCCCGAGCGTCCTCACCACCGACGCCATCAACGGCCTGCAGCTGGCCGTCAAGGGCTGCTCGGTCGCGTGGACCCAGGGCGGCACCGCTCAGGCGCCGACCTACACCTGCTCCGGCACCGAGCGTCTGCTCGCGTCGGGCCCGGCCGTCACCAACTTCGTGCTCAGCAACCCCGCGTCGCTGGTCGCCGGTGCCACGGACTACCTGACGTTCGCGATCTCGCTGCCGACGTCGGCCGACAACACCTTCCAGGGCAAGTCCGCCGCGCTGAGCCTGACCTTCACGGGCACGCAGCGCACCGGCTCCGTCCGCTGATCACCGCTCTGACGACCTAACGGAGATCACGTCATGACCGCAGTCCTCCCTGTCCGTCGCCCGGGGGCAGCAGCTCAGCTGCCCCCGGCCGAGGACAAGCGCTCCGCCGCCGGCTTCGCCGGCACGGCCCGCCACTACGTGGGCCTCGTCGCCCCGTGGCTGGTCCGCGGACTGCTCGGACTGGCTGTTCTGACGTTCGCTCTCCTGGCCGTCGGCCCGCACGTGCTCGGCTACCGCACCATGACCATGCTGACCGCGAGCATGGCGCCGGAGATCAACCCCGGTGACGTCACCATCGTCACGCCGGTCGCGGTCTCCGAGGTCGCCGAGGGCATGGTGATCACCTACCACCGCCCGATCGAGGACCACAGCCTCATCACCCACCGGGTCATCTCGGTGCAGACGGCTCCGGACGGCACCGTCAGCGTCCAGACCAAGGGCGACGCCAACCAGGCGACCGACCCGTGGACGGCGACGCTGGAAGGCGACACCGCCTACCAGGTGCGTGCGGTCATCCCGGAGCTCGGCCACCTGATCCAGGCCCTGCGCGCCCCGGTGGTCACGCAGGCACTGCTCTACGGCGCCCCGGCCCTCCTGGTGGGCTGGCTCCTGCTCACCATCTGGCGCCCCGCCCGCGACGAGGAGGACGAGACATGAACGGCATCCGCCGCGGTCTCATCCTGCTGGGCCTCACCGTCGCCGTCGTCCTCGGCGCCAGTGTCCCGGCCTCCGCCACCTTCTCGGAGGCGGTCGCGGTCAAGACGACGATCAGCACCACCACGGTCGCCGCCCCGGGCAGCGTCGTCGGGAAGCTCACCTGCGGCACGCCGTCGACCATGTCCGCGACCTGGGTGAAGAGCACGTCGGCGCGAGTCTCCGGCTACCTCGTCTCGGTGTACTTCAGCGACGGGTTCGTCCAGACCGTGCAGCTCGGCGCGACAGCCACCAGCTGGAGCGCCGCGATCGACCCGTACTACGTCACCGCGTACTCCATCCAGTACTCGCTGACCACCCAGACCAACTACGGCTGGTCGAAGGAATCGCCCCGCACGGTCGCCTTCCAGTGCTGACCGCCGGCGTCTGAGCGAATCCCGCACCATCCCGCGCCACCCACGCACCACGACCCACGTGAGGAGACCTGGTCATGTTCGGCATCCGACGCATCCTGATCCTGAGCGTCCTCACCGTCGCTGTCATCGCCGGCGCCAGCGTTCCCGCCTGGGCCTCGTACGCCGACTCCGCCACGGTGTCCACCACGATCGTCACCACGACCGTCGCGGCCCCCGCCCGGCTGACGGTCAACGACTCGTGCACCACCACGACGACCGTGGTCAGACGGACCGTGCGGACCGACCCCACCACCGGGGCCCAGACCCAGACCGCCTACAGCTCGACGTCGATCAGCGCAGCCAGCTCGAGCAACGTCCAGAGCAGCGCGACGACCACGGTGGCCGGCCCGGGCTGGAACGAGACCACGACGACCACGACCACGAAGAACACGGACCTCGCCGTGTCGGCCTCCTGGCCGGCCAGCGCATCCCGCGGCGTGAGCGGGTACCTCGTGACCGCACACCTGGCCGACGGGACCAGCTACCCGATGGCCCAGACCGCCGCCGGCACGCTCTCCACCAGCGCCACCGTGGACGCCGACAACCTCGTCTACCAGCCGCGACTGTCCGTCTCGACGCTCACCAGCTACGGCTGGACGGCCCAGTCCACGATCTCGGGGTACCTCTCATGCTGACCGCCCTGATCGTCGACGACGAGTCCGACGCCCGCCGCCGCGTCGCCGGCCTCCTCCGCCTCGGCGGCTGGCAGGTCCGCGAGGCCGCCGACGCCGAGGACGCGCTCCGCCAGGCCGCCGTCGTCGACTTCGACCTCGTCGTCACCGACGTGTCGATGCCCGGGGAGAACGGCCCCGCGATGCTCCGCCGGATGCGGCGCAACGGCTCCCGCGCACGGTTCCTGGTGGTCACGTCCGACCCCACGGACGCCGTGCGTGCCGAGTCGGTGACCGCCGGGGCGATGGCCTGCCTGGCCAAGCCGGTCGAGGCCGGCATCCTTCTCGACTTCCTGCGCAGCCGGACCACGGGGCTGGCTGCGCAGGGTGAACTCGGGGCCGCCCACGAGGTGGACGACCTGCACGACGAGGACCTGGACGCCGATCTGATGGACCGGCTCCAGGAGATGTACGTCAGCGCCCTGCCCGGCCGCCTCTCGGCGATCGCGCGGAGCACGACCTCGGGGAACGCGCCGGCCGTCGTCTCGGCGGCGCACACCCTCGCCGGCACCAGCGGTCAGCTGGGGCATCCGGAGGTGGCCTCGATCTGCCGGGCCATCGCCGCCGACGCCCGCCGGGGCGTCATGGCCCACGCCCGGGTCGTCGAACTGCAGGCACTGGCCCTCGCCGGCTGAGCCGGCCCCACCCGACCGACACATCCAGAACGGAGGACCGACATGCAGCACGACGGTCTCCCCGTCGCCCCCGGGTCGGCCGGTGCACCGTCCGTGCTGACCGCGCTCGTGGTCGACGACTCGTTCGCCGCCCGCGCCCGGATCACCATGCTGCTGCACCTCGGCGGCTGGCGGGTCCATCAGGCGGTCGGCACCGAGGACGCACTGCGGCTGGCCGCCCTCACCGAGCCCGACCTCGTGGTCACCGACATGGTCATGCGCAACGGCCACGGGGCGACCCTCATGCGCCGCCTCCGGGAGCAGGGCTCCTCGGCCCGCTTCCTCGTCGTGGCGTCCCGCCGCACGCACCAGACCCGCGCCCTCGCCGCGGCCGCCGGAGCACTGGCCTGCCTGGCCAAGCCGGTGGACCCCCGGCTGTTCGTCGACGTGATGCGCGGACTCGCTCCGACGGCTCCTTCCGCACACGCCCGGGAGAACTCCGCCGCACTACCGGCGCAGGAGAGCGGGCCGCAGGCGGAGGAGATGTTCCTCAGCGGGCTCCCGCACCGCCTGTCGACGATCGCGATCAGCGCTCAGGCGGGAGACGCCGCGGCAGTCGCGGTGGCCGCCGACGCCCTTGCTGCGGCCGGCGAGCGGCTCGGGCACGCCGAGGTCGCCTTCGTGAGCCACGCCATCGCGCGGGACGCCCGACGCGGGATGGTCACGCACGGACGGTTGGTGGCGCTGGTGGATCTCTGCGCGCGGCTCGGCACGAGCCGCGGCGCGCTCGCCGGTCAGGCACTGCCTTCGGCCTGACTCCGTGGCCCCTGTGCAGGGGCCCGCCGCGAGCCTGCGAGTGGTGGGGGGCAGAGGGGTCCTCTTTCAGGCGGCGACGAGCCGGTAACCGACTCCACGCACGGTGCGGATCTCCGGGGAGTTCAGCCCTGCCGCCACGCGCTTGCGGCGCAGGTTCGACATGTGGGCCTCGACCAGCCGGAGGTTGCCCTCCCAGTCGGTCTGCCAGACCTCGCGCAGCAGGGTCTCCCGCTGCAGCACGCGACCGGGCCGGGAGGCCAGCGCGGCAAGCAGGTCGAACTCGGTGCGGGTCAGGTCGACGACGGCGCCGTCCACCCGCACCTCGCGGCTCTCCTCGTCCACCTCGAGCTCGGCGAGCCGGCGGACCGACTCCGCCGCCTGGGCGGCCGGCTGGGCAACCTGGACCTGGCGGGGGAAGCGCAGCATCGCCTGCACCCGCGCCACGAGCTCGCGCGGGGAGAACGGCTTGGCCATGTAACCGTCGGCGCCGACGGCGAGACCGATCAGCAGATCGACCTCCTCGGCGCGCGCGGTGAGCATGAGGACGTAGCAGGCCGTCTCGGCGCGGATCTGCCGGCAGAGTTCGGTGCCGTCGGTGTCGGGCAACCCGAGGTCGAGCACGATGAGG
>JAOPWM010000207.1 GCA_025965695.1 Blastococcus sp.
AGCCCTCGTCCAGCCGCGGCGGCGCCGGGGCCACCCGCCGGCCGGCCACCCGCCAGGGCTGCTCGACGCGGATCACCCGCCAGCCGGCTGCGGCCGCCTCGGTCGTCACCTCGAGCAGGTCGGCGGACTCCACACCGCCACCGGCGCCGTGACCGAGCACAAGAGTGCCCCCCGAGCCGCCGTCCGTGGTGTGTGCTCGGGCCGGCCCGAGCGGGGTGTCGATCTCGTCGGTCATGCGGCGGGCAGCGCCAGCAGCGCGTCGACGACACCGGCCAGGTCGGCCGCGGTGACGTGCGGGGCCTCGTAGACGGCCGGGTGGACCCGTTCGCTCCGGGGGAACCAGGCGCCCGTGAGGCCAGCGCGCTGCGCCCCGAGCACGTCCCAGCCGTGGGCGGCGACCAGTGCCATCCGGCCCGGCTCGACGCCGCAGGTGCCCGCGGCCCAGAGGTACACCTCCCGCGCCGGCTTCCACGCCCGGATCACCTCGCTGGACAGGGACCGCTCGACCAGCGGGCTGATCCCGCCGCGCTCCAGCCCGGCCTCGGCGACGCCGGGGGAGCCGTGGGTGAGGGTCACGACCCGGACCCCACCCTCGACCAGCCGTCGCAGCGCGGGTTCGACGTCGGGGTGCGGTGCCAGTTCGCCGAAGCTCTCCAGCACGCCGGCGCGCTCGTGCGGACCCAGGTCGCTCTCCTGGGCGAGTGCCGCGTCGAAGGCGTCCCGGAACCGGCACCAGGAGCCCACCGCCGCCCCGGCGATCCCGGTGAGCAGGGTGCGGGCGAACACCGTCGGCAGCAGGGTGTCCGGTTCCCCCACCTCGATCAGCGCGGCGCGGTCGGGCGCGAGGTCGAGCAGCGTCTCGTTGACGTCGAAGGCGTCGACCTCGGGGCGGGTGCGCGCAGGGCTCATGCCGCCGGCCGGTCGACGTCCGTCTCGTGGACTGACGTGCCGGGAGCCGAGCCGCGCCGCTCTGAGCTGTCCTTGACCCGGCGGTAGATCATCCAGGCGACCGCGAGGACGACGACGACGACCACGACGTAGTCCAGGTAGTGCAGGTTCTTCTCGATGAAGTCGCCGGCGGCCACCCCCAGGCCGATGAGGACGCTGTTCCAGATCAGGCTGCCGCCGGCGGTGTAGACGATGAACTGCAGGAACGGCATCCGGACGACGCCCGCGGGCACCGACACGAAGCTGCGCACGATCGGCACCATGCGGCCGAAGAAGACCGCCGACCGGCCATGGTTCTCGAACCACGCGAAGGTCTTGTCGACGTCCTGGGTCTCGACCAGGGGCAGCCGGTCGAGGAAGGCGTGCGACCGCTTGGGGCCGAGGGCCGCGCCGATCGCGTAGAAGAAGGCCGCCCCGGCGATCGAGCCGAGGGTGGCGAGCACGATCACCGGGACCACCGACATGCGGCCGGCCCGGATGTTCGCGCCCGCGAGCCCCAGGACCGCCTCGCTGGGGATCGGCGGGATCACCGTCTCGATGAAGATCGTGAGTCCGACGCCGACTGCGCCCAGTTTGTCGACCAGGTCGAGGAGCCAGCCGGTGATACCGCCCTGATCGGAGGCAGCGGCGAGGAATGACATGGGCTCCACGGTATCGGCGGGGTCTGTCAGCCGCCGGACGCAAGGGTGTCGGCGTCACCCCGTGGCGGCCAGCGCAACGAGGACCCGCGCGCGGAGCAGCAGGTACTGGTCCTCTCCGCGCTTCGGCGGGCCGGGCGGCCGGGGCAGCAGGCGCGGTTCATGGACCAGTTCGTCGGGGCCGAACTGCTCACGGGTCAGGTCGACGTCGACACCCGCGAGCCGGTTCCACCAGTGCAATCCCTGCTGTGTGCCGTCCCGCAACCGCGCCTCGGCGACGCACAGATCGCCGCCGAGCAGATCGTTGAGAACCAGCGCCGTCGGCCCGCACTGCCCTCGGGAGGGGTTCGACGGCGACCGTCGCGGCACGTCGGCCGGGTCCTCGCAGACGTCGGCACCCCAGGCGCCGCGGACGGCCCGTTCGATCTCGCGCAGGCCGGTCGGGGTGGGCATGTCCGCAACCTGGGTCCTGCCACCGACGGATCGCGCGGCTACGTTCGGGCACCATGCTGCAGCGCTTCACCGCCCGGGCCCTCGTCGTCGGGGACCGGGCGGGCACCGTGATCCCCGACGCCGTCCTGGATGTCACCGACGGCCGGATCGGCTGGGTCGGGCCGGCCGCGGAGGCGCCGTCGGCCGAGGACGTCGAGGTGGTCGAACTGCCCGGCGTCCTGCTGCCTGGGCTGGTCAACACCCACTCCCATGCGGCGATGGTGCTGTTCCGCGGCCAGGGGGAGGGCCTGCCGCTGGACCGCTGGCTGCAGGAGGTGATGTGGTCGCGCGAGGCACGGCTGACCCCGGAGGACGTCGAGGTCGCGATGGCCGCCGCGTCGGCGGAGATGCTCGGCAACGGGGTGACCACCAGCGTCGAGATGTACTTCCATCCGGAACGAATTGCCGTCGCGGTCGGCCGGACCGGCGCCCGGGCGATCATCGCGACACCGCTGCTGCCGCTGCCGGGACTGCCGCCGTTCGACGAGCAGCTCCGGGCCGCCGTCGAGCTGGCCGCCGGGGCGCCCGCCGACGGCACGGTCGAGTACGGGATCGGGCCGCACGCCGCCTACACCGTGCCGCTGCCGGTGCTGCGGGACGCCGCGACCGCCGCCCGGGAGCACGGCCTGCTGCTCCACCTGCACGTCGCCGAGACCGCGACCGAGGGCGCCGACCTGCTCGCCGCGCACGGCCTGTCGGTCCCCGCGCTGCTCGCCGCCCATGACGTGCTCGGCGGCCGGGTGCTGGCCGCGCACTGCGTGCACATGGACGACGGCGACCTCGAGATCTGGGCGGAGTACGACGTCGCCGTCGCCCACTGCCCGGCCAGCAACGCCAAGCTGGCCAGTGGCATCGCGCCGCTGCGGGCGATGCTCGACCGCGGCATCCGGGTCGGTATGGGCACCGACGGCCCGGCGTCCAACGACGGCCTCGACCTGTTCGCCGACCTCCGGCTGGCTGCCTCGCTGGCCCGGCTGGCCGGCCGCTCGGCGACCGCGCTGACCGCCGCGGAAGCGGTCTGGCTGGCGACCGGCGCCGCGGCCGACGCCATCGGGCGGCCGGACCTGGGGCAGCTCGAGGCCGGACGGCGTGCCGACCTGGTGCACGTCGACACCCGGAACCTGGTGTTCGAGCCGGTGGGTGACCCGGGCGATGTGCTGGCGCACCTGGTCTGGTCCGGCGCCGGGCGGCACGTCCGGGACGTCTGGGTGGGCGGCCGGCAGGTCGTGGACGACGGCGTCTCCACCATGGTCGACACGGAGGGACTGCGGCTCGAGGTCGCCACCCGCGCCGCCCGCCTCGCGTCGGGCTGAGCGGCGGCATGAGCTCCGGACCATCGGCCGTCGTCGTCGACTACGACGAACGCTGGGCGCAGGATTTCGAGGCGGCCCGTAGGTTTTTCAACCGAACGGTTGACCAAGGCCTTGCCGCCTCGCTAGCCTCTTCTCAACCGAAAGGTTGAGTACGAGGAGGACCTCGGTGGTGGCAGATCCGCTCTCCCGCGTGTTCTCGGCGCTGGCCGACCCCACCCGCCGGGACATCGTGGCGCGGCTCGCGGTCGGCGACGCCACGGTGAACTAGCTCGCCGCACCCTACGACGTGACCGTCCAGGCCGTCTCCAAACACCTCAAGGTGCTCGAGGACGCAGGCCTGGTGAGCCGGAGCCGGGAGGCCCAGCGCCGCCCGGTGCACCTCGAAGCGAATGTCTTCGACCTCATGACCAAGTGGATCGAGCGCTACCGGCAGCAGGCCGAGGAGCGCTATCGCCGTCTCGACGACGTCCTCCGCGCGATGCCGGATGCCGTCGAACCTGTCCCACCACCCCAGAAGGGAACGCCGTCATGACCCGTGCGACGCACCACGAGACCCAGATCGTCTGCGACCCCGACGTCCCGCTCGTCCGGATCGTCCGGGAGTTCGATGCCTCGCCGGAGAAGGTCTTCCGGGCCCACACCGACCCCGGCCTCGTCGTCCAGTGGCTCGGTCCGCGGGACCTCACGATGACGATCGATTCCTTCGACTGCCGCACCGGCGGCTCCTACCGCTACATCCACTCCCGGGACGGCGAGGACTACGGGTTCCACGGCTCCTTCCACGAGGTGCGGCCGAACGAGCTGATCGTCCAGACCTTCACCTTCGAGGGCATGCCGGACGCCGTCGCCCTGGAGAAGCTCGTCCTCGAGAACCTCGGCAACGGCCGCACCCGGCTGACCGCGACGTCGCTCGTGGACTCGTTCGTCGACCGCGACGCCTTCGTCGCCAGCGGCATGGACACCGGCGTCATCGAGGGCTACGAGCGACTGGACGAGGTTCTCGCCCGCGACTGAACCGGTCCCCCAGGCCCCGACCCCATCACACGAGGAGAAGCAGATGGACATGAAGCTCGAGCTGGTACCGATCCCGGTTACCGACGTCGACCGCGCCAAGGCCTTCTACACCCAACAGCTCGGCTTCATCGAGGACGTCGACGTGCGGCCGTTCGACGGCGTACGGGTGGTACAGCTGACCCCGCCGGGCTCGGCGTGCTCCGTCGGGATGGGTACCGGAGTGCCTGCGTACGAGGGGGAACCGGGGTCGGTCAGGGCACTCCACCTGGTGGTCGCCGACATCGAGAAGGCGCGCGCGGAGCTGGTCGGCCGCGGCGTGGAGGTCGGCCCGGTGGAAGACGTGGGCGGTGGGGTCAAGTACGCCGGGTTCAGCGACCCGGACGGCAACACGCTCACGCTGCAGGAGATGCCGTGGCGCACGGGAGAGCAGTTCTAGCTACGCCCGGAGCGAGATGGTGTCGCCGCGCTGGACGGTCCGCAGCTCGCCGGGCAGCTCCCGGCGGCCGACCTCGGCGAGGAAGTCGCCGAGCGGGCTCTTGAACCGGTCGTAGTCGTCGTAGTGCACCGGCACGGTGACCGGCGGCTTGAGCAGCTCGACCAGGTCCGCGCCCTGCCGGGCGTCCATCGTCACGGTGATGCCGAGGACCTTCGTGCCGCCCAGATGGGGGATCAGCACGTCGAGGGCCCCGCACCGCTCCAGCACCTCACCCAGGAACGGCCGGTAGAGCGTGTCGCCGCTGATGAAGCCCCGCCACGACACCTCCGGCCCCGTCACGCCGCCGCGCGTCAACTCGACGACGCTGCCCATCACCTGCGGGAGAGCCCGGTCGAGCGGTCCCGGGCCGTGCACACCGGGCACCGACGTGATCCGCAGTGTGTCCGTGCCGCGGGTGAACTCGTGGGTCTCCCAGGCGCGTAGGTCTGACGTCCGGGTGAAGCCCCGGTCGGCCAGGCACTTCGCGGCCTCGGGTGTGGTGACGACGGGCGTCGCCTTGGGCAGGGACTTCGTGGCGATGCGGTCCCAGTGGTCGCCGTGCATGTGCGACAGCAGGATTCCGTCGAGCGTCGGCAGCTGGGTGGGCTGGAGGGCCGGCTCCGTCAGCCGTTTGGCGCGCAGACCGTAGCCCAGGTGCGCCCGCTGCCCGCGGTGCAGGAAGTTCGGATCGGTGAGCAGCGTGAACGGGCCGATCCGCAGCAGCGTGGTTGCGTTCCCGCCGAACGTGAGCGTGACGTCGTCCCCGGTGTCGGCCATGCGCGGCCGGTACCCGCCGGCCGTCGTCCCATCCCTGCCCGGCGAGATCTGCACACTCGCCCACATCAGGGCCCTGATGAGGGCCAGTGTGCAGATCTCGCCGTGTGGGACGGGGCTGGTAGACAGGGGCCCGTGTCACCCTCCCGCACCGTCGACGAGACGTTCCTCGCCCTGCCGCTGGCCGCGCTGACCGACGCCGCGCTCACCCGCGCGGTCGACCTCGGCTGTGAGCACGCCGATCTCCGGGTGGAGCGCATCCACACCCAGACGGTGAGCCTGCGCGACGCCCGGCCGGAGTCGTTCACCGACGGCGAGGACCTCGGGCTGGCCGTCCGCGTGGTGCACGAGGGCACGTGGGGCTTCGCTGCCGGCGTCGTCCTCACTGCCGCAGAGGCCGTGCGTCTGGCCGAGCAGGCCGTGACCGTCGCCAAGGTCTCCGCGGCGATGAACAGCGACCGCGTGGAACTCGCACCCGAGCCCGTCTACGTCGACGCGATGTGGGTCTCCGACTACGAGATCGACCCCTTCGAGGTGCCCGACAGCGAGAAGAGTGCGCTGCTCATCGAGCTGTCGGAGCGGCTGATGGCCGCCGACGGGGTCGAGCACGTGCAGAGCAGCTGCATGCACGTGAAGGAGCAGAAGTACTACGCCGACACCGCCGGCACCCGGACCCGCCAGCAGCGCGTCCGCATCCACCCGGAGTTCACCGCGCTCACCGTCGACCGGGCGACCGGCCAGTTCGAGAGCATGCGCACGCTCGCCCCACCGGTCGGGAAGGGCTGGGAGTACCTGACCGGCAACTCCTGGGACTGGCGCCGCGAGCTGGCGGAGATCCCCGAGCTGCTCCGGGAGAAGACGAAGGCGCCGTCGGTCGAGTCGGGCCGCTACGACCTCGTCGTCGACCCGACGAACCTCTTCCTCACCATCCATGAGTCCGTCGGTCATGCCACCGAGCTCGACCGGGCCCTGGGCTACGAGGCCGCCTACGCCGGGACGTCGTTCGCGACCGTCGACAAGCTCGGCAGCCTGCAGTACGGCTCCCCGCTGATGAACGTCACCGGTGACCGGACCGCCGCG
>JAOPWM010000212.1 GCA_025965695.1 Blastococcus sp.
GCGTACCGGGAACGGTGGAGGTGCCCGACTTCATGCGGGTCGAGCACTACAGCCACGTCATGCACCTGGTCTCGACCGTGGCCGGTGACGTGGCCGCCGAGTACGACGCTCTCGACGTCTTCGACGCCACCTTCCCCGCCGGCACCGTCTCGGGAGCCCCCAAGCCGCGGGCGATGGAGATCATCGAGTCGCTGGAGCCGACCCGGCGGGCGCTCTACGCAGGAACCGTCGGCTACGTCGACGCCAGCGGGGACATGGACATGGCGATCGCCATCCGCACCGCCGTGCTGCACCAGGGCCGGGCCTACGTGCAGGCCGGCGCCGGGATCGTCGCCGACAGCGCGAGCGCGCCGGCCAGGACTGCGCCGACGACGGCGGCGGTGAGTTCCCTGCGCGGGGCGGCACTCACCCGAGCTCCCGCAGCCCCTCCGCCGTCGCGATCGCCGAGAGCACCGCCCGCGCCTTGTGCCTGGTCTCCGCCTCCTCGGTGGCGGGGTCACTGTCGGCCACGATCCCGGCGCCGGCCTGCACGTAGGCCCGCCCCCGGTGCAGCACCGCGGTCCTGATCGCGATCGCCATGTCCATGTCCCCACTCGCGTCGACGTAGCCGACGGTTCCGGCGTAGAGCGCGCGCCGGGTCGGCTCCAGCGACTCGATGATCTCCATCGCCCGGGGCTTGGGCGCGCCCGACACCGTGCCCGCCGGGAAGGTGGCGTCGAAGACGTCGAGCGCGTCGTGCGCCGGCGCGACCTCGCCGGCCACGGTCGACACCAGGTGCATGACGTGGCTGTAGTGCTCCACGCGCATGAAGTCGGGGACCTCGACGGTCCCGGGCACGCAGACCCGGCCGAGGTCGTTCCGGGCCAGGTCGACCAGCATCACGTGCTCGGCGCGCTCCTTCGGGTCGGCGAGCAGACCCTCGGCCAGCCGCACGTCCTCCTCCGGGGTCGCTCCCCGTGGCCGGGTGCCGGCCGGCGGGTGCACCACGGCCGAGGCCCCGGTCACGGTCACCAGCGCCTCCGGCGAGGAGCCGACGACGTCGAACGGGCTCTCCCTGCCGGCGAAGCGCAGCAGGTACATGTACGGCGACGGATTGGTCGCCCGCAGCACCCGGTAGAGGTCCAGGGCCTCGACGTCCGAAGCCAGCTCGAACCGCTGCGAGAGCACCACCTGGAAGGCGTCACCGGCCCGGATGTGCTCCCGGATCCGCTCGACGCCGTCGGCGTAGACGCCGGGCTGCAGGTTGCTCTGCACGTCCGGGGCCTCGGCGGTCTCGAGGACCGCCACCCCCGGGGGCACGGCCTTGGTGAGGTCGGCCGCCATGGCGTCGAGGCGGGTCACCGCCTCGTCGTACCCGCCCGACCCCCGCAGCACGTTGGCGATCAGCAGCACCGTGCCGTCGGTGTGGTCGAGAACGGCGAGGTCGGTCACCAGCATCATCGCGATCTCGGGCATGCCGAGGTCGTCGGTGCTGGTCTCCGGCAGCCTTTCCAGCCGGCGGACGACGTCGTAGCCGAGGTAGCCGACCAGGCCGCCCGTCAGCGGGGGCAGGCCCGGCACCCGGGGGGTGCGCATCCGCCGGGCCAGCGTCCGGACGGCGTCCAGCGGGTCAGCGGGCAGGTCGTCGGTGAGGCCGGGGACGGAGTCGCCCAGCCACTCGGTGCGCCCGTCGCGCTCGGTGAGAACGCCCGCGCTGTGCACGCCCACGAAGCTGTACCGCGCCCACCGCTTGCCCTGCTCGGCGGACTCCAGCAGCACGGTGCCCGGGCGGTTGCCCGCCAGCTTCCGGTAGATGCCGACCGCGGTCTCGCTGTCGGCGAGCAGGTGACGGGTCACCGGCACGACCGGCTGGTCCATCGCCGCGAACTCCTCGCGGCTCGGGGTGGTGACGCCGAACCTCATGCCGGCACTCCCTCGATCGCAGGAAGCGAGCGGTAGAAGCAGCTCCGCTCCCCGGTGTGGCAGGCGGCGCCCTCCTGATCGACGAGCACCAGCAGTGCGTCGCCGTCGCAGTCCACCCGGACCTCACGCACCCACTGGCGGTTGCCCGAGGTCTCCCCCTTTACCCAGTACTCACCGCGGCTACGCGACCAGTAGGTGGCCCGGCCGGTAGTGAGGGTGCGCCGCAGCGCCTCGTCGTCCATCCAGGCGAGCATCAGCACCTCACTCGTGTCGTGCTGCTGGACCACGGCGGCCACGAGCCCGGCGGGGTCGCGGCGCAGCAGGTCGGAGACGGCGGGGTCGAGGGACGGGACCGCGGACATACCGCCCAGTCTCCCGCACGCCGGGTCAGGGCTGTTGCGGGCTCTGGAACCAGCGCCGGCCCGGCCCGGCCGACACCAGTCCGAGGCCGACGACGGGTGCCACGGCGAAGAAGATCGTGAACCCGGCCAGCGCACCCTGGGCATCGGGGCCGGGTGTCTCGTGCATGAGCGTGATCAGCCGGACCGCCCAGTAGAGGGCGAGCACGATCTGGACCGCGTGCGCGCCAACCGTCAGCAGCCAGGCCGTCCGGGTCCGGGCGCTGAGGGCGCGGACCCCGGCGACCACGAGGAGAACGACGGAGACCAACTGGACGACGGCCATCACGGTCCCCTCGGCGGCCAGGGCATTGACCCGGGCGGAGGAGTACACGCCCGGGTTCCGCTGCGCCGCGAGGTCGACGATCGAGGAGAAGAACCACAGGTACAGCGAGGCGATGAGCACCACGCCGGCCTGCACGAAGGCCAGGACGGCGCTGGTGATGACCTGCCCAGGCCGACGCGGGCCCCGCGGCGGCACCGGCTCCCACGGTCCCGGGTAGCCGTAGCCCGGGTAGCCGTAGCCCGGGTAGCCGTGCGGCGGCGGGTAGCCGTACGCGGGCGGGTACCCGTAGGGCGCCGGCGGGCTGTACGGCTCCGGTGCGGTCGGCGACGGGCCCAGGTAGGGGTTGCCGGGCTGGGTCTGCGTCGTCGGGTCGGCCCAGGGACTTCCTGCGGGGTCCGCGGGTCCGTACGTCACAGCGCGGCCGCCACCGCGCGGCCCGCCGTCCGCCCGGAGAACAGGCAGCCGCCGAGGAAGGTGCCCTCCAGCGACCGGTAGCCGTGCATGCCGCCACCGCCGAAGCCGGCGACCTCACCGGCGGCGTACAGCCCGGGGAAGACCTCCCCACCGGGACGGAGCACCCGGCCGGACAGGTCGGTCTCGAGGCCGCCCAGGGTCTTGCGGGTGATCAGGTTGAGCCGGACGGCGACCAGCGGACCGGCCTCGGGGTCGAGCAGCCGGTGCGGCGGGGCGACCCGGATGAGCTTGTCGCCGAGGTAGTTGCGAGCCCCCCGGATGGCGGTGATCTGCATGTCCTTGGTGAACGGGTGCTCGATCTCGCGGTCGCGGGCGACGATCTCCCCCTCGATCTGCGCCAGGTCCAGCTCCGGCGTCCCCCCGGTGATCCGGTTCATCCCGGCGACCAGTTCGGGAAGGGTCGGGGCGACGACGAAGTCCTCCCCCCGGTCGAGGAACGCCTGCACCGGCCCCGAGATCCCCGCCCTGGCCCGGTTGAGCAGCAGCTTGACGTCCTTGCCGGTGAGGTCGGGGTTCTGCTCGGAACCGGAGAGCGCGAACTCCTTCTCCACGATCTTGTGGGTGGCGATGAACCAGGTGTGCTCGTAGCCGGTCTGCCCGATGTGGGCGAGCGTGCCGAGCGTGTCGAAGCCGGGGAACAGCGGCACCGGCAGCCGCTGGCCGGTCGCGTCGAGCCACAGGGACGACGGCCCGGGGAGGATCCGGATGCCGTGCTGTGCCCAGACCGGCGAATGGTTGGCGATCCCCTCGGTGTAGTGCCACATGCGGTCCCCGTTGATCACGCTGGCGCCGACTGCCTGGGTCGCCTGCAGCATGTGGCCGTCGACGTGCGCCGGTACGCCGGAGAGCAGCCGCTGCGGCGCCGGGCCGAGCCGGGCGGGCCAGTTCCTCCGGACGAGCTCGTGGTTGCCGCCGATGCCACCGGAGGTGACGACGACGGCCTGCGCGCTGATCTCGAAGGGCTCGACCTCGGCGCGCGAGCTCGCCTCACCGCGGGCGACGCCGCTGGCCTCGAGGACGGCGCCCCGCACACCGGTGACCTCTCCCCCGCTGACGATCAGGTCGGCCACCCGGTGCCGGAAACGGAGCTCGACCAGGCCGGCGTCCACCGCGGCGCGGACCCGCCGGGCGAACGGCTCGACGATGCCGGGACCGGTTCCCCAGACGATGTGGAAGCGCGGTACGGAGTTGCCCGGCCCGGTGGCGCCGTAGCCACCGCGCTCGGCCCAGCCGACGACCGGGAAGAAGCCGATGCCCTGCTCCTTGAGCCAGGCCCGCTTCTCCCCCGCTGCGAACTGCAGGTAGGCCTCGGCCCACTGCCGCGGCCAGTGGTCCTCGGTCCGGTCGAAGCCCGCGGTGCCGAGCCAGTCCTGACGGGCCAGCTCCAGGGAGTCGTGCACCCGCAGTCGCCGCTGCTCCGGGGAGTCGATGAGGAAGAGCCCGCCGAAGGACCACCACGCCTGGCCGCCGAGGGATGCCTCGGGCTCCTGGTCGACCAGGATCACCCGCTTGCCGGCGTCGGCCAGCTCGGCGGTGGCGACCAGACCGGCCAGCCCCGCCCCCACGACGACGACATCGGTGCTGCACTGGGTGCTCACGGGCCCGACGCTAGCGGGAGGACCCCACCCCGCGCCGTCCCCCCGGCGAGCGACGCGCCCGGCCGGGCCCGCACCACTGACGGACCGGCCGCCGTAGCGCCAGCACGAGCGTGGCCAGCGGACCCACGAGCAGCAGGACGGCGGCCCACATCTGCGCGCCGGCGCCGAACGCACCGAGCAGGAAGACCAGGCCGAGCAGCGCCAGGAGCGGGAGGATGGCCGCCACGGCGAGGACCACCCATCCCCGGCGCCGGCCCTGCAGCACCAGGACCGAGCCGAGCGCCGCCGCGGCGGCCAGCAGCAGCGGGACGACGAGGAACCGGTCGACCCGGGGGTCGGGCTCCCACAGCAGCCAGCCGAGGTACAGGATCTCGATGGTCAGCAGGAGACCGAAGGCGACGGCGAACGGGACGGCCGGGGGACGTTCCCGGGGAGCGGTGACGGCGTTCGCGCCCCACGGTGCCGAGCGGGGCGAACGTCGCACCGGGACCCGGGAGCGCGACGAGGACGACGGCATGCCGGGCAGCGTAGGACGCCGACCTGGCAGCTCAGGCCCGTGCGCGGGCCGCCCACACGCGGGTGGCCGGCAGGAGTGTCAGCACCAGCACCGGCACCGGCAGGACGACGCACCCGAACACGGGCGACGCGAGGTGGATGTCGCCGGCCGGCACGGACGACAGGAGCAGGTAGCCGGACAGGAGGACCCCCGGCACGCTGGTGAGGGCGAGCGGCAGCCAGCCGCGCCGGCACAGCAGGACGACGGCCGCGACCACCTGCAGGGGCGGGACGAGCAGCAGACCGATCAGCCACGAGGCGACGGCGTCCTCGCCCCACCGGGCGAGCCCGAGCACGGCCAGCAGCACGAGGGCGAGGGCCGCCGCGGCGACGACGCCGAGGACACCGGCCGCCAGCGCGGGGCCGGGCACGCGGACGCGCGGACCCCTCGACGGCGGGGCGGACGGCATGCGCGCAGCGTAGGGGCCGGGGAGCCGTTCGGTGCCGTGCCCGGGACGGATGGGCGCTGGTCAGACCGCCGAGGTGGGTTCGCCCGCCGAGGAGCGGCGCCAGGAGGCGTGCAGCCGGGCGTAGGGGCCCTCGGCGTCGACGAGTTGCGCGTGCGTTCCGCGCTGGACGACGTGCCCCGCGTCCACCACGAGGATCTCGTCGGCCCGTTCGGCCGTGGAGAGCCGGTGCGCGATGGTGAGCGTGGTCCGGCCGTCGGTGAGGGTGTCCAGCGCGCGGGTCAGCCGCTGCTCGGTGGCCGGGTCGACGGCGCTGGTCGCCTCGTCGAGCACCAGCAGGTCGGGGTCTGCGACATAGGCGCGGGCGACGGCGACCAGCTGCCGTTCCCCCGCCGACAGCGACTCACCGCGCTGGCCCACCGGCGTCGCGACGCCCTGGTCGAGGCCGCCCACCCAGTCGGTCAGCCCGAGCTCGTCGAACGCAGCGACGACGTCGGCGTCCGTCATGCCGGGACGTCCGTACCGGACGTTGTCGGCCACCGTCGCGTGGAAGAGGAACCCGTCCTGCGGGACCATGACCACGCGCGAGCGCAGCGAGGCGAACGCCACGTCGTCCAGCGGCACCCAGCCGGCGGCGTCCGACCCCAGGAGCACGCGCCCCTCGACCGGGTCCATCAGCCGGGTGACCAGCTTGGCGAACGTCGTCTTCCCCGAGCCGGTCTCCCCCACGATCGCCATCCGCAGCCGGGGCGCGACGGTGAGGTCCACGCCGTCGAGCGCCTTGGGCGCACCCGGTGCGTACCGGAAGGAGACGTGGTCGAAGCGGACCCCGAGCGGACCCCCGGGGAGCTCCCGGACGCCGGCGGGGTCGTCGATCGCCGGGTCGCGGATGTCGGCCTCGGTGTCGATCACGTCCAGCACCCGGCGGAATCCGGCGACGGCGTTCTGCGCCTCGTTGAGCACCTCGCTCGCCGTCTGCACGGGGGCGACGAAGAGAGTGACGAGGAACAGGAACGCCACGAGAGTGCCCGCGGAGATCTCCCCCGCGACGCCGAGCAGCACCCCGACGACGACCACCGCCGCGTTGGCCAGTGCCGCGACGAACTCGCCGCTGACGAACACCGCCGCGGTCACCTTCTGGGCCTCGACCTGGGCGCGGTACTGCCGGTCGATGGCGGTGTCGATGCGGTTGGCCGTCCGGGTGCCGACCCCGTAGGCGCGCACCGTCGGGGCGCCCACGACCGACTCCGCGACGGCACCCAGCACGTCACCGACCCGCTCGCGGACGATTCCGTACGAGGCGGCCAGGCGCTTCGCGAACCACCGGACGGCGACCGCCAGTGGGACGAAGCAGATGAGGACCAGCAGCGTGAGCTGCCAGGAGTAGAGGCTCATGACCACGGTGGCGACGACGAGCTGGCCGACGCTGACCAGGCCGAGCACCCCGCCCCACTGCATGAACACCGACAACTGGTCGACGTCGCTGGTGACCCGGGAGACCAGCGATCCCCGCCGCTCTCCCTGCTGGTGCAGCACCGACAGGTCGTGCACGTGCCGGAAGGCGCGCACGCGCAGATTGGCCAGCGCGGTCTCCGTCGTCCGGAACAGCCGGACGTTCATCCGGTAGACGGCGACGGCGGTGAGCACCACGACGATGGCGCAGGCGAGGACCAACCAGGTGAGCAGCGACATGTCCGGGGCGCCCGCAGCCAGACCGCGGTCGATGACCTGCTGGACGGCGATCGGCACGACGACCCGGCCGGCCGTCGCGACCAGGGCGAGCGCGAAGGTGACGGGCAGTCCGCGGCGGAACTCCGGCATCATCCGCAGGCCGCGCCGGAGCGTGGCGAGCGCACCCTCCTCGCGATGGTCGGCCGCCACCGTGACGTCGGTCATGCAGCGACCTCCGCCTGCGAGTAGGCGCGGACCAGGGCGGCGTAGCCGGGGACGGCGGCGAGCAGCTCCGCGTGGGTGCCCCGCGCGAGCGCCCGGCCCTGCTCGAGCCAGACGACCTCGTCTGCCAGCGCGATCGTGGCCTGCCGATAGGCGATCACGACGACGGTCGCGGGCGCGGCGCTCGCGCCTCCGCCCCCTGAACGGAGCGCGTCGAGGATGCGGGCCTCGACGGACGGGTCGACGGCGCTGGTCGCGTCGTCCAGCACCAGGAGCCGCGGACGGCGGACGACGGCCCGGGCGAGAGCCAGCCGCTGGCGCTGGCCGCCGGAGAGGGTGGCCCCCCGCTCGCCGACCCGCGTGTCGAGTCCCTCGGGGAGTGCCGCGACGAAGTCGTCGGCGGCCGCCACGCGCAGCGCCGTCCAGACCTCCTCGTCGGTGAACGGTGCGTCCAGGGTGATGTTGCCCCGGACGGTGTCGTCGAAGAGGAACGTCCCCTGCGCGACGAACGCCGCCTGGTCGCTCATCTCGCCCTCACGGAGCCGGCGCAGGTCGATCCCGTCGAGCAGCACGTGCCCGTCGGAGGGGTCGACGAGTCGCACCAGCAGGCCCGCGAGGGTGGACTTGCCCGAGCCCGTGGGACCGACGATCGCGACGGTGCGGCCGGCGGGCACGTCGAAGGTCACGCCGGACAGCGTCGGGCGCGAGGTGCCGTCGAAGGAGAACCCGACGTCGTGCACCCCGACCTCGGCACCGACCTCGCCGGCCACCGCGGCATCCGGGCCGTACGGCGTCTCCCCCGTGGCCTCGAGCACCGGGGTCACGCGGTCGAAGCCGGCCAGCGCGCGGGGCAGGTCGGCGAGCACCCAGCCGATGGCGCGGATGGGCAGCGCCAGCAGGGTGAAAAGGTAGGCGATGGAGACCAGGCTGCCGGCGTCGGTGCTGCCGTCTGCGACCCGGCCGGCGCCGATCAGCAGCACGGCGAGAGTGCCCAGGCTCGGCAGCGCCTCCATCATCGGGTCGAACAGACCGCGGACCCGGCCGACGGCGACCAGCCCGTCGCGCAGTTCCTCGGCCCGGGCCTGAAAGCGCTCGGTCTCGGCGGTCTCCCGGCCCAGCGTCTTCACCACCAGCGCCGCGTCGAAGCTCTCGTGCGCGATCTCGCTGACCTCGGCGCGCAGCTGCTGCGCCCGCTGCATCCGCGGGCTCATCACCTGCGAGTACACGACATTGACGAGGAAGACCAGCGGGAAGACGACGAGGCCGACGAGGGCTATCAGTGGGTCGGTGAGGACGAGCGCCACGACCGTGATCGCGATCATCACCAGCGCGCCACAGGCGAAGGGCAGCGGCGCGACGAAGAACCAGGACGCCTCGACGTCGGAGTTCGCGTTGGAGAGCAGCTGGCCCGTCGGGTGCTTCTGGTGCCAGGACAACGGCAGTCGCAGGTACTGGCGGGTCACCCGGCGCCGGTAGTCGGCCTGCAGGCGGTAGCTCATGATCCCGGCGAACAGCCGCCGGCCCAGGATCCCGACGATCTTGAGCAGCGCGACCCCGAGGATCGCCGCGGCCGCAAGGGCCAGCGCCGCGGCGGTGGTCGCCCCGTCGGCGAACGCCGGCAGCAGCACCCGGTCGGTGATCTGGCCGATCACCCAGGCGCTGGCCACGGTCATCCCGCCGTACAGGCTGCTGGCCAGGACCGCGAGGGTGAACATGCCCGGCTGCTCGACGATGGAGCGCCGGACGTGGCGGAGACCGCGCCGGACAACGGCGTCTCGGCGGCGGGCCACAGTGCTCCTCAGGGTCGGACGGCGGGCTTCGGATGCTACGCGATCGTTAGAGCGGCTAAGCGCTCTTCGGAGGTGTGCGCCTGCACCCCCTGGCTAACCTTCGGTGATGACCTCCTCTTCCCCGTCGTTCGCCGACCGTGAACGCCGGGAGCTGGCCGACCTGCTCGCCGAGGTCGGTCCCCATGCCCCGACCCTGTGCGCCGGCTGGGACACCGCCCACCTCGCCGCGCACCTCGTCGTCCGCGAGCGTCGGCCCGATGCGCTGGTCGGTCTGGGTGCCGAGGTGGTGAGTGGTGGTGGCCCGCTCGCGCAGTGGCCGCACCGGCTCGAGGACCGGCTGCGCGACTCGACCCCGTACGCCGAGGTGGTCGACCGGCTCCGGGCCGGTCCCCCTGCGTGGTCACCGATGTCCTGGCCGCTCGTCGGCGGTGCGCTGAACACCACGGAGTTCGCCATCCATCACGAGGACGTGCGCCGCGCGCAGCCGGGCTGGACCCCGCGGGAGCTGCCGCGGGCCGCACAGGACGCCCTGTGGAGCGCCGCGGGGCTCTTCGCCCGCCGCGCCGCAGCGGGGCGGGCGGGCGGGCTCGTGCTGCGCCGCACCGATGCCCCCGGCGAGGAGAAGCGATTCAGCGACGGCGGAACGGCGGTCGAGGGGGAGCCGATGGAGCTGCTGCTCTGGGCGGCCGGGCGCCGGGACGTCGCCCGCGTGACGGTCGCCCCGTAGAAACGATCATGAAGCCGGCGGGGCGACACGCGGTCCGGGACCAGCGCGTCGCCACCGGAACTTCATGATCGCGGAGGGCGGGGGCTCTCAGCGGCGGACGGGCAGTCCCGCGCCGGCCAGCGCGTCCTTCACGTCACCGATGCGCAGCACGCCGAAGTGGAAGACGCTGGCGGCCAGGACGGCGTCGGCGCCCGCCGTCACCGCGGGCGGGAAGTGCTCGGCCGCGCCCGCTCCCCCGCTGGCGATCAGCGGCACCGACACCTCGCGGCGCACCTGGCTGATCAGGTCGGTGTCGAACCCGGCACGAGTGCCGTCGGCATCCATCGAGTTCAGCAGGATCTCTCCGGCCCCGAGCGCGGCGGCCCGGATGCACCACGCGACTGCGTCCTGACCCGTGCCCCGGCGTCCGCCGTGGGTGGTGATCTCGTACCCGGAGTCGGTGGCCGCGCCGTCCCGGCAGCGCCGGGCGTCCAGCGACAGCACCAGCACCT
>JAOPWM010000219.1 GCA_025965695.1 Blastococcus sp.
AGAATCCGTTCGGCGGCGTCCTCGGCGATGTACCGGTCGGTCGCGACCACCATGACGATCGCCTCGCCGACGTGGTTGACCTCGCCGTTGGCCAGCGGGTAGCCGGTGCGCGGCGACGTCAGCTGCGGGTGGGGGATCAGCACCGGAAGCGGCTCGGCCATCGGGCCGTGCAGGTCCTCGTAGGTGTAGATGGCGACGAGGCCCTCGACGTCCAGGGCGCCCTCGACGTCGATGTCGGTGATCCGCGCGTGCGCGTGCGGGCTGCGCACGAAGGCGGCCGCCAGGGATTTCGAGCCGATGTCGTCCAGGTAGCGACCCTTGCCGATGATCAGCCGGGCGTCCTCCCGTCGGCGGACCGGCTCGCCGAACAGCTTGGTGGTCATCGAACACCGTCCCGAGCGGCCACAACGGCCGTTGTGGCCGTCACTCGGAGTCCCGCATCGTCGCGGCGGCGTGGTGCACGGCCTTCTTGATGTTGGCGTAGCCCGTACACCGGCAGAGGTTGCCGCCGACCATGTCGTCGACCTCCTCCTCGGTCAGCTCGGCCGAGTTGTCGCGCCCCTCGAGGCCGGCGGCGATCGTCATGAGGAAGCCCGGGGTGCAGAAGCCGCACTGCAGCGCGTGGCACTCACGGAAGGCCTCCTGCACCGGGTGCAGCACCTGCCCGCCCTGGTGGTCCGCGTGCGCCAGGCCCTCGACGGTCGTGACCTCGTGCCCGTCCACCTGTACGGCGAGCATCAGGCAGGACCGCACCGGGGCGCCGTCCACCAGCACCGTGCACGCGCCGCAGACGCCGTGCTCGCAGCCGACGTGCGTGCCGGTCAGGCCGAGGTCGTGGCGCAGCGCGTCCGACAGCAGTCGGCGTACCGGCACCGTGGCTTCACGTGGAACACCGTTCACCGTGAGGGTGACCGTGCGTTCCGTGTCGGTGCTCATGAAAATCCCCCTGTGCTGATTGCTCGGATCCGGGCTCGCTGGCGCTCCTCGGTCGCTGGCGCTCCTCGGTCGCTGGCGCTCCCTGCGATGCTCACTCGCCCGTCACTCTCGCCGAAGCCTCGGCGGCAGCCTCGGCGAGCATTCGTTCGGTGAGGACGCCGACCAGCAGGCGCCGGTAGTCGGCGCTGGCGTGCAGGTCGGTGTCCGGGTCGACCAGTGTGCGCGCGAACGCACCGGCGGCGGCCCAGTCCGCACTGTCGGCCGGCTGGCCGATCACGGCGTCGGTCAGGTCGTGCACCTCGGGGGTCAGGCCCACCGAGACGTAGGCGGCGCGGACGGCGGCGACTCTACGGTCGGCGTCCAGCGTGACGACGACGCCCCCGCCGCACACCGCGTAATCACCCTTCCGGCGGGCGACCTCGGCGAAGGCGGTGCCCGAGTGGGCGGCGAGCGCCGGGAAGAAGGCGGAGGTGACGATCGCGGGACCGTGGACCGAGGTCTCCAGCGGGCCGACGAACAGGTCGCGCCAGCCGACGGTCTCGACGCCGTTCGGCGTGGCCACGGTGACGGAGCCGTCGGTGAGGGCGAGGACCGAGGTCATCTCGCCTGAGGGGTCGGCGTGCGCGATCGAGCCGACCGTCGTTCCCCGGTTCCGGATGGCCGGGTGGGCGACGTTCGCCGTCGCGCGGGCGAGCAGGGGCTGCACCCGCGCGGCGGCCATGGCGTCGGGGTGGCCCCCGAGCAGTCGTGCGTGGCGGACCAGGGCTCCGACCGTCACCCCGTCCCCGGTGGCCTTGACGGTGTCGAGGCCGGGCACCCGGTTGATGTCCACCAGCGTGGCCGGTGCTGCGAGCCGCATGGAGAGCAGCGGGAGCAGCGACTGGCCGCCGGCGAGGACCTTGGCGCCCTCACCCTCGTCCGACAGGACCGCGAGGGCTTCGTCGAGGGTGAGGGGGTCGGCGTAACGGAACGGAGCTGGTTTCACCGGTTGAGCGTGCCCTCTCCCCGATTGCTGGGAACACCCGGGCGGCCGACCTCGTCGACCGACGACGGGTCCGCGCCACCCAGCTCGGCGCCGGTGTGGCCGAGACTGGACGCACTGTCGGCGGAGACGCCCTCGCGCAGCAGCGCGGCCTTCATGTCCGCCGGGGCGAGCGCCCGGGCGACGTGCCAGCCGACGACGGCGACGATCGCGCCGAACGCGATGCCGGTGAGCGAGAACGTGTCGCTGAACTTCAGGCTCACGTTGCCGATCGCGATGATGATCCCGGCGGCCAGCGGCACCAGGTTGATCGGGTTGGCGAAGTCGACGCGGTTCTCCTTCCAGATCTTCGCGCCGAGCAGCCCGATCATCCCGTAGAGGACGACGGTGATCCCGCCGAGCACCCCACCCGGGACGATGTTGACCAGCGCACCGAACTTCGGGCACAGGCCCAGCAGGATCGCCACGATCGCGGCCACGTAGTACGCCGCCGTCGAGTAGACCCGGGTGGCCGCCATGACGCCGATGTTCTCGGCGTAGGTCGTGGTCGGGGAGCCACCGACGGAGGTGGCGACGACCGTCGCGATGCCGTCGGCCGCGATCGCCCGCCCGAGGATCGGGTCGAGGTCACGCTTGGTCATCGCGGCCACGGCCTTGACGTGCCCGGCGTTCTCGGCGATGAGAGCGATGATCGCGGGGAGCACCAGCAGCGAGAAGTTCAGCGAGAAGTGCGGCGCGGTGAAGTTCGGCAGCCCGAACCAGTCCGCGTCGCTGACGGAGCCGAAGTTGATCCGGTCGTGCGTCGTCGCCTCGGTCGCGCCGCCGAGCACCGAGGTGATCGGGCCGGCGGTCGCGTCGAGGAGCACCGAGAGCAGGTAGCCGAAGATCAGGCCGAGCAGGATCGCGATGCGGGCGAGGAAGCCACGCAGCGCCAGGGACGCGACGATGACGAACGCCATCGTCGCCAGGGCGACCCACTGGTCCTGCGGCCAGTAGGTGTTCGCGACGACGGGCGCCAGGTTGAAGCCGATGAGCATGACCACGGCCCCGGTCACGGCCGGCGGGAGGACGCTGTTCACCACACGGGCGCCCAGGAAGTGGATCGCCACACCGATGAGGGCCAGGACGACGCCGGAGACGAGGATCGCCCCGACGACGTCGGCTGAGCTGCCGCCCTGCGCACGGACGGCGACGACCCCGCCCACGAACGAGGCGCTGGTGCCCAGGTAGCTCGGCACCTTCCCGTTCACGATGAGCAGGAAGATGATCGTCGCGATGCCGCTCATCATGATCGCGAGGTTCGGGTCCAGCCCCATGATCAGGGGGAAGACGAACGTCGCGCCGAACATGGCGACGACGTGCTGCGCACCGATGCCGATGGTGCGTGGCCACGACAAGCGCTCGTCGGGGGCCACCGCCTCGCCCAAGGGCGGGGTCTTGCCGTCCCCGTAGAGCTTCCAGCTGAACGCCATCCGAGTGCCTCCTTGACGTGCACTTCCGACCCGAACCGGTGCCGCTCGACGGGCGTCGACCCCACCGGGGAGGCGCCAATGTGTCACGCGCCCGGCCCCGGCGGAAGTACCTCAGTGCTAAATCGTTATTGCACTTTCGGGCCAATACTTCACCGCTGAGACATCTCTCGGTACGGTCGGTCGCGTGAGCGCCACACCTTCCTCGGGAGCCCCTTCCATACCAGCCGGCGCACGCTCGGTCGTGCTCCGATCGGGGGTCTACGCCGACTCGGTCCGGCTCATGCAGGTGAGCCGCGACATCGGGGCGAGGGACGGCGTCACCGCGGTCCTCGTCGCCATGGCCACGCCCCTGAACCTCGAGCTCGCGATCAACATGGGCCTGGCCCCGGAGGGCGCTGCCTCGCCCGAGCAGCTCCTCATCGCCATCCGTGCCGACGACGCCGAGGTGCTGGCCGAGGCCGAGGCCGCCGTCGACGCCGCCCTCGCCGCCCGCGAGCGTTCGACCGGCACCGCCGCCGCCGTCCCGCAGCGGACGATCGGCGCCGGCCTCGACGACCTGCCGCAGGACGCGCCGGCCCTGGCGATCGTCTCGGTGCCCGGCACCTACGCCGTGGCCGAGGCCGCCGACGCGATTGCGGCCGGCCGCAGCGTCCTCGTCTTCTCCGACGGCGTCCCCGTCGAGCACGAGGTCGGCCTCAAGCTGGCGGCGCGCGCGGCCGGCGTCCTGGTCATGGGCCCGGACTGCGGGACGGCGATCGTCTCCGGTGTCGCGCTCGGCTTCGCCAACGTCGTCCGGCCGGGCCCGGTCGGCCTGGTCGCGGCATCGGGCACCGGCGCACAGCAGGTCTCCTGCCTGCTGGACGCCGCCGGCGTGGGCGTCTCGCACGTGCTGGGCGTCGGCGGCCGTGACCTCTCCGCGGCGGTCGGCGGCCTGGCGACCCTCGACGCGCTCGCGGCACTGGACGCCGACCCGGCGACCGAGCGGGTGCTGCTGGTCTCCAAGCCGCCCGCGCCGTCCGTGGCCGCCGCGGTCGCCGCGGCGCCCGCCCGGCTGTCGGTGCCGGTCTGCTCGGCCGTGCTCTCCGCGGAGTCGCCG
>JAOPWM010000250.1 GCA_025965695.1 Blastococcus sp.
CGCGGCGTGTGGCAGGCGGCCGGTCAGGTAGACGTCACCGACGCCGTCGATCGAGTAGGCCACGCCGTACATGCGCGCGTTGTGCTGGAGCAGGTAGGTCCAGAGCTGCTCACGGTTCTCGTCGGGCTGGCGGCAGACGAAGGCCTCCACCCGCAGGGCGTGCTCGCCGACGATGAGGCCGCAGACGGTCTTGAGCTTCTTGGTGCCGGGCAGATCGACCAGCCAGCGGCCCGGGGCCGGGTGCTCGTGGACCAGGTCGCCGTCCGTCAGCGCCTGCTCGATGACGGCGTCCAGCGTCGCGACGACCTGCTCGCTCATCGAGCCACCTGGACACCGGGGAGCGCACGCAGAGGACCGACGGCGCGGGGCCGGGCGGGCCGGGCGGCGCCGGCCATGTCCTCGGCCGCGGAGGCGTACGCCGCGACGAGCGAGTCGGCGGTGCGGTCCCAGGAGAACAGGCCCGCGTGCCGGCGCGCGCCGGCGCTCAGCAGCTCCCGCCGTCCCAGGACCGCCCGGACGGCGGTGGCGTAGTCGCGGGGGTCGTGGCCGTCGACGAGAACGCCGGAGACGCCGTCGCGGACCGCCGTCCGCAGCCCCCCGACCGCGGCCGCGACGACCGGGGTGCCGCAGGCCTGAGCCTCGAGCGCGACCAGCCCGAAGGACTCGTTGTGACTGGGGACGACGGCGACGTCGGCGGCCCGGTAGTGGTCGGCGAGCCGCTCGGGGGGCTGCGGCGGGAAGAAGCGGACGACGTCGGCGATCCCGAGGCTCACCGCCAGTTCCTCGAGCTGCTTCGGGGCCTCGAGGCCGGAGCCGCTGGGGGCGCCGACGACGTGAACCTCCAGGCAGGAGCGGAGTGCGGGGTCGGCGGCGAGCATCTCGGCGGCGGCGCGCAGCAGGACGTCGGGGGCCTTGAGCGGCTGGATGCGGCCGACGAACAGCAGCACGAGGGCGTCCTGGTCGACGCCGACGGCGCGACGGGCGGCGGCGCGGTCGCCGGGCGCGAACCGGTCGAGGTCCACGCCGGGCGGGACGACGAGGGTGCGGGTGGGGTCGGCGCCGTACAGCCGGACGAGCTGGCGGGCCTCCTCGTCGGTGTTGGCGATCAGCCGGTCGGCCTCGGCGACGACCTGCTCCTCGCCGATGACACGGGCGCGCGGCTCGGGGCGGTCACCGGCCGCCAGCGCCTCGTTCTTGACCTTGGCCAGGGTGTGCGCGGTGTGGATCAGCGGCACGCTCCACCGGTCGCGGGCCAGCCATCCGACCTGGCCGGAGAGCCAGTAGTGGGAGTGGACGACGTCGTAGTAGCCCGGCTCGTGCTGGGCCTCCTCGCGCAGCACGGCGGCGGTGAAGGCGCACAGCTGGGCGGGGAGCTCCTCCTTGCCCAGGCCTTCGAACGGGCCGGCGCTGACGTGCCGCACGGTCACGCCGGGGCACATCTCGACAACGGGCGGGAGGTCGCTGGAAGTGGCGCGCGTGAAGATGTCGACGGCGATGCCGCGGGCGGCCAGGCGGCGGGACACCTCGACGATGTAGACGTTCATCCCGCCGGCGTCGCCGGCTCCTGGCTGGTCGAGCGGACTGGTGTGTACCGAGAGGGTCGCCACCCGCCGGGGCGCGCCGGAGCGGGAGAAACGGCGAGCGGGCACGTGCAACCTCCCGCTCGAGTAGTCCGGTTGTCGGGGCCCGGCCGGCCCCCTGTCGACTGTTCATCCTGCAACAGCGCCAGGATGTGGTTCATGCCCGGTACCGATCCTTCCCACTCCACCGACCGTCGTGCCCTTCCGGGGGCCGGTCGTACCGCCGTCGTCACCGGGGCCTCCAGCGGGATCGGGGCGGCCACCGCTGCCCGTCTGGTTGCCGACGGTTTCGACGTCGTCGTCGGGGCTCGGCGGATGGACCGGCTGACCAGGCTGGCGTCAGCCATCGGGGCACGCGCATTCCCGTTGGACGTGACCGATCCGTCGTCCGTGGCGGCCTTCGCCGCCGCGCTGGACCGGGTGGACGTGCTGGTCAACAACGCGGGCGGGGCCTTCGACGCACTGTCCGTCGCCGACGCCGACGCCGACTCGTGGACCCGCAGCTACGAGGTCAACGTGCTCGGCACGGTGCGGGTGACCAAGGCACTGCTGCCCGCGCTGCGGTCGTCCGGCGGCGGGGACGTCGTCTTCGTCAGCTCGACCGCGGCCCTGGTGAGCTACGAAGGCGGGGCGTCGTACACGGCGGCCAAGCACGGGGTGCACACGCTCGCCGAGACGCTGCGGCTGGAGCTCAACGGGGAGCCGGTCCGGGTGGTCGAGATAGCGCCGGGGATGGTCCGCACCGAGGAGTTCTCGCGGAACCGGCTGGGGTCCGCGGACGCGGCCGACGCCGTCTACCGGGGCGTGCGGGAGCCGCTGGTCGCCGACGACATCGCCGACTGCATCGCGTGGACGGTCACCCGCCCCAAGCACGTGAACATCGACCTGATGGTGGTCCGCCCGGTGGCCCAGGCCGCCCAGCACAAAGTCTTCCGGCAATGACTCTGTCGTCCTCCGGACGACACCGCGGATGCTCCTATAGTCCGTCAAGCCGCTAGAGCAAGATCGTTCCCAGTGGTTTCTGGGACGAGGAGGCCGTAGAGGTCTCGGGCGATGTAGCGCTTGAGGCAGCGGATGATCTCGGGCTTGCTGAGGCCTTCGGTGGTGCGCCGGGTGACGTAGTCGCGGGTCGGTGCGTGGGTCTTCATTCGGCACAGGGCGATGCGCCACAAGGCGTTGTTGGCCTGGCGATCTCCGCCGCGGTTGAGGCGGTGGCGGTTGGTCCTGCCCGAGGACGCCGGGAGCGGTGCGACGCCGCAGAGCATGGCGAAGGCGGCCTCGCTGTGCAGGCGGTGGGGGTTGTCGCCGACGGTGATGAGTAGTTGCGCGGCGACCTCGGGGCCCACGCCGTGCACGGCGAGCAGCGCCGGGTTGGCCTGAGCCACCAAGGGCTGGATCAGCTCGTCGAGGTCGGCGAGCTCGCCGGTCAGCTCCGTGTGCCGGCGCGCCAGCGCCCGGATGGCGATCTTGGTGGCCGTGGTGGGGTTGCCGGCGTCGGTGTGATCGGGTCGCAGGGCCGCGCAGATGGCCACCAGCTTGGTGTCCGTGAGCCCGCGCAGTTGGGCGCGCAGCGCTTCGGGGGCGGTGACCAGCAGCGACTTGATCCGTCGGATGCAGTCCGCGCGCTGGTCACGGGCACTGCTGCGGGCGATCCGCAGCACCCGGATGCACTCCACCACCCCGTCGTGGGTCTTCGCGGCGCCGGTGGCGCGTCCGGCCAGGACGGCGCGGGCGGCGGCTTCGGCGTCGAGGGGATCGGACTTCCCGTATCGGCGGCGGGTGGACCGGTCGGGTCGATCGACCTCGACCACGGTGACACCGGCCGCCCGCAGGACGGTGGCCAGTCCCGCCCCGTAGCTACTGGTGCCTTCGATCCCGACCCGGACCAGGGAGCCCAGGCTCCTCAGCCAGGACAGCAGCGCCGTGTATCCGGCGGCGGTGGCCGGGAACTGTTTGGAGCCCAGCATCGCGCCGGCGGCGTCGAGTGCGGCGGCGGTATGGGTGTCGTGGTGGGTGTCCACGCCCCCGAAGATCTGGACCTGGCTGTCGTTCGCTCGTGCTGTCATCGTGGTGTTGCCGTCCTCTCGCCTTGACCGGTGGGGGCGGCACGCGCCGGCCGGGCGAGCGGACAAGACAGTGACGGGTACCTGCAGGCACAGGCTCCTATGAGGTCACGACGCACATCCGGCGGGTGCACAGCGAGCCCCGCACCGGCAGTCGACAGATCCGCGGGAAGACCCGAAGTCAGCCAGGAGCTGGGTCAGACCGACCGGTGCGGGGCTCGCCTACATCCTCACTGCCAGGTGCCGTCCCCCTGCTGAGCTGAGCCGGTTCGTCGTGCCTACGCGGGACCCTCCGGGCCCCACTCGGGCCGCCCCGACCTATGGCTGGACCACCGTCGGCTCGCGGTCGAGAGTCACCCCGAACTGGTCCCGCACCGCGGCGACCACCCGGTCGGCGAAGGCCAGCAGTTCGGTGGCGGTCGCGCCGGGCTCCGTCGTCAGCGCGAGGCTGTGCCGCGACGACGTCCCCACGTGGCCGTGCCGCGTGCCGCGTGCGAAGCCGGCGGATTGCACCAGCCAGGCGGCACTGAGCTTCACCTGACCGCCCCCAGCGGGCCAGCTCGGGCAGCCGTCGACCGCACGGTCAGCGGCGACGATCGGATTGGTGAAGAACGAGCCGGCGCTGCGGCTGTCGGGGTCGGCGGGGTCGCAGACCATGCCCTTGCCGCGGCGGAGCTCGATGACCGCGCTGCGGACGTCGGCCAGCGGGGCGGTGCCGCCGATCTCCACGCGCAGCGCCCGGGCCAGTTCGGCGTAGCCGACGGGTCGGGAGAGGGCGCTCTCCTCGAGCGCGAAGGTCACGTCCAGGACGACGAAGCGGCCCGGCTCGCGCTTGAGCCGGCTGTCGCGGTAGGCGAAGCCGCACTCGGCCGGGGTCAGCGTGCGCTCACTCTTCTCGGCACGGTCGTAGACCCGAACGGCGGTGATCGTCTGGGCGACCTCCTGGCCGTAGGCGCCGACGTTCTGCACCGGCGTGGCCCCGGTCGAGCCCGGGATGCCCGAGAGTGCCTCGATGCCGGCGAGCCGGTGGTCGACGGCGTAGGCGACCACGTCGTCCCACGGTTCGCCCGCCTGCACGACGAGCCGGCCGCCGGTCCGCTCGACGCCCCGGGTGCGGACGGCGACGACGTCGCCGTCCCAGCCGTCGTCCGGAGCCACCACGTTGGACCCGCCGCCGAGGAGCAGCAGCGGGCGTCCGGCCTCGTCGGCGTCGCGGACGGCGGTCACCAGTTCGGCGGCGTCCTCCACCTCGATGACACGTTCGGCGATGCCACCGACGCCCAACGTGGTGAGGGCCGCCAACCGGACCTCGCGTAGAACCTGCACGACGCAACGCTAACCGGGACTACTCTCCGGATCGGTGAGCGAGCCCAGGAGCGACCACAAGCACCGGGCATCGCTGTCTCCGTCCCTGCAGCGCAAGGCCCCGCGGCTGGCGGCCGGCCGTGCCCGGGCGCTCGGGCGGCCCACCCGCGGCACCACCAACGCCAACCGGCTGCGCCGGGTGGACCGGTGGCTGATCGCCACCCAGCTCCCCCGCCTCCGCGACTCCGCCCGGCCCCTCGTGGTCGACCTCGGGTACGGCTCCTCCGCCGTCACCACGCTCGAACTCGTCGACCGGTTGAGCGCCGAGGTGGACCGCCTGGAGGTCGTCGGGCTCGAGATCGACCCGGCCCGCGTGGCCGCGGTAGCGGCCGACCGGGACCCGCCGCGGGTCGACTTCCGGGTCGGCGGCTTCGAGCTGGCGGCCCTACAGCCGGTGCTCGTTCGGGCGTTCAACGTCCTCCGCCAGTACGACGAGGCGTCGGCGGCTCAGGCGTGGGACACCATGCGGGCCTCCCTGGGACCTGGCGGCGTGATCGTCGAAGGCACCTGTGACGAGTGGGGGCGGCGGTCGGCGTGGGTGGCCCTGGACGCCGACGGACCCCTGACCCTGACCTTCGCCACCCGGGTGTCCGACATCGCCACGCCGTCGGACCTGGCCGAACGGCTGCCCAAGGCGCTGATCCATCACAACGTTCCAGGACAACCGGTGCACGAGTTCCTCCGTTCGTTCGACGCGGCGTGGGCAGCGGCCGCCGGACTGTCCGCCTTCGGACCGCGACAGCGGTGGGTCGCCGCCGTCGAGGCGCTGGGGGATCAGGGCTGGCCGCTCGTCGGCTCTGCCCGCCGCTGGCGCCACGGCGAAGTGACCGTGCGGTGGTCCGCGGTTGCCCCCGTCTGAGCGTCGAGTCTCGAACCGCCGGGGTCCAGCTCCGGCTCGTTCCGGGCCCCGTGGTTCAAGGCCCTGTGGGGCAGCGGCACGATGACGGCGTGACCTCACTCGCCGGCGAAGCGCTGCGGCAGCGGTGGATCGAAGGCGTGGTCGAGGAGGGCGAGCGGTTCGGGATCCTGGCCCAGGAACTGGCGTCCAGGCTGGCCGGCGTGGTGGTGGGCCTGGACCTCCCGGTTCCCTGGGTTCCCGAGTGGCGCGCCCGCGCCCTGATCGGACACCTCGGCACCGTCCACCGGTGGGCCACGGCGATCCTCCGGGCCGGCACCACCGAACCGCCACCACCGGAGGCCACGGAGCCGCCCGCCGACGACAACCTGCTCGGCTGGTACGAGGCCGGGCTCGTGGAGCTCGTCGCCACCCTCCGGACCACACCCGCGGACGCACCGGCCTGGCACATGAGCCCGGCCGCCGACAAGGTCGCCGCCTCCTGGGCCCGTAGGCAGGCTCACGAACTCGTCGTCCACCGGATGGACCTCGAGGCCACAGCCGGTGTCCCGCACGCGCCGGTCGACCCCGTGCTCGCCGAGGACGGCGTCGACGAACTGCTGAGTGTCATCCTGCCGCGCTGGGCGCACACCGAACCGCTCGTCAGCGCGGACGCCACCGTCGCGGTCACCTGCACCGACACCGGCCGCGCCTGGTCGGTGAGCGTCGTCCGGGGTACCGTCGCCGTCGGAACGAACCGGTCCGGCACCGAGGACGCACACCTGCACGGCCGGGCGACCCACCTGCTGCTCCACCTGTGGGGCCGGCCGGCAGACGTCGTCGTCGAGGGCGATCCCGTGGCCGAAGCCCTGCTGCGGGGCAGGTGAGGATGGCCCGGCAGATGGACCTCCCGCCCGGGCCCACAGCCGTCGCCGGCGGCAGCGCCGAACTGCTCGCCGACGCCGACCGCGACGGTTCCTGGATGCTGCTGGTCAACGACACCCCACAGTCCCACGTGGACCTCGTGGATCCGACGCACCTGGAGTTCGAGTACGTCCGGCGGATCGGTCACGTCCTCGACCTCGCCGCGGAACCCGGCGCCGCACTCGACGTCGTCCACCTGGGCGGCGGCGCCCTCACCCTCCCCCGCTACGTCGCGGTGACCCGGGCGGGCTCGCGCCAGCGCGTGGTGGAGTTCGACCAGCCACTGACCGACCTGGTCCGCGAGCATCTGCCCCTGCCGCGCGGTGCCCGGATCAGGGTCCGCGCCGACGACGCCCGCGTGGGCCTGGCCGCCCTGCACGCGGCGAGCGCCGATGTCGTCGTCTGCGACGTCTTCGCCGGCGCCCGTACCCCGGGCCACCTCACCAGCGCCGAGTTCGCCGCCGATGTGCACCGGGTCCTGCGGCCGGGAGGGGTTTACGCGGCGAACGTGGCAGACGGCCCACCGCTGCGGTTCGCCCGCGGGCAGGTCGCCACCCTGCGTTCCCTCTTCCGGAATGTCTGCCTGCTCGCCGAGCCGGGCACACTGCGCGGGCGACGGTTCGGCAACCTGGTCGCGGTCGCATCCGAGGACGAACTACCGATCGACGACTACGTCCGCCGCTGTGCCCGCGACCCGATGCCCGCCCGCGTCGTCCACGGCGAGGATCTCGTCCGGTTCGCCGGCACCGCCCTACCGGTCCACGACGCCGATGCGGTCGCTTCTCCCGAGCCGCCCGAGGGCGTCTTCAGCCGATGAGCGCCGCTTCGAACGCGGCCAACGCAGGATCGGAGAACAAGACGAACCGGACCTCCACCACGTGCTCGACCGACACCGCCCGAACCCCGGCCACGGCCTGGCGCGCCGCATCCTCGATCGGCCAGCCGTACACACCGGCCGAGATGGCCGGGAACGCCACGCTGCGAGCCCCGAGACCGTCGGCCAGCCGCAGGCTCTCGCTGTAGCAGGACCGCAGGACGGCCGAGTGGTCCCGCGAGGCCGACCAGATCGGCCCCGCCGTGTGAACCACCCAGCGCGCCCGAAGTCGACCGCCCGTCGTCGCAACCGCCTGCCCGCGCGGCACTCGGCGGTCGGGCAGGTCTGCAACGATCGCCCGGCACTCGGCGAGAACCGCGGCCCCCGCGGCCCGGTGGATCGCACCGTCCACGCCGCCGCCACCGAGCAGCCCGGGGTTCGCCGCGTTCACGATCACGTCGACGTCGGCCTCGGTGATGTCGCCGCGCACCGCCCGCAGATCCATGTCGCGACCGTAGGGTCTACCGGTATGACCCTGCCCGCTCCCCGGTTGCGCCGGGACACCCAGCACAAGGTGATCGCCGGGGTGTGCGCCGGCATCGCCCGCCGCTACGGACTCTCGCGCACCGGCCTGCGCCTGGCGTTCGTGATCTCCTGCGTCCTGCCCGGCCCGCAGTTCATCGCCTACCTGCTGCTCTGGGCGCTGATCCCCGCCGACTGACGGCCGGCGCACTTCAGCCGGACCAGCACCTCAGCGGGCAGCGGTCACCAGGTGTTGTTGCCGCCGCGTCGCAGCCCGCGCACGGCAGGCCGCACGTCGACCAGATACACGATCGCGGCAATGACGGCGGGCAGCCCGAGGAACGTCATCGGGTTCTGCTGCCAGAAGATGACCAGCGCAGCGAGCCCGGTGATGGCGGCCCAGCCAGGCTTGGTGAGCTTTCCCGCCGCCACGAACCCAGCGGCCGGACGGACGAGCGCGTCCACGAAGGCCCAGAGGGTGAGGGCCTGAGCGCCCACGTACAGGGCGAGCAACAGCAACCCGTCGAAGGACGACATGGCGGAAGCGTACCCGCCGCAGGGGCCCTGTCCGGGGCTCCGACAGGGCTCCGGACCCCTACGAGGGAGTCCGAGACAGCACCTGGGGACAGAACAAGGCCCCGGAGCGCTGTTGCAGCTCCGGGGCCCTGGTCAGAGTCCGACGTCAGAAGTCAGACGTCGGAAGTCAGTTCTTCTTCGCCGGGACCGCGGTCGGGTTCGCCGGCTTGGCGGTCCGGGCGCGGGTCACGCGGGCCGAGGTCGCCTTGGCGGGCGAGGACTTGCGCGCGGCCGGGGTGCTCTTGTTGGCCGGCGTGGCCTTCGGCGTGACCGGCTCGGCGTCCGAGTTCGGGGCCTCGACGACCTTCTCGGCGCTCGCCTTGGTGGTCTTGGCGGCGTCCTCGACCTTGTCCTCGGCCTTGGCCGCGGCCTTGGTCGCCCGGGCGGCCGTCTTCTGCGCCACCGAGGTCACCTCGTTGGAAGCGTCGACGACCTTCTCCGCGGTCTCCTCGAGGACGTCCTCGAGGGTGTCCTCGACGGCGTCGACGGCCCGCTCGGCACCGCGCACGACCCGACGGAAACCGGGCTGGTGACGCAGCTCCTCGACCACCTCGGCGCCACGCTCGGCCAGCGTCTCGACGGTCGCAACCGCCTGGGTACGAGCGGTCTCGACCAGGCCGGCGACCGTGCTGCGGAGCGCCTCGGGACGGACGGCGACGGCGATCTGGTGGGCCGTGGTCCGCGCGGTGTCGGCAGCCTCGGTGGCCCGGGAGCGGGCCTCCTTGACGGCGAGGTCCGCCTGGACCTGCGCCTCGCCCGGCAGCGCCTCGGCCCTCGAGCGGAACTGCGCGACGACGTTCTTGGCCCGCTCGACGGCCAGGTCACCGGCGCCGACGAAGGCAAGGAAGGGGGTCTTGGCCTGCTCGGCGATCGTCCGGGTCTGGGCCACGGCGAGCTCGCTGTACTGCTTCACGGTCTGGGTCGGGGTCATGCTGACTCCTTCGACGGGCTGTCAGTGGAGATGCGGGGTACGGGAGGGACGTTCTGGGTGGCGGCCTGGGAAGACGCCCGGTGCTCACGGACGTAGGTCTCGTAGAGCTCCAGCAGGACTGCCTTGTGTCGCTCGGACAGGGCGCTGTCCGATCGGATCGCCGCCACGGTGTCCGGATTCCCGGAACGCCGGTCGAGGATCCCGGCCTGCTCGTAGAGCGTTTCGGCTGAGATCTTCAGGCCCCGGGCGATCGACGCGAGGATCTCCGCTGACGGCTTGCGGAGGCCCCGCTCCACCTGGGACAGGTAGGGGTTGCTGACGCCGGCCGTGCGTGCCAGCTCGCGCACCGAGACTCGCGCGGCGTTGCGCTGCTCGCGGATGAAGTCACCCACCTGCGAGCTGACGGCCGCGACGCCAGGGGCGTCGGCGACCGACTCCACCACGTTGCTGGCGACCCGGTCCACCTTCTCGCGGACCGTCGTCACCTGCTCGCGGACGAACTCGCTCGGTGTCTGCACATGTTCGACCCTAGACCGGGGTGCTAGCTCCTGCAAGCGGAGAAGCTAGCAGATCGCCGTGAGGCCACTCACACCGTCGTCGCAGGTCAGGACGCCAGGAGGTCGGCCGGGCGCACCTCACCTACCACACCGTCCCCACCGGAGACGGGTGTCAGCAACCACGGTGCGAGCACCTCGGCGGGCACCCCCAGCCGGCGCAGCCCGGCGCTCAGCGCCGGTGCCCGGCCACGGTCGCCGCCGTCGTCCATCTTCAGCGCGACCGCGCCCCGGCCGGGTACCGCGGCGACGTGCACGCCGTCGGCCCCACCCTTCACCAGCAGACCGGGCACGGCCCGCATCAGGTCGGTGTCCTCACGACCGGTGCCCGCGACGAACCAGGGCTCCGCGCGCATGGCGTCGGCGACCGATCGACCGCGGCTGCCCTCCGGCGCCTGGACCAGCGACAGCACCCCGCGGGCCAGGCCGGTCACCGACAGCGCGTGCTGCGGCGCACCGCACCCGTCGACGACGACAGCCGTCACCGCTTCCCCGGCCGCCTCGGCCAGCCGCGCCTCGATGGCCTGCTGGAGCGGGTGGTCGCGCGCGAGGTAACCGTCGGTCGGCCAGCCGGCCGCGACGCATGCCGCCAGCATGGCGGCGTGCTTGCCCGAGCAGTTCATCGCCAGCCGGTCGGGTGCCCGGCCCGACGCGAGCCACTGCCCCCGGGTCAGCTCGTGCTGCGGCAGCGCCACCGGACAGCCGAGATCGTCGGGACCGAGCCCGGCGGCGGCCAACATCGCGGCCGCCAGCTCCCGATGGCCGTCCTCACCGTTGTGCGAGCCGGCACCGATCGCCAACTCCGCCGATGAGCGCGGAGCCCAACCGGCCGCCAGGAGCGCCGTCGCCTGCACCGGCTTGTTCGACGACCGCGGCAGGGTCGGCCGGTCCACCGCTCCCGCGGCGAACGACACCGCGCCGTCGGCGTCCAGCACCACCAGGGCGCCCCGGTGCACCGACTCCAGGAAGCCCGACCGCTCCACCTCGACCAGGACGGGGTTGTCCGGCCAGCTGCCTGCCTGGCCTCCCTGCAGGGACCCGCCCGGCTGGCCTGCCTGCAGGGACCCGTCGCGAGCCTGCGAGTGACGGGGGGCAGGCAGGTCCTTCTTCAGTGCCGGCCCTCGTCGGCCAGCAGCGCGGCGACGTCGGCCTCACCGTCGCGGTAGCGGCGGCCGAGCTCGCCGGCCAGCCCGTCCATGACGTGCTGCACGCCGCGCCGGCGCTCGGACAGCCCGCTCTCGGCCTCCGCCAGGGCCCGGGCGGCCTTCTCCAGCTTGGCGTCGATGAGGTCGGAGATGGCCGACAGGTCGATCCCGCCGGTCAGCCCGTTGACCCAGGACTCGTACTCCTCCGGAGCGTGCGGCTGCACCGTCTGATGCCGGCCCAGGCCGTGCGCCGGGCCCCGGCCCTTCTCCGACAGGATCTCGGGCAGCAGGTCCACCAGCGACCGGCCGTCGTGCTCGGACCGGCGCTGTAGCTCACGGCGGACGATGTCCAGCCGCCCCTGCAGCAGCCGCCGCGTGTAGGAGAGGTTGACCTCCTGCTGCTCGGCCTCGCGGCGCAGCCGGCGCACCTCGCTCATCGGCTGCGTCGTCGCGTTCTCGAGGAAGGCGGGGTCGAGGAGCGCGTCGACCGCGGCACCCCCGGCAGGGGCAGACTTGGGGCTCATCGGACTGCCTCCATCGGCTTGATTCCCAAGAAGCTTCGGGCGTCGTCGGTACTCAGCGGCGGGCGCTGCGCGATGCGGGCCAGCCCGGCCGCACGGGCGACCAGCTGGGCGTTGTCGCGCACCGGCTCGCCCGGAGCGTAGGTGAGCGTGTCCTCCATGCCCACACGGAGGTGCCCACCCGCCGACAGCGCGGCGAGCATCACCGGCAGCGAGGTCCGGCCGACACCCGTGGCTGCGAAGGTGGCCCCCTCCGGCAGGAAGGGAAGGCAGGCGGTCAGCGCCTGCGCGGTGCCGGGCATCCCACCGGGAACGCCCATGACCAGGTCCACGTGCACGTGGCCGCCGTGCGGCGGCCCGTGGCGGTCCAGCAGGCGGGTGAGGGTGGCCAGCTGGCCGAGGTCGAAGACCTCGTACTCGGGCACGATGCCGCGCTGCTGCATCTGGGTGTTCAGCTCGACGATCAGGTGCCAGGGGTTGCTGAAGACGTCCCGGCCGAAGTTCACCGTGCCCAGCGTGAGTGAGGCGGCGTCGGGCTCGGCATCGAGGACGGCGAGGCGCGCCTCGAACGGGTCTGTGACGGCGCCCCCGCTGGAGAGCTGGACCACGAGGTCGGTGGCCTCGCGGACGGCGGCCACCACCTCGCGCACCCGAGCCAGGTCGAGCGTCGGTCGCGTCTCGGTGTCCCGGACGTGCAGGTGGATCACCGAGGCACCGATCCGCTGGCAGTCCCGCGCCGTCGCCACGACCTCCTCGACCGTCACCGGCAGGGACGGGACATCCGCCTTCGCCGATTCCGCCCCGGTGGGGGCGACGGTGACCAGCGTGCCGCTGATCGACGTGGGCGGGGTCACCTGCCGATGGTGGCAGACCGGACGGCTCGCACACGCTCCCGGGCCGCGGCCAGGGTGTCGTCGGGGCCGGCCGGTGCGTCGTCCGGGTCGATCCCGGCGGTCGATCCGGCCACGGTCAGGACCGTGTCCATAGCTACCGACTGCTTGACCAGCGCCAGCGCGATCACGCCGAGCTCGTAGTGACGCACCACCGACCCGACCCGCCCGACCTCGCGGGTGCCCGCGAGCACCAGCGTCCCCGGCTCGGCCAGCACCTCGCTGACGCCGTCCAGGTGCAACAGGACCAGCCGCCGCGGCGGGCGGCCCAGGTTGTGCACCCGGGCCACGGTCTCCTGACCGCGGTAGCAGCCCTTGTTCAGATGGACCGCTGTCTGCAGCCACTCCAGCTCGTTCGGGATCGTGCGGTGGTCGCTGTCCACGCCGAAGCGCGGCCGCCGGGCCTCGACCCGGAGCGCCTCGAAGGCCTGGAAGCCCGCTGGTGCGGCTCCCGCGGCGAGCAACGAGTCGGCGACGGTTCCCAGATCGGCCCGGGGAACGACGAGGTCGAACACCGTCGATCCGCCGTCACCGATCGGCGGCATCCGGCGGACGAAGCCGCTCTCCAGCGCCACCACCGCGTAGTCCGCCGCCGGCGCCGGCAGCTGCGCTGCGGCGAGGACGTCTCCGGCCTTCGGGCCCACGACGGAGAGGACGGCCCAGTCCGTGGTCACCATCGCCGGCTCGACGCGGAGCATGAACCGCATCCGCTCGAGGAAGGTCACCAGCGCGGCACCCGTGCCGGGTTCGACGTCGGCCCAAGTCGTCCCGCCGAGATCGGCCAGGACCAGGTGGTGCTCGACGTGTCCGTTCGGCGACAGCACCAGCGCCTCGCTGCCGCTGGCGTCGGCCAGCCCGTCCAGGTGCTGGCTGGTGAGGCTGTGCAGCCAGGTCAGCCGGTCGGCGCCAGGGACGGCGACGACGTCGCGGTTGCTGCGGTCGACCAGCCCCGCGCCCTCGGCCAGGAGCCGCTGCTCGCGGAGCGGGTCGCCGTAGTGCACCGCGACGGCCCCGCCTTCCATCTGGACAGCGCCCGGTCGGCCGACCAGGGGTGAGACGTTCATGAGTGCTCCGATCCAGCTCGTTCGCGGCACGCGCGGCACGTCCCGGACAGCGCCACGTGACCCACGTCGACGGTGAAACCCAGATCGGCCGCCAGACGTTCCGCCGCGCCGTCGAGCAGGTCCGGCGCGACGGAGGAGATCTCCCCGCAGGACTGGCAGACGACGTGCAGATGGGGGTGCTCCGCTGCGTGGTAGACCGGCGCCCCCTTGCCCAGGTGGGTGTGCCAGACCAGGCCGAGCCGCTCGAGCAGTTCCAGGTTGCGGTAGACGGTCGACGCGTCGGGGGCGGCGCCACCGGCACCGGCCGCCTCGCGCAGGCGGGCCCCGATCGCCTCGGGGGTCGCATGCTCCAGTGCCGCGACCGCTGCCAGCACCTGCTGACGCTGCGCGGTCAGCCGCAGGCCGCGGGCCCGCAGCCGCTCGGCGAGCGGCGCCGGGCTGTGCTCGGTACCCATGTGAGGAGCCTAGGCCCGGGGTCGGGCAGGCTGGGTCCGTGAGCGACCAGCGCAGGGTGGCGGTCTGGCGGGACGGCGCGGCGGTGGCCGTGCCGGCGGACGAGCCGGTGGTGACCGCGTTCGACCAGGGACTGGGGCGGGGGGACGGCGTCTTCGAGTCCGTCGCCGTCGCCGGTGGCCGCACGCCCCATCTCGACGCGCACCTGGCACGGATGACCCGGTCTGCGGCAGTGCTCGAGCTGGCCGACCCCGGCCGGCCGGTCTGGTGCGCCCTGGTGGACACCGTCCTCGCCGACTGGCCGGCCGACGTCGAGGGTGTGTGCCGGCTCTTCCTCACCCGCGGGCTCGGAGACGGGCTCCCGCCGACGGCACTCGCCCTGCTCGCCCCCGTTCCCGCCGAGACGGTGCGCCAGCGCAACGAGGGGATCTCGGTCGTGAGCCTCGGCCTCGGCGTCCCCGTCGGCTTCCGGGCGCAGGCGCCCTGGCTGCTCGGCGGCGCCAAGACGCTCTCCTACGCGGTCAACATGGCCGCGCTGCGGCACGCGCACTCCGTGGGCGCCGACGACGTCGTCCTCACCTCACTCGAGGGCCAGCTCCTCGAGGGCCCGACGTCGACCGCGGTCTGGGCCGCCGGCGGCACGCTGCACACCCCGCCGCTGGAGACCGGCATCCTGCCCGGCACCACGGTGGCGCGGCTGTTCGAGCGCGCCGCCGACGACGGCTGGCCGACCGCCTACTCCCCCGGCACCGTCGCCGACCTGCACGCCGCGGACGCCGTGTGGCTGTTGTCCGGCGTCCGGCTGGCCGCGGTCGTGCACACCCTCGACGGCGTTCCACGGGGCGATGCGGGACTCACGGCGCGGGTCCGGGCACTGCTCGCGATCCCATGACCCCTCCCGCCGGCCACCTGTTCTCCCGCGGCTCCTGGCCGGAGACGAGCCGGATCGCGGCGGTCCTGCGCAAGGAGACCGTCGGCGGCGTCCTGCTCCTCGTGGGCACGCTGGTCGCGCTCGCCTGGGCGAACTCGCCCTGGTCAGCGGCCTACGCCTCGCTGCGGGACGCCCGCGTCGGGCCGGCATCCCTCTCCCTGGACCTGTCGCTGGGCACGTGGGCAGCCGACGGTCTCCTGGCGATCTTCTTCTTCGTCGCCGGGCTCGAGCTCAAGCGCGAGTTCGTGGCCGGCGACCTGCGCGACGCGCGCCGCGCGGCGCTCCCGGTCGCCGCGGCGGTCGGCGGCATGGTGGTGCCGGCGCTGATCTTCGTCCTGGTGAACCTCGGCACCGGGGACGGCGCCCTCCGCGGATGGGCGATCCCGACGGCGACCGACATCGCGTTCGCCCTCGCCGTCCTCGCGGTGATCAGCACCCACCTGCCCAGCGGGCTGCGCACCTTCCTGCTGACCCTTGCCGTCGTCGACGACCTGCTGGCCATCACGATCATCGCGATCTTCTACACATCCGTGCTGTCCGTCGGGTTCCTCGCGCTGTCGCTGCTGCCGCTCGCATTGTTCGGGTTCCTGGTGCAGCGCAGGATCAGATCGCCCTGGCTGTTGCTCCCGCTCGCTGCGCTCACGTGGGCGCTCATGCACGCGTCGGGCGTGCACGCAACCGTCGCCGGGGTGCTGCTCGCCTTCACCGTGCCGGTGGTGCGCAGCTCGGCCGCCGGCGGCCCGGACGCCGGACCCGGCATGGCCGAGCACTTCGAGCACCGTTTCCGCCCACTGTCGGCGGGGGTGGCCGTACCGGTGTTCGCGTTCTTCGCCGCGGGGGTCACCGTGGGCGGGTTCTCGGGCCTGGTCGACTCGCTCTCCGACGGCGTGGCCCTCGGGATCGTCGCCGCCCTGGTCGTCGGCAAGACGGTCGGCATCACCGCCGCGACCTGGCTGGTCTCCCGGTTCACGCGTGCCGAACTGGACGACGAACTGAGCTGGTGGGACGTCGTCGGTCTCGCGCTGCTCGGCGGCATCGGGTTCACCGTCTCCCTCCTGATCGGGGAGCTCGCCTTCGGCCCGGGCAGCGTGCGGGACGAACACGTGAAGGTGGGCGTGCTGGTCGGCACGGTGACCGCCGCGCTGCTCGCCACCGTGCTGCTGCGGCTGCGCAACCGGCGGTACAGGCAGATCGCGTCGGCCGAACAGGCCGACGCCGACCACGCCGGCATCCCCGACGTCTACCAGAAGACGAAGGACACCCCGTCCGGCCCGTTCGCCGACAGCTGAGAAACCGACCCGAATCCCGGTTGCCGCACCTCCGGATCCCGTCGTACCGTCGACGTACACGAGAGAGGAGGTGGTCCGTAACTTGCTGAGCTACAGGACTCGTGAGGTGGCTGTCCGCTAGCCGCCGTCCAGATGGGCCGCCCGTTCAGACTCGCGTCTGAGCGACGGCAGATCGCCCGTCCGTCGTACGGCGGCGAGCGAGAACCGGACAGTCACCCGACCCCCGGGCCGCCGACATTTGTCCAGTCGGCCCGCGTGCAGCTTCCCTCCCGAGGGAAGCGCCGCGGAGCAGCCCGGGGGTTGTCCGTCCCCTGGGTAGGTTCTGGCCGTGCAGATCGCCGGCCGCTCCGTCGAGGACGACGTCTCCGCCGCCGAGTGGATCGTGACGGCGCTCCGCGGCCAGGAGTGGGCCACGGTCTCCTCGATCGTCCCGCCGGTCTTCGAGGCCTACGTCCGGGTCTTCCACCCAGCCGTCCGCCATTCCGACGACGTCGAGGACTTCCTGGCCGGGCTGCCCCCCGACGCTCCCCTGCCGCCCGACGAGGACGTGACCTGGGCCGAGGTCGCCGCGTTCAACGGCCGCACGGCCCACCCGGCCATGGAATGGGTCTCCGTCACCGGCTCGTGGGAGTTCCGCGGCAACGACGACCAGCCCGGAATGTGGAACGAGTCGCCTCCCGAGGGTCATCTCCCGGTCTCCGTCGCGACCCGCCTGGCCGACGTCCTGGCGGGGCACACGACGACGCCGGCGAACTGCTGGTTCGGCATCGAGTCCTCCTGTCACGAGGGGACCGGCCGCAGGCTGCACCTCCCCGCGCGGGAGTTCTGGCTCGTCCGTGGGCCGGTCGGGCTGGCGGCGGTGAACTTCGCGGACGAGCCCGTCGAGCAGAGCGCCAACCTGTGGTGGCCGGACGACCGGTCCTGGTACGTCGCGACCGACATCGACCTGATGACGACCTACGTCGGGGGCAGCGTCGCCTGCATCACCGGCGTCCTGGCCGCCGACGGCCTGGAAGCCGCTCCCGTACCGGCCGACCAGCGGGTCACCTGGGACGCCGACACGGTCAACCCGCTCCCGATGGACGGGCCCGGGTGACCTCGCCGCTCAGAGCCGGGCGAGCTCGGCAGCCAGGTCGTCCAGTCCCAGCGAACCCTGTGACAGCGCCGCCATGTGCCAGGCCTTGAGGTCGAAGCCGGCACCCCGGGCCTGCCGGGCCGCCTCGCGGCCCTCCAGCCAGGCCCGCTCCCCCAGCTTGTAGCTGATCGCCTGCCCCGGGATACCGAGATAGCGGACCAGTTCGCTGTCGAGGAAGGCGATGTCGGCGCCGGAGTTCTCGCCCAGGAACGCCCGCGCCAGCTCCGGGGTCCACGGCTGCCCGCGGTGGGCCGCCAGCGAGCCCTCCGCGTCGTCGGGGATCGGCAGCTCCAGGTGCATCCCGATGTCGATGACCACCCGCACCGAGCGCAGCTGCTGCGCATCCAGGTAGCCCAGCCGCTCGCCCGGGTCGCCGAAGTAGCCGAGCTCGTCCATCAGCCGCTCGGCGTACAGCGCCCAGCCCTCGACGTTGGCCCCGACCGAGCCCAGCGACGTCTGATAGGTCGACAGCCGGCCGGAGACGTAGGCCCACTGCGCCAGCTGCAGGTGGTGGCCGGGAACGCCCTCGTGGTACCAGATCGAGACGAGGTCCCACAGCGGGAAGCGGGTGCGGCCCAGCGTCGGCAGCCACGTGCGGCCCGGCCGCGAGAAGTCGTGTGCGGGCCGGGTGTAGTACGGCGCGGCCGCGCTGCCCGGCGGGGCGATCATCGCCTCCACCCGGCGGACCGGCTCCGCGAGGTCGAAGTGCGTGCCGTCCATCGCCTCGATCGCGTCGTCCATCATTTTCTGCAGCCGCGCGCGGACGGCCTCCACGCCCTCGACGGCCGGGCCATTGGTGCCCAGCCAGCGCATGGCCTCCATCGGGGTGGCCCCGGGGAGCACCTTCTCCGCCTCGGTCCGCTGCTCGGCCAGGATCCGCCGGTGCTCGGACCAGCCCCACGCGTAGGCCTCCTCGAGCCCCCGCCCGGCACCGAGGTCCGAGCCGGTCCACCGGCGGGCGGCCGTCGCATAACGCTCGCGGCCCACGGCGTCCGGCGTCCCCTCGGCCAGCGGTGCGTACACGTCCCGCAGGAAGTCGCGGATCTCGGCCACGGCGTCGTCGGCGGCCTGCGCGGCCCTCGTGAGGTCGTCGCGCAGTGCCTCGGGACCGGTGACGACGAAGCCTGCGAAATAGGGCCCGGCCAGCCACTCGTCCAGCTGGGCGACGACGGTGCGCACCTGCCGGGGTGCGACGAGCAGACCCCGACGCGCGCCCTCCTCCAGGCTCTCCCGGAACCCTCGGTACGCCGTCGGCACCCGGGCCATCCGGCGGGCGATGACGGACCAGTCCTCCTCGGTGACGGCCGGCATCAGGCTGAAGACCTGGCGGATCGAGTGCACCGGGCTGAAGAGGTTGGACAGCGCGCGGAGTCCCTCGCCGGCCTCGTGCGCGGCCAGCTCCGACCCCAGCCGCTCCCGCAGCAGGCGGGCGCAGCTCCGCTCGACCGGGTCGTCGACCAGGGACGGGTCGGCGGCGAGCACGCGGTCCAGCTCGGCCAGGGTCTCGCGGGTCAGCGTCGCCTCCGCCTCCAGGCCGGCCGGGCTGGGGTCGGGCAGCCGGTCGTCGCCGGGGCGGGTGCCGAGCGACGTGGCGACGATCGGATCCAGGTCACAGACCGCGTCGACGTAGCGGTCGGCGACCCGGCGGGGGGTGGTGGGGCGGGTCGACTGCGACGGGGTGGTGGGGCGGGTCATCGGATCCGTTCCAGGCGAGCGGACATGAGAGGCCGCAGCGGCTCGTCGGCCGCGGCGCGGTCGATGGCGTACATCAGGGCGCCGTCGACGATCCCGTAGAGCCGCACGGCCCGGGTGACGTCCGGGGCGTCCGGAGTGCGGGCCAGCACGTCGGTGCTGAGCTCCCAGCTCGTCGTCGTCCGCGCGGTGCCGACGTAGATCTCGACCAGACCGTCGGGACTCGTGACGAGCAGCTCCACGTCGTCCTTCCCGCGGGGGCGCCAGAAGCCGGCCTCCCGGACGTCGGGCCCGACGATCGACCCGTCGTCGGTGAGCCGCCAGGTCCGCGACTCGTAGGCGAGGAACCCCCGGCCGTCGTGGCTGAACCGGATCCACTGGCCGAACCGGTGGTCGCCCGCGGCGCCGGCGGCCTGGCCCTCGCCGTGCCACTCGCCCAGCAGCGGCAGCACCGAGAGGAGCTCCTCGGCGACCTCGGGCCCGCTGCGGACGTCGACGGTGTCGGGGACCGGCAGGTCCGTAGGGCCACTCACCGCCGCGTCCCCTTGGGACGGCGGGCGAGCCGGAAGGCGCCGTAGGCACAGGCGAGCGCGGCCAGCGACGCCAGGGTGACGAGGACCCAGGCAGCAACCATGGCGCCACCGTATGTGGGCACCGGCCGGCCGGCTCAGCCGGCCATGACCCCCGACTGCGCAGTGGCGGCGAGCACCTCGTCCCACGGGGTGGCCGTCAGGCCGAACGTCTCGGTCGTCGCACTCGCGTCGATGACGAACGCCTGGTCGAACTGGTGCCGGATCGCGACCACCTCGCGCATCATCGGAACGACCACGCCGACCGCCCGGAGGACCGGCCACGGGATGCTGCTCACCGGGACCGGCGGCACCCCCAGCGCCACGGCGAGGTCACCGATGGCCTGCCGCTGGGAGCGCGGCGGATTGCTCGGCACGTGCCACGCACGGCCGAGCGCCCGCTCGTCCGTGCCGAGCGTCGCCAGCGTCGCCGCGACGTCGGGCATGAAGGCCCAGCTCCGCAGCGCATCCGGGTCGCCGACCACGTAGGCGCGACCGCCTTTCCGGAGGGCCGGGAGCTGACGAACCAGGTGCGAGTGGTCACCCGGCACCTGCGGGCCGACGAAGTCCGCCGCGCGGGCCTCGGTGACCCGCACCCGGCCGGCCTCATGGGCGGCCAGCGCCTTGGTCCACATCCGGATCCGCACCCGGCCCTTGACGTCGGTGGCGGCCAGCGGCGTCTCCGGCGTCATCGGGCCCGAGGGCCGGCCGTACCCGTAGAGGTTGGACATGGTCACGAGGACGGCGCCGGTGCGCTCCGCCGTGGCGAGAAGGGCCGATGCGATGGGCGGCCAGTCGGTCGCCCATCGGTGGTAGGCCGGGTTCACGGCGTTGTAGAGCGCAGCCGCGCCCCGGGCCGCGCCGGTCAGCGCGTCGGGGTCGGCGGCGTCGACCTGCCGGTGCTCGATCACCCCGGTGGAGTGCCCGCCGCTGCGGGAGAGGACCCGCACCTCGTGGCCCCTCGAGACCAGTTCCTCGGCCGTGGTCATGCCGACCGGGCCCTTGCCGACGATCACGTGCAGTGCCATGGGGAACTCCCTCGACGAGGTTGACGAGAGCGGTGCTCTCGTTCGGTCCCGAGACTGCACCCCGCGATCGGTGGTGTCAAGAGCGGCGCTCTCTCTTGCGAACGGTGCTCGCATTCCTGCATCATCGGGGCATGCCCTCCGCCCGCGAGCGCGTTCGCGCCGAGCTGACCGCCGAGATCATCGACGCCGCCCGGCGTCAGCTGGCAGAGGTCGGCGCGGCAGCGCTGTCGCTCCGGGCGGTCGCACGGGAGGTCGGCATGGTCTCCTCCGCGGTGTACCGGTACTTCCCGAGCCGCGACGAACTGCTGACCCGGCTGATCATCGACGGCTACGACGACCTCGGTGCCGCCGCGGAGGCAGCCGATGTGCCGTCCGCGCCATCGGCCGAGCGGTGGATGGCGGTCTGTCGCGCGGTGCGGTCCTGGGCGCTGGCGCATCCGCACGAGTACGCCCTCCTCTACGGCTCACCGGTGCCCGGCTACCAGGCGCCGAAGGACACCGTCCCGACCGCTTCCCGGGTGGGTGTCGTCCTGGGAGCGATCCTGGGCGACGCCGCCCGCAGCGGCGCCCTGCCCGACGGCACCGGCGAGCGCGACGCCGGGCTGGTGAGCGACGACGCCGTCGCTGTCCTGGGCGGAGAGCACCCCGCCCTGGACGAGACGGTGCGCATGCGTGCCCTGCTCGCGTGGAGCGCGCTGTTCGGGACGATCAGCTTCGAACTGTTCGGCCACTTCGTGGGCTCGGTGGAGGACGCCGACCGGTACTTCGACAGGGTCATGGGAGACCTCGCCCGGCTCATCGGGTTCTGACCCAACGCAGCAGCGCCCGCCCCGGCAGATGCCGGGACGGGCGCTGGGCGGCTTTCTCAGTCGATCGCGACCGTGGTCTCGTTCAGCCCGACCTCGGCCGACAGCACCCGCTCACCCTTGCCGACGGGCGCGAGCGAGCGGACCTTCCACTGCCCGGGTGCGGCGAAGAACCGGAACTCACCCTCGGGACTGGTCACCACCTCGGCGGTGAACTCGTCGGTCGAGTCCAGCAACCGGACGTAGGCACCCGGCACCGGAGCGCCGTCGTGCCAGACCGAGCCCTGGATGACCGTCTGCGTGGTCAGGTCCACGCCGGCCAGCGTTTCGCCCTGCTTCGGAGCTCCGCACATGGTCAGCTCACTTCTCGATCGGGACGCCGACGAGCGAGCCGTACTCGACCCAGCTGCCGTCGTAGTTCTTGACGTCGGACTTGCCGAGCAGCTCGCGCAGCACGAACCAGGTGTGGCTCGAGCGCTCACCGAT
>JAOPWM010000278.1 GCA_025965695.1 Blastococcus sp.
ACCGCCGCCGGCCGGGCAGTACGCGCCCAGCTCTGCGGCCGCGCCGCGGACATCGGCGGTGAGCCGGTCCGTCGCCGCCCGCCGGGCCGCGACCCGCCGGGCCAGCTCCCCCCGCAGGTCGGCGACACCGGCCCCGGTGCGTGCCGAGACCGCGAGCAGGGGCGTCGCGGCCAGTCCCTCGCCGTCCAGGAGCCCCCGCAGGTCGGCCAGGCACGCCGTGGCCGCCGGGGGATCCAGGCGGTCGATCTGGTTGAGGACGACGAGCAGCACGCCGGCGTGGGAGGCCAGCGGCCGCAGATAGCGGTCGTGCACCGCGGCGTCGGCGTACTTCTCGGGATCCAGCACCCAGACCAGGACATCGACCAGGCCGACGAGGCGGTCGACCTCCAGCCGGTGCTCGAGCCGGACGCTGTCGTGGTCGGGCAGGTCGAGCAGGACCAGCCCGTCCAGTGCGGGTTCGGGGGCGTGCCGGTGCCGGCGGGGCACTTCGAGCCAGTCGAGCAGGCGGTCGGCCTCCTGCTCGCCCCAGGTCGTGGCGTGGGCAACGCCGGTGGTGGGCCGCCGGATCCCCGGGCTGCTGACCTCGCTGCCCGACAGCGCGTTGAACAGGGTGGACTTCCCGCTGCCCGTGGCCCCGGCGAGCGCGACGACGGTGGCGTCGCCGAGCGCGGCCCGCGCGCCGGCCTTGGCCAGGAGCGCCCGGGCCCGGCCGATCTCCGGAACCTCCAGCCGCCCCTCCGCGACCTCGACGGCCTCCCGGAGAGCCGCCAGCCGGTTCGCCAGCGGGATCCCGCGCTTGCTCATGCTGCAGCCCAGCGGACCGTGGCCAGCCGCGCCACGGCGGTCCGGAGATCGTCGGCGGCGCCCGGCTGCGGCGAAGCACCGGCCACCCGGACGTCGAAGCGCTCCTGCTCGTAGCGCAGCAGGGAATCGGCCCGAACCGCCAGGTCCGCACGGGCGCTCGCGGCCAGGGATCGGACGGCGGCGTCGCCGAAGACCGCCTCCAGCACCCGCTGCCCGAGGGCGGTCGTGCCTCCGGCGACGGCGATCTCGCCTCCTGTCAGGCCTCCGGTCTGGGCGAAGACGGCGACCATCACCACCGCTCCGGCGCCGTTGACCCCCCAGGAGAGGAGCCGGGCGCGGGACCGCTTGTCGGCCCCCTGGGAGCGGACCAGGTCCAGGACGGCGCCCTGCCAGTCCCGCACCTGTGCGGCGGCGGCCTCGGGGAAGTCAGGCGACACCTGCTCGAGCTCCCGCTCGTCCCCGGCCAGCAGGGCCGCCCCCGCGGGCAGGAACCGCCAGGCGGTCACCGTGCGCTCGGCGGCGCGATCGGCCTCGGCGCGCAGCAACCGCTCGACGCTGTTCTCCAGGGCGCCCTGGAGGTCGTCGGCCGGCGTGGGCAGTCCGGTCACGGCGCTCACCACGCGGTCCCGCAGCCTGCTCACCTGCCCCTGCAGGGCCCGCATCCACTCGCCGGTTCCGACGAACTCCTGCCAGCGGGCCAGGACCTCCCCGCGCAGCAGCGTGCCGCTGCGGACGCCCTCGTCCACGCCCGCACGGGCCGCGTCGTACGCGGCCCCCGCGGCGTCGCGCAGCGCGACGGCGGCGGCCTGCTGCCCCTCGACGGCCGTGGCGATGCCGGCGACCCGCTGCTCCAGGCTGTCCAGGGCGCCGGTCAGCGTCTGCCGGACGACGGCCGCGCGGGCGCCCTGGTCGGCGGCGAGTGCGTGCAGCCATGTGCGCAGCGGACCCACCTGGTCATCGGGCAACAGCCCGTCGGCCAGCGGCCGCTCCTCGACGACGAACAGCCGGGCCCCGGCCAGCCCGGCCCGGGTGAGCATCCCGGCCAGGTCGGCTGCCAACTCCGCCGCCGCCTCGGCCGGAACCCGGTCGAGCACCACGGCCAGGGCGGTGCCGCGCTCCTGCGCCGTCCGGAGGAGGTCCCACGGAACGGCGTCGGCGTAGCGGGCTGCCGTGGTGACGAAAACCCAGAGGTCCGCCGCTGCCAGCAGCTGGCCGGCCAGTTCCCGGTTGGACTCGACCACCGAGTCGACGTCGGGAGCGTCCAGGAGAGCCAGCCCGGGCGGCAGGTCGTCGCGGACGACGAGTTGCACGGTGCCCGGACCGCCGGCCGAGCCGGTGACGCGCGGCAGGCCGGGGAGCACGCGGTCGCCGGAGAACGCGGCCACGTCGGCGCGGGCGCAGACGAGTACGGGCGAGCGGGTGGTCGGCCGCAGCACACCGGCGGTGGTGACCGGGGCGCCGATCAGGCTGTTGACGAGCGTGGACTTGCCCGCTCCCGTGGAGCCGCCGACGACGGTCAGTAGCGGGGCGTCGAGGTCGCGCAGCCGGGGGAGGAGGTAGTCGTCGATCTGGTCGGTGACGGCCCGGGCAGCGCGACGGGCGGTGTCGCGCTCGGGGGTGGCCAAGCCGAGACGCGCGGTGACCAGCCGGTCGCGCAGCGCCGTCAGGACATCGGTCAGCCGGGGTGGCGGGGCGTTCACACCCCGTTCACTGCCCCGGCAGCAGCCTCGCTACCCCCGGAGACCGGGCGGCGCGTCGTCGGCGGCGCGGGCGCGCTCCTCGCGCAGCGCCTGGAAGACCCGGCGACGGACGCGGTCCTGGTCCTTCTCCTGGATGCCGGTGAAGCGGATGGACATCACCCAGCGGGCACCGCGGGCCTGGGTGCGCACGACCTCGGCCTTGGTCCTGAACGGGCCGTCCTCCAGCGCGATGATCAGGTCGAGCTTCGCGCCGGCCTCCGGCGGGGCACCGAGACCCTCGAACTCGGCACGCAGACCGGCCTCGCTCAGGTCCACGGTCTCGCCCGTGAGCTCGATCGACCCGTACCCGGCGGTGACGGGCACGGCCACCCGACCACGCACCGCCTTGCGCCGCTGACTTGCCTCGGCCGGCCCCGTGGCGCGCATCCGCCAGCGGATGACGGCGCCCTGCTCGACCTCGGTGACCTCGGCGGGCAGCGTCCGCTGGGCGTCACTGGACTTCCAGAACAGCTCCACAGCATCGCCGACCTTGACGACGACCTGCTCGACGAACTCGCCCACCGAGGGGCGGACCGCGATGAAACCCTCGTGGACGACCTCCACGCGCGAGCTCACCGAGATGCCCCGCCCGGTGAGCGTGACCTCGGCCTCGGTCTGCTCTTCCGGGTGGTCCATCCCGGGAACACTGCCGGGAACGCTGGTCATTCGTCCTCTCCGATCTGTACCGCGGTGCGCACGGGTCCGATGTACCCGGACCCCGACCCCGCGGTGGGGAACGGTAGCCGCCGGACCCACGCTCGACCACGCCGCCCGTCGGTGACGCGCCGCGCAGGCTCGGCCTCGCGCCGCACCCGCCAGGGGTCATCGGCCGTCCACGGGCAGTGAGGAAGCGCAGTGAGCACCGTTCCACCCGGACGGGCCACGTCCCGCGGACCGTCCCGGCCGGTCCCGGTGCGCGACAGTGTCGCCTCGCACACGACCGATGTCGCACACCACCGCTGAGGAGCGTCCGATGCCCGGTGCCCGCGTGCCCGTTGTGTTCATTCACGGCCTGTGGCTGCATTCGACCAGCTGGGAGCCCTGGGCGGAGCTCTTCCGGACGGCCGGCTACGAGCCGATCATGCCCGAGTGGCCGGGCGTGCCAGACACCGTCTCCGAGGCGCGTGAGCACCCCGAGAGCCAGGCCGGAGTGGGCATCGACGAAGTGGTCGAGCACCACGCGCAGCTCGTGCGGGGTCTGGCCGAGCCGCCGGTCCTCGTCGGCCATTCCTTCGGCGGGCTCGTGGTGCAGGCGCTCCTCAACAGCGGGCTCGGCCGCGCCGGGGTCGCCATCGACCCGGCCCCGATCCGCGGGGTCATCCGGCTGCCCCCGGCGCAGTTGCGCTCGGCGTTCCCCGTGCTCAGCAATCCGGCCAACCGCAAGCGCGCGGTGAGCCTGACCCCGGAGCAGTTCCAGGCGAGCTTCGGCAACGCGCTTCCGGCGGACGAGGCCTCGGCGCTGCACGAGCGGTGGACGATCCCCGCCCCGGGGCGCCCGTTGTTCCAAGCCGCACTGGCGAACATGACGCCGCGCGGCCGGTCGGCGACCGCGGTCGACACGCGGACGGCGGAGCGCGGGCCCCTGCTGATCATCTCGGGCGGCGCGGATCGGACCGTGCCCGACAGCGTCAGCAAAGCCGCGTTCAAGCTGTACGGCGACTCCGCCGCGGTCACCGAGTTCCGGCAGTTCCCCGACCGGGGGCACTCCCTGACCGTGGATTCCGGTTGGCCCGAGGTGGCCAAGGCCGCGCTGGACTGGCTGTCGAATCAGGGGATCCCGGGGCAGATTCCCGCCCCATGAGGTAGCCGGGTGGAGAAGGCGCTCGAGATGCTCCGCGAGGCTTGGCGTCAGCGGGGCAGCGGGATCGCGGCAGGATCGCGGCGAGGGGCGCCGACCGCGTTCCGGGTGATCTTGGCGCGGTAGAGCTGCTCGTCGGCCCGCGACATGAGTTCCAGCGGGTAGGCCTGGTCGCCACCGGCGGAAGCGACACCCAGCGACAGGTTGATCTCGCCCACGTCGAAGCCCGCGGGCACCAGCTCGGCCGCCTCGCGGCGGAGGCGTTCTGCCAGCTCGACGGCGCGGTCCAGGTCGGATCCGGGCAGCAGGACGGCGAGCTCGTCGCCGCCCAGCCGCGCGACCAGGTCGCCCGTCCGGACGCGGCGGGACAGCAGCACGGCCACCTGGCGGAGCGCCTCGTCGCCGCCGGGGTGGCCGTGGCGGTCGTTGATGTGCTTGAAGTGGTCGATGTCGAGCAGGACGACGCCGACGACGGTGTTGCGCCGGCGAGCCTCGGTGCAGGCGCTGACCAGCTCGGCGTCCCAGCGCCGGCGGTTGGCCAGACCGGTGAGCGGGTCCTCGTGGCTGAGCCGCTCCAACTGGGTCAGCAGCACGCCGGTCCGCTGCTGCTCGTGCTCGAGCCGGACGCGGGTGAGGAGCTCGCGGTTGCTGAGCGCGTAGCGACGGAGGTGGGCCAGCACCGCGATGATCGAGGCCGTGCCCAGGTAGACGGTGACCGCCACGAGGTCTTCCGCCGTCAGCCGACCAGGGTGCAGGAGCATGGTGACGCCGAGCGCCGCCCAGGACACCCCGACGAGGGCTGCGGTCCACCGCGGGCGGGCCACGAGGATGCAGCCGCTGCCGTAGATGGCCAGCGTGAAGCCGAGCAGGTGGTACTTCGGGTCCTGGGCCTGCGTGATCATCCAGGCGATCTCAGCCTGGACGACGGCCAGGACGAGGAAGGACAGAGCTTCCGGATGGCGTCGTCCGAGAGGCCGCCGCCACAGGGCCCAGAGTGTGAGCAGCATCGGGATGTCACAGAGCAGCCGGACGAGCAGGAAGGTTCCCGCCTGCGCCGGCACGGCGATCCGGTCGACGACCGTCCAGGCAGGGACGGCGATCACGGCCACCCAGCAGACCAGCAGTCCGGCCGTGCGCGCGCGGTCGATCAACTCCTCGCGCAGGCCGGGGACGGCCTGGGCCATCTCGTGCAGGTTCGAGCGCGTCGTCAGCGGGGCCGCACCCCGGCGATCAACATCCGGCAGGCCGGCAACACCACCCGACGGTGCCGTCCCGGGCAGCACGTCGCCCCGGCGCAGCACCGCGACCAGGCGGCGGAACGGGCCAGCGATCACGCCGTCTCATCGGCAGGAACAGCCAGCGACCTGAGCGACCTTCTTCCCCCCGCCCCTTGTGGGTGACCTGCAGGTATCCCTCCGGTAGCGGTCCGGGATCCCCCGGCTCAGCGGTCCCGGCGGGCGGTGAAGCTGCTGACGAAATCGCGCAGGCTGCGGGTGGGCCGCAGCCACGCGCCGTCCGGCGGCAGGGCGTCGAGGCGGACCCGGTCCAGCGGCTCGACGAAGGCGCCCGGCACGTCCTCGATGTCGATGAACTCGAGCAGGTCCGAGCTGATCGCGTAGCCCGCTACCTCGCTGAAGGCGACGACGACGACGTGCGTGCCCTCGCGGACGAGCTGCTCGAGCGGCTCGGCGAAGTTGCGCCCGTCGCCGGAGAAGACGACCAGCCGCCGGAGCCGGTGGCTGTGCGCGCGCACCGTGATGTGATCGAGCATGTCCTGGTCGATGTCGTCGTCCGGCTGCGTCTTGGGACGAGCGAAGACGGCGAACCCGAAGCCGCGCAGCGCCTCCACCCACCGCTGCAGCGTGCCCGGCTGCGGGGGGATGTTGGCGAAGACGCAGGCCTCGACGTCGGCCGAGTCGGGCAGTGACGGGTCGCCGGCGCCCTCGACGAACCAGGCGGCGATCGCGTCGAACCGGGGCCGCGACGCCGCGGTGGGCCGGGCACCGATCACCGTCGACAGAGTCATGTCGATGTTCGGCGCGTCCCAGATGAGGAGGTCCAGCGCAGGCGCCGAGCGACCGTCGGCGGACTCCGGGGTGGTCTCGGTGAGGGTCGCGAGGGCGGCGTCAAGGCTGTCGGACACGGGAGCAGTCTGCCGCGCCGTCGGGAGGAGGGCGCGAGGCGGCTCCGAGGGCGCGTCGCTCGTCGGGCGCGGCGGGCCGCCGGGTGCGGTCGCCCGGCGCCCCTGGCGGCGCCCGATCATCCGGCCTGGGGGACCGCGCACCGGGCAAGGACGAGCGCGCAGAGGTCGCCACCCGCCGCGTGCACTGCCCGCACCCACCCGGGAACCTCCTCCGCCGGCATCGCGTGCCCGAGCAGCCAGCCCTGGGCCATGTCGCAGCCGGCGTCCCGCACCATCCGCAGGTGCTCGGGCGTCTCGACCCCCTCGGCGACCGAGCGGATGCCCAGCGTCCGGGTGAGCCCCACGATCGCGCTCAGGACCGCGCCGGTCTCTCCGGCGACGGCGCGCTCGGCGGCGGTGAGCAGCGAGCGATCGATCTTCAGCGTGCCGATCGGTAGCGCGAACAACTGCGCGAGGGACGACCAGCCGGTGCCGAAGTCGTCGATGGCCACCCGGACCCCGAAGCTGCGCAGCACGGTCAGCTGGTCCTCGGCGCGGGTCGGGTCCTCGGCCACGGATGTCTCGGTCAGTTCGAGGACCAGCTGGTCCGGCGGCAGCCCGGAGTCACGGAGCGCCACGCGGACGTCCCGGACCAGGGTCTCCGTCGAGAAGTGCCGGGCGCTGACGTTGACCGACATCCGCAGGGGCAGCCCCTGGGCGGCCCATTCGGCCGCCTTGCGCGTCGTCTCCCGCAGCAGCCAGCGGGTGATCGGGATGACCTGCCCGGTCTCCTCCGCGACGGACAGGAAGGCGTCGGGGGGCAGCAGTCCCCGTTCCGGGTGCTGCCAGCGCACCAGCGCCTCCACCCCATCGACCTCCCCGGTGTCCAGCCGCACGACCGGCTGGTAGTGGACGACGAGCTGATCGATGGCGTCGCCGCGGAGCCGGGTGGCCACCTCCAACCGCCAGCGCGCCGCCTCCCGCAGCCCTGGGGAGAACAGGTGGACCCGATCGCGCCCCGAGCTCTTCGCCGCGAACATCGCGGCGTCGGCGTCGCTGAGCAGCTGATGCGCGTCCGGGACGTCGGCGGACCGGGAGACGGCCACGCCGATGCTCGCCGTCAGCGGCACGGAGACGCCCGACGTCGCGAACGGCAGGCTGAACGTCGTCTGCAGCCGGAAGGCCAGCGCGGCGGCTTCCGCGGAGTCGCAGTCCCGGGCGAGGACGAGGAACTGGTCGGCCCCGAGCCGGCCGACGGCGTCCCCCGGCCGCACCTGATCGGCCAGCCGGGCCCCTACCTGGTGCAGCAGCAAGTCCCCGATCTGGTGCCCCAGCGAATCGTTGACGGTCTTGAACCCGTCCAGGTCGATCACCAGCAGCGCCGTTCCAGGCCCGTCGACCGGTCCGGAGGCGAGCGCGGCGCCGGTGAGCTCCAGCAGTGTAGATCGGTTGGGCAGGCCCGTCAGCTCGTCGTGACCGGCCTTCCAGGCGAGCACCTGCTCGTCACGCACCCGCCCGGTGACATCGGTGTGGGTGATCACCAGCCTCGGCGTTCCCTCGACCCGGCTCGCCTGCAGGTGGAACCAACTGGCGAAGGAGCCGAGCTGGGCCGAGTACTCGTAGTCGAAGGAGCCGGCCGGCCCCTCGACCGGTTCGGCCTGCAGGTGGGCGACTCCCGCGGCGATCGCGGCGTGGTCGCCGGCCCGGAGACCTCGCGCCATGGACGTCAGGTAGTCGTCCCCCACCCCACCGGGTTCGATCCCACTGCTCCGCAGGAGCTCGCCGTCGGAGACCCACGCCCGGTTCGCGGTGAGGATGCGGCCGTCGTCGTCCACCAGGACCGTCGCCGAGGGCAACGCTTCCATGACGGCGGTGAGCTGACGGGTCTCGTCGTCCCGACGTCGGTCCGCACGCACCCGTTCATCGATGTCCCGGACGATCACGGTCAGCCCACGGGAGTCCGGATAGGCGCGCAGCTCGAACCAGTGGTCCCAGCGCTCGTGCAGGTACTCGAACACCCGTGGCCGGCCGTCGGCCAGAACGGCCCCGAACGTGCCCTCCAGCGCCGTGCCGGCCAGGTCGGGGAACACGGCGAGGAAGCGCCGCCGGAGCATGCTCGAGGCGGAACAGCCGAGCAGGGCCTCCCCCGCGGCGTTGACGTACGTGAGGACCCAGTCCCTGTCGAGGTGGTAGACGGCGTCGGGGACGCCGGACATCGGGTCGGATCGACCCGGCCGGAGCCCGTCGTCGCCTGGTCGCACGCTGCCCGCTCTCATGCACTGGTCGTGGGTCCGCGTGAGCGGAAATACGGCACGGGAGCGTCCGCCGTCACTGTCGGCCCCCCGAACTACAAGAACTGTAGTCAGTCGCGGGCACGGTCAGACAGTTGGAACTGAAGCCCTTTCGACGATCTTGTCGGCGCCGCTGCCGGCCGGCAGCGTGCCGAGCACCGCACCCCAGTCCCCGCCCAGGCGGGAGGCACAGAAGGCGTCGGCGACCGCCGGGGGGGAGTACCGCAGCAGCAGCGAGCCCTGCAGGCACAACGCCAGCAGACCGGCGATCCGGCGCGCCCGGAAAGGAAGATGCTCGGACTCGCCGAGCTCGGCGTGCAGCCGCTTCACCGCGTCGTCGAACCGACCGTCGACCCCGCGGGCGAGCTCCATCTCGGCGCTGACGGCGGCCAGCGTGTCCGACGACCGGCCCATGGCGCGCAGCACGTCGAGCGCGATGACGTTGCCCGAGCCCTCCCAGATGGAGTTCAACGGCGCCTGCCGGTAGAGCCGGGGGAGACCGGACTCCTCGACGTAGCCGTTGCCGCCCAGGACCTCCATCGCCTCGCCGACGACGGCCGGTGTCCGCTTGCAGACCCAGAACTTGGCCGCGGCGCCGGCCAGCCGGAGGAACGCCGACTCCCCCGCGTCCAGCGCCGCCGCCAGGCGGATCGCCAGGGCCGTGGCCGCCTCGCTCTCCACCGCGAGGTCGGCCAGGACGTTCTGCATCAGCGGCTGATCGACCAGTCGCGCGCCGAACGCGCTCCGGTGGCGGGCGTGGTGGATCGCCTGGGTCAGCGCCGCGCGCACCGTCGCGGCCGAGCCCAGGACGCAGTCCAGCCGTGTGGTGTTGACCATCTCGATGATCGCCGGGACCCCCCGCCCGGGGTCACCGACCAGCCAGCCCGTCGTCCCCTCGAACTCCACCTCGCTCGAGGCGTTGGACCGGTCGCCGAGCTTGTCCTTGAGCCGCTGCAGGCGGAAGACGTTCCGGCTGCCGTCCGGCAGCACCCGGGGCACCACGAAGCAGGAGACGCCCTCGTCGAGCTGTGCCAGCACGAGGAACAGGTCGCTCATCGGCGCCGAGGTGAACCACTTGTGCCCGGTGAGCCGGTAGGAGCCGTCCGGCTGGGCCGCCGCCCACGTGGTGTTGGCCCGGACATCGGAACCGCCCTGCTTCTCCGTCATGCCCATGCCGGCGATCAGCCCGGCCTTGCCGCCAGGCTCGGTGAGCCCGAACTCGTAGGCCGTCGCCGTCAGGCCGGGCTCGTAGCGCGCGGCGAGCTCCGGGGTCCGGCGCAGCGCCGGGACGGCGGCGTAGGTCATGGTCGTCGGGCAGGCGTGGCCCATCTCGGCCTGCGTCCAGCCGACATAGCCGACGGCGCGCCGCACGTGGGCGTGCCGGTCGCCGGCGTCCGCAGCGGCCCACGGCTCACCGGCCAGGCCGTTCTCCACCGCCGTCCGCATGAGGTCGTGCCAGTACGGGTGGAATTCCACCTCGTCGATCCGGTGGCCGTAGCGGTCGTGGGTCCTGAGCTTCGGCGGGTTCTCGTTGGCCACCCGGCCCCACTCCTGCGCCTGCTCGCTCCCGGACAGCCGGCCGAGATCGGCCAGCGACTCGAGGGTAGGGGCATCGGCGTGCCGGACGCAGGCCTCGGCCAGGACCGTGTCGCCGGCGATCGGGTCGTGGCCGGTCAGCGGCGGGACCTGGTTGGCCACCTCGTGCGTCGCACTCATGATCGGCACCGTACGACCTCACCGTGCCATGTCGGCGGGTGGCGTGACGACTCGTCGGCGACCCTCGGACGGGGTGCCAGTTCACTCGTTCGTGGCACCACGATCGAATGACCCCACTTCGGTCACTCTCCGCAATCCCCCGGATGGGTGAACGGCTGTGACACGCCGTACAAGAAATGGGCCGGGTGCAATGCGGTAGTGGTGAGACGAAACCGTTCCTATCGTCCGCCCCATGACGGGGGTAGCGATCGGTGGCGGCTGCGTGCCGTCTGCCGGCCGCTGGTCCTGGCTGCCCCGCACCGTGGCCACACTCTTCCTCGGAGCCGGCGTCTACGTCGGCATGGCCGTCGCGACGGACGTGATCGCCCACGCCGATGAGCCGGCGGCGGCGACACAGGCCGAGCAGGCTCCACCGGAGCAAGCGGAGTCCACCGACGCGACGACGCCGGCCGACGCCTCACCGGCGGCGGACGCGTCCGGACCAGCGGCCGACGTCCCCTCGATGACGACCGTCTCACCGTCGACGACGCCCACGACCGCCGATCAGGCGACCGGCACGGCGACGAGCGGGTCGGGCGAGACCACGGGAACCGGCGAGAGCGCGACGACCACGCCGACGACCACGACCACGACCACGACGGCGTCGGCGTCGGCGTCGGCGTCCGCGTCGGCGGCCACGACGACCACGACCACGGCCACGACGTCGAACAACGGGCCGGTCACCGTCGCGACGCGGGACCCGTCCGCGGGCGACACGGCCGAGGGGCCGACGCAGAACCTCTTCGTGGCCTCCGCGACGGCCCGCCCTGCCGGCGCGAGCGACGCCGTCATCACGCAGGCGCAGGGGGCCCTCTGCGAGCCCTCCGGCCCCTCCGGGGCCCGGGACGGCGGATCCGCCGACGCGCACCATTCGGCGACCGCCCACTCCACCGGCAGCCTCGACCACGCGTCCGATACCTCGGCGGGGGGCGCCGGCTCCGCCGACCTGATCACGGACTCGTCCACCCGGACCCCCGACAGCGCACCGTTCGCGCCCACGGCACCGCTCGAGGCCCCGGCCCCGGCGACTGCGTTCGGGCTGTCCGGTTGCGGCGGTCCCGCCGCCGGCCAGGGCTCCCCCAAGGGAGCCCCCGCGCCTGCCGCGGCCGGCGTGCTGGGTGCGGCCCTCGAGATCTCCCCTGCAGTGAACGACGCCGCGCCCACGGCGCCGGCAGCGGGGTCGCCCACCCTCACGGCGACCGACCCCGCCACGCGGCCGGACTGACGCCGCCGCTCTGCGGCATGCGCCCGTCCCGGTGTGCTCACGGGGGGCACATCACCAATTGGCTGCGCAGCCGCCCCGCTCGTCACCCATTCACCAGCGCGTCATCGCACTTCTCAGGGCTCGATGACGCGCACCCATCCTAAGGACAGAACGATGAATCGATCCGTGAGAAACGGACTCGCGATCGCCGGAATGGCCGGGGGCGTGTTCTTCCTCGGCCAGGCGGTGGCCAGCGCAGACGAAGGAGCACCGGCAGCGGCCGGGGACATCACGTCCTCGACCTCGTCAACCGGTTCCGGCGGCAACGCCGACAGCGTCAACATCAACAAGACGACGGCCACCAACACCAGCACCAACACCGTCGGCAACACCGCGACAGGCGGCGACGCGGGCGACGCCTCCACGACCGTCGACACCGGCAACAACAGCGCGGTGGTGCATGCCGGCAGTGGCGACCAGCAGGTCATGAACACCGCCGACCGCAGGTCGGGTGGCGGCGGGGGCGGCGAGAGTGGCGACAACCACGTCGCCGTCACCATCGAGACCGGTGACGCCTCCGGCAGCTCCGAGGCCGACGGCGGCAGCCTGATCGACAACAACAACTCCGCGGTCGGCAACGGCTCCCACGGCGGCGCCACCGCCACCGGCGCCATCGACTCCACCACCACCGCCACCGGTAGCAGCAACAACCGCGGTTCGCGGCCCGGCGGCCATGGGTCCGAAGCTGACAGCAAGAACGTCAACATCACCGAGGCCCACAACAGCACCGACAACTCGGTGACCAACACCGCCACCGGCGGCGACGGCGGCACCGCCACGACCGACGTCAACACCGGGCACAACAGCGGGTCGGTCTACTGCTACACCGAGCACGGCGACAACTACTGCTCGGTGACGATCATCACCGGCAACGCCACCGGCAGCTCTCAGGCCGACGGCGGCTCCGTCATCGGCAGCAACAACCCCGCCGTCGGCAACACCGGCAACTGGAACGGCAACGGCAACGGCAACGGCCATGAGAACGGCAACGGCCATGAGAACGGCAACGGGAACGGCCACAGCTGGTGGCCGTGCGACTGCGCCCAGGACGAGCACCACCCGGTCGTGAAGCCCGAGGACTGCCCGAAGCCTCAGGAGGAGACCCCGGCCGAGGTGTCACCCACCATCGAGCCTGCCTCCATGACCGAGCCCGCCTCCATGGTCAAGCCCGTCTCCATGACCAAGCCCGGCGCGCAGGCCCCGGTCTCGGCCAGTGCCCAGCCCAGCGGTCAGCTCGCCTTCACCGGATCTGACGTCTCACTCCCGCTGACCGTCGGCCTGCTGGCCCTCGGTCTCGGAGTTGGCCTGACGGCAGCCGGCCGTCGCCGCGAGACCCAGACCGTCTGATCCACCGGCCCGCCGCCCGACCCACCCGGGGCGGCGGGCCGGGCTCCATCCGGACGCCGTCTGCCGGTAAGCAGACCCGGCAGGCGGCGTCCTCTCATGCGGCGCAGCCCTGCGCCCGCCCATCCCTCTTCCGGACAGGATTCGTGGTGAGCAGCGCAATCGACCTCGGCGAACCAGCGGCCGTGAGCGACGGGGCCGCGGGAGAGCCCGCTCGGCGACGGCACGACTGGGCTCGCACCGTCGTCCGCGGCACCGGCCAGACACTGATCACGATCGGGCTGGTGGCCCTGCTCCTCGTCGCCTACGAACTGTGGGTGACCGATCTCCTCGCTGCCCGGAGCCAGCAGCAGCTCAGCGAGGAGATCCATCAACAGTGGCAGGAAGCGCCAACCGTCTCACCGGCCGAAGCTGGACCGACCGCGGCGACGCGGTCCGGGACCGCGCCGTCCGACCGAGCGTGGACGCCGGCACCGATCGACGTCGGCGTGGGTGATCCGTTCGCGGTGCTGCACATTCCCAGGCTCGGCGACGGCTACTCGCGCGTAGTCGTGGAGGGCGCCGCCCAGGACCAGCTGGCCCAGGGCCCCGGCCACTACATCGGGACGGCGATGCCCGGTGAGCAGGGCAACGTCGCGCTCGCCGGACACCGCGTCGGTCGCGGCTCGCCGTTCCTCGACCTGGACCAGATGCGGCCCGGGGATCCCATTGTCGTCGAGACGGCGGATTCCTGGTTCGTCTACCGCGTCCTGGGGGACCCGGCTACGCGCAGCTTCGCCGGGGATCCGAGCGGGATCCCCGGCCAGGAGATCGTGCGGCCGACCGACGTCTCCGCCATCTCCCCCACCCCCGACAGTCCGTGGGACGGGCCGGCCAGCGGCGCGTACCTGACGCTGACCACCTGCCATCCGAAGTTCTCTGCCCAGCAGCGGCTCATCATCCACGCACGACTGGACGGCGCACCGCTGAGCAAGGCCGCCGCCCCGGACGGCCCGCCCGCGCTCAAGGGCTGATCGTCGTCCCACACCGCCGGACAGCGGCGATCACCTCACCCGCTCCCACCGACCCCTGGAGATCCCCGCGTGTACACCTGGATCTGGCGGCACCTGCCCGGCCCGCTGCCGGCCAAGGCGCTCGGCGGCCTGGTGCTGATCCTCGCGGTCGGCGCACTGCTGCTGTTCGTCGTCTTCCCGCAGGTCGAGCCGCTGTTGCCCTTCACCGACGTGACGGTCACGCCCTAGCCGCCGGCGGCCCCGTGCTCAGGCGGGCGGGCCGCCGACCAGCAGGACGCGCAGCAGGTGCATGGCCATCGTGACGGATCGTTCCCGGACGGCCGACCGCGACCCCGGTAGCCGGAGCGCGCGCAGCTCCAGCCCCTCGGGGCCGGCCACGCACAGGTGAACGGTCCCGACCGGCTTGTCCGCCGTCCCGCCACCCGGGCCGGCCACCCCGGTGATGCCGACGCCGACGTCGGCGCCGAACCGTGCCCGCGCGCTCTCGGCCAGGGCAACGGCCACCTCGGGGCTGACCGCACCGTGCTCGGCGAGGACGTCCGCCGGCACGCCGAGCAGCTGCTCCTTCGCCGAGTTGGCGTACGCGGTCACCCCTCCCAGCACCCAGGCCGACGAGCCGGGCCGCTCGGTCAGGCGGGCGGCCAGCAGTCCGCCGGTGCAGGATTCCGCGGTGGCCACGGTGAGGCCTCGGGCGACGAAGCCCGCAGCGACGATCTCGTCCAGCGTCGGCCCGGTGGAGAACAGGGTGCTCTCGAACGTCTGGGCGAGCAGCGCACCGAGCTGGTCATAGGCAGGCTGCGCCTCGGGGGCGTAGCGGGTGACGATCTCGAGCTCGCCCTCCCGCATGCAGGTGGTGACCTCGAGCCCGGACAACTCCGCGTCGTGGTCGCGCAGGACGACTGCCAGCTGCGCCTCGAGCGTGCCCCAGAGCCGGACGGTGTCCTGGCGGAGCTCCGTCCGGCCGGCGAGGGCACGCCGGACGGGTTCAGCGGCGATCGCGGCCGGCCAGATGCCCTGCAGTTCGGACGGCGGACCGGGCAGGACGAGGACCGTGGGCCCGTCGCGTCCTTCGGCCGGAGGGACGACGAGGCCTGGGGCGGTGCCCACCGGCTCCAGGACCATGGCGCCGTCGGGAACCTGCGCCTGCTTCCGGACGCCGGCCGCGGTCGCAGAGGGGTCGGCCCGCCAGCCGCGCCGGGACATCAACCGTTCGACGATCGCGGCGATCCGCTGCTCGAGGGCCAGGTCGACCGCCGACGGGCGGCCCTGGAACTCCCCGACCACCTCGGCGGTGAGGTCGTCGGCCGTAGGGCCCAGCCCACCGGACGTGATCACGAGAGTGACGCCCGTGCCGGCCAGGAACGCGAGCGCGCCCCGCATGTCCTCCGGCCGGTCCCCCACCAGGACGACGTGCCCGACGTCGACACCGAGCTGCCGCAGCTGCTCGGCCAGCCAGGGCCCGTTGCGGTCGGTCACCCGCCCGGTGAGCACCTCGGTCCCCGTCACGACGATGCCGGCCCGCGCACTCACGGGGCCTCCTTGCTGGCGCTCGTCGGCCGCGTTCGCGGCGCTGATGTGCCCGTGCGTGAACTCGCACGCCCGCTCACGGTGACCGACCCTAGGACAGCGCTCTCCGGGGCGCCTCACCGACCACTTCCCTCCCCGCCGTTACCGTGCAGATCGGAGCGGTCCGATCTGCGGACCACCGGAGCGCGCAAGGAGGACCCGTGAGTTCGCCGTCCGACCCCCAGCCGCCCGTGGAGCCCATGGGCCGGGCCCAGCCCTCGACGCAGGAGATCCCGGTCGTCCAGCCGGCCGGCGCCACCGCTGTCGGCCAGTACGGCGCACCTCAGAACGGCGCCACGAACCAGCTGCCCCCACACCCGGACGCCGTCGCACCGGCTCCCGTGCCCATGGACGCACCGCAGCCGACCGGCCCGGTCGACTTCGTCCCCGGCCTCCCGGGCCTGGGAACGCCACCCGTCCCACCACCTGTCGCCCCCCTGCCGCCGCCTCCTCCCCCGGTTCAGCCGACGGCGACCGAGACCGCCATCCCCGTGTGGCCGGATACGCTCGAGGCCGACGCCGCGCCGGGGCAGCCGGAGAAGAAGCGCCGCCTGCGGGCTCCCCGCGATCGCGCGGCCGTGCTCAGTCTCGGTCTGGCCGTGCTGTCCCTGGTGCTGCTCGAGCTGGGTCTGTCCCTCCACTTCGGCCGGGAGTCCTACTGGTCGGCCGTCCCGCTGTGGTCGGGGTTCGCCACGCTCTGCAGCGTCCTGGGGGTGCTGGCCTTCGCCGCCTCCTACCCGTCCGGCAGCAAGCTCCGGTCGAGCGCGGTGTGGCGGATCGCGGCCGGCGGCCTGGCCGGTTTGGCGGTCTTCTGGCTCCTGGTCGTGCTGGCGGTCGTGTCCAGTGACCGGGGCTTCCTGCTCACCGCAGCGCTGGGTGCCCTCGGTGCCGCACTCTGGATGGGCCCCGGCCGGAAGAACTGAGCGCGGGCCGGCCCCGGCGAATCCTTCCGCCATGCGCCGGGACAGCGGGGACGGTCACTGACCGCGGCCTCGCCCGTGGCCGTTCCCTTTCCCGTGGTCATTGGCGTGGCCGTTCCCTTTCCCGTGGTCATTGGCGTGGCCGTTCCCGTTCCCGTTGGTCGCGGCCGGGACCTCCACCACGACGGGCGCGGGGACCGCGACCTCCGGCGCCGCGACGCCGGCCACGTCGGTAGCGCCGGTGCTCGAGCCGCCGACGTCCGAGGTGGGCGGCGGCGCCACGGCATAGGCGACCGTGATGAGGTCCCCCTGGCCGACCGCGCCCGCCGGGCTGATCGCGCTCACCAGGCCGGGCGCGACCGCCGTCGTCTCCTGCGCCACCCGCTCCACCTGGAGCCCGAGCGCACCGAGCGCGGCCTCGACGTCGGCGATCGGCCGGCCGACGTAGTCCTCGGCGACCAGAACGACCCGCGCCGGTTCCGCGACGGCTGCGGCGCTCGGGGGCGCGGTGGAACCGAGCGCCTCGAGCCCCGCCAGCGCGATGCCCGCCCCGGCGAGCAGAGCAGCCAGCGGCACCAGCACCCGACGGCCCCGACGGCGGCCGGCCGGAGCAGCGGGAAGGAACGGCACCATCCCGAAGGTCTTCGTGTCGGCGGGCGCCGGGGTGAGCATTCGGCCGGCCAGCACGTCGTCGACGGCGTCCCGGAGGGCAGCACCATCCCGGAATCGGGCAGCGGGATCCTTGAGCAGGGCCCGGTCGATCAACGTGCGGACGTTCGAGGGGACGTCGTCCGGGAGCGGGTCGGGGGTGTCACGCAACTGCATGAGCGCGATCTGCACCGAGTTCTCGCCCTCGAAGGCCCGTCGTCCCGCCAGGCACTCGTACCCGATCATCCCGAGGGCGTAGACGTCACTGGCCGGACCGGCCTTGCTCCCGGCGGCCTGCTCGGGCGAGAGGTAGTGAGCGGTGCCCACGACCTGGCCGGTCTGGGTGAGCGGCACGCTCGACGCCGACCAGGCGATCCCGAAGTCGGTGATCTTGACGACGCCGTCGTTCCCCACGAGCACGTTGCCCGGCTTGACGTCGCGATGCACGACGCCCGCGTCGTGTGCCGCGGCGAGGGCGCCAGCAGTCTGCCGAAGGATCTCCAGGGTCCGCGCGACGTCCAGCCGGCGCTCCCGCGCCAGGAGGTCCGACAGGGACTCACCCTCGACGAGCTCCATCACCAGGTACGCGACATCCTCCGACGCGGCCACACCAACCGGCGCCTCGCCGTAGTCGTAGAGGGTCGCGATGTTCCGGTGCGCGAGCACGGCGGTGTGCCGGGCCTCCGCACGGAAGCGCGCCACGAAGGTGTCGTCGCCGGTGAACTCGCTGCGCAGAACCTTCAGCGCCACCGGGCGGTTCAGCAGGGTGTCGCGGGCCCGCCAGACCTGACCCATGCCGCCGGTGGCGATCAGGGACAGCAGGTCGTAGCGGCTGCCGATCGTGCGCCGGACATCGGTGAACGGCTCGCTCACGGTTCGGACTCGTCCGAGGCAGTCATCGAGGCCGACGACGTGGTCCTGATCGTCTGGCTCTCGCTGGTGGACCCGCTCGCGGACGTCGAGGTCCCGGTCGGGTCCGCGCCGGTCGGCGTCGCGGCCAGGGCAGTCGTGGTCGGGGTCACGCCGCCGACCGAGGAGGAGGTCGCAGCTTCGTCCCCGGCGCTCCGGGCACGGTCGGCGCCACCGGCGGGGCCGCCGCCCCCGTGGGCCGCGCCGGC
>JAOPWM010000086.1 GCA_025965695.1 Blastococcus sp.
GAGGAGGACCTGGGGGTCACCGAGGTGCACCCCGGACCGACGGACACGACGCTGCCGAAGTTCATCCGGCACCCACTGGGCATGGTCGGCACGGACTCCACGTTCATCGGCGACAAGCCCAGCCCGCGGACCTACGGCTCCTTCCCCCGCATCCTGGGCGAGTTCGTCCGCGAGGAGTCGTTCCTGTCCCTGCCGGAGGCGGTGCGGAAGTTCACCTCCTTCCCGGCGCAGCGGCTCGGGCTCACCGATCGCGGCATGCTGCGGGACGGCGCCATGGCCGACATCACCGTGTTCGACGCCGGCACGGTGCGGGCCCATGCGACCTACGACGAGCCGAGACAGCTCTCCACCGGGATCGAGTACGTCCTGGTCAACGGAACGGTGGTCCTGGACGCAGGCCACCACACAGGAGCGCTCCCGGGGCGGGGTCTGCGGCGCGGCCGTTGAGCGGAATCGCACGCGACCATGTGGCTGAGCGAGCCGCGGCCGGCCGGTACCTGCATGGTCCGGGCCGGCCGTCGCTCAGCGGTCGGCGTCGGTGTAGACGACCATCCCGCGGATGTTGTTGCCGTCGCGCATGTCCTGGTAGCCCTGGTTGATGTCCTCCAGGGCGTACCTGGTGGTCACCAGCTCGTCGAGCTTCAGCTGGCCCTCGCCGTAGAGCGACAGGATCTCCGGGATCGCCGCGCGCGGGCTGAGCCCGCCGAAGATCGCGCCCTGCAGGTCCTTCTGCAGCAGGGTCAGCTCGAACAGGCTGAGCTTCACGTCAAGGTTGGCGTAGTTGCCCATTCCGGTGACGACCACCCGGCCGCCCTTGCCGGTCAGGCTCAGGGCCGCCTGGATGTCCTCGCCCTGGATGTCGCCGACGGTGATGATCGTCTTGTCCGCCATCCGGCCCCAGGTCAGCTCGTTGACCGCGCCCATGGCCTCCTCGGCGGTGGCGAAGGAATGCGTGGCTCCGTAGGTCTTCGCCCAGTCGCGCTTGTGCGCCACCGGCTCGACGACGACGACCCGCCGGGCTCCGGCCGCGGCCGCGCCCTGCACGGCGTTCATGCCCACGCCGCCGGCACCCATGACGACGACGGTCTCACCGGGGCGCACGTCGGCGACCTTCGTCGAGGAGCCCCAGCCGGTGGTGACGCCGCAGCCGACCAGCGCCGCGACCTCGAGCGGGATGTGCGGCTCGATCCGCACGACCGAGGCCTGGTGCACGGTGATGTACGGGGAGAAGGTGCCCAGCAGGCACATCGGCGAGACGCCCTGCCCCTTCGCCGTGACGCGGTGGGTGCCGTCGGAGATGGCGACGCCGCCGAGCAGGTGGGCCCCGAGGTCGCAGAGGTTCTGCATCCCCTTCGCACACGGCGGGCACTGGCCGCACGCCGGGATGAAGGCGGTGACGACGTGGTCGCCCTCCTTGAGGTTGGCCACGCCCGGCCCGACCTTGGTGACGACGCCGGAGCCCTCGTGCCCGCCGATCACGGGGAAGGAGGCCACCGGGGTTCCGCCGGTGACGAGGTGCTCGTCCGAGTGGCACAGGCCGGACGCGGCGAGCTCGACCGTGACCTCACCGGGGGCGGGATCGCCGACCTCGATCTCCTCGACCGACCATTCCTCGCCGACACCCCAGAGAATCGCGCCCTTGGTCTTCACTAAGTTCCCTTCTGTCGCCCGCCGCCGTTGGCGGGGTTCGCCGGCGACACCGCCCAGCGGTGTGCTCCGCACCACACCCTCTGCAGCGCACCTCCGCCCGTCAAGGCCGACCGCGTACTCATGCAACCTCCTGCATCGATCGGCAAGACTGGTGCCGTGTCCGGCGCCCCCGTGGTCGTGGTCGGCGCCGGGCCGGTGGGGCTGACGGCGGCGCTGTTGCTCGCCCGTCGCGGGCTCGACGTGCTCATCGTCGAGAAGCATGCCGAGCCCTACCCGCTTCCCCGGGCGGTGCATCTGGACGACGAGGTTTTCCGGGTGCTGCAGGCGGCGGGCGTCGCAGGCGAGGTGCTCGAACGCAGCCGCCCGTTCGCGGGGCTGCGACTGCTCGACGGGGTCCACCGGGTGCTGGCGGAGTTCCGGCGACGGCCGGAGGCCGGGATCAACGGCTGGCCGCAGGGCTCCTTCGTCCACCAGCCCGACCTGGAAGAGGTGCTGGCCGAGGCAGCCGCGTCCACCCCCGGTGTCACGGTCACTCGGGGGGTCGAGGTCACCGGACTGCGTCAGGACGACGACGGCGTGAGCGTCGTCGTGCGGGACGGCGGAGGGGAACGGTCCGTCCGCGCGGCGGCGGTCCTCGGCTGCGACGGCGCGGGCAGCACGGTGCGGAAGCTGATCGGCTCCTCGATGCGGGAGCTGGGCCCGGCCGACCGGTGGCTGGTGCTCGACGTCCGATCGCCCGCCCCGCTCCCGGTCTGGCCGGGGGCACACCAGGTCTGTGACTCCCGTCGGCCGGCGACGTTCATGCCGGTCACCGGTGACCGGTACCGCTGGGAGTGCCGGATGGTGCCGGGGGAGACCGTCGCGGAGGCGACCACGCCGGTCCGGCTGGCCGCGCTGCTCGCGCCGGTCGACCCGCACGCGGTCGAGATCGTCCGGGCGGTCGAATACACGTTCCGGGCGCAGGTCGCCGACCGCTGGCGAGCCGGCCGTGTGTTCCTGGCGGGCGACGCGGCACACCTGAGCCCGCCGTTCGTCGGTCAGGGGATGGGGCTCGGGCTGCGCGACGTGCATCAGCTGGCCTGGAAGCTGGCCGCCGTCCTGACGGGGGAGGCCGGGGACGACCTGCTCGACAGCTATCAGGCCGAGCGTGAGCCGCACGCCCGGGTGCTGATCGGGGTGGCGCTGCTGCTCGGCCGGCTGATGACCCGGGGCGGCCGGGCCGGCGACGTCCTGCGCCGCGGCGTGCTGGCCGTCGTCCGCCGCGTCCCGGCGGCCGCGAGGCTGGCCACCGACAGTCGGACGCCACCGCTCGAGCGCGGGCCGCAGGTGCAGCGCAGTGGCCGGGCCGGGCGCCGCCTGGCCGGCACGCTCGTGCCCCAGCCCGACGTGATCGTCGACGGGCGACGATGCCGGTTCGACGACGTCCTTGACCAGGTGCTCGACGGCGCCGATGGCGCGGTACTCGCTCTCGCGGGTCCCGACGATCTGACGCTGCGCCCGGTCGGCCGGGATCGCCCGCTGCTGCGCGTGCACGACGGCGACGGCGTGCTCACCCGCTGGCTGGAGGGAGCCTCGGCGTCGGGGGCGCGGATCCGTCCGGATCGGATCGTCCGGGCCGCCGTTCCACGGCGCCGCGGATGACCGGCGAGGTGCGGTCGGGCTCAGAGAGCTCCGCGCCACCGAAGGACGGACTGGATGGTCATGAACTGCAGGGCGCGTCGTGTCGGACGCGGACCTCAGGGGCGCCGGCGCGGCCTCGCGGGATCGCCGGAGGACCTCGATGAGCAGGTCCCTCGCCATGAGCGCTTCCCTGGCCGGGCTCGCCTGCGCCGCCGCACCCGACGGCCGGTCCACGAAGGACTCCTCCGTGGTCTCCACGTTCTCCCCCGCCGCCGACTCGGCCACGCCGTCGCCGACGTCCTCGCCCACGTCCTCAGCGGCCGCCGCGCCGAGTGGCTCCGTGGCCGATCACCGGGGCGGGCAGGCGGACGACCCGGCGACGGCGCGACGCGAACGACGACCGCGGTCCGGGACGCGACGTGGGTGACGACCACGGTGGCGGCGGTCACGGGGCCGACGACTGAGCCCGACTCCCAGCTCCGTCCGCGCCCGGCACTCCCCCGCCGGGCACGGACGGCTCAGGCGCTGGTGCGGCCGCGGCGCGTGATGCTCTCCATCGGGGCGTCGGGCATCTTGTCGTCGCCGAGGTGACGCTCGAAGCCGGGC
>JAOPWM010000013.1 GCA_025965695.1 Blastococcus sp.
TGTCCTCCAAGCCCGTCCTGATCACCCATGCCGGCGCCCGCACGATGTGGGACACCCCGCGGATGAAGCCCGACGAGGTGCTGCTCGGCTGCGCGCAGACCGGCGGCGTGATCGGGATCGAGGCGGCACCGCACACCACGATCTCGGCCGACCACCCGCGGCACTCGCTCGAGTCGGTCATGGACCACTTCAGCTACTGCGTCGAGCTGATGGGCATCGACCACGTGACCTTCGGGCCGGACACGCTGTTCGGGGACCACGTCGGCCTGCACGATGCCTTCGCCGCGAACTTCGCGCTGGAGCAGGCCCATCCGTTCGAGAAGGTCGAGTACGTCGCCGGCATCGAGAACCCGGCCGAGAACTACCACAACATCATCGGCTGGCTGGTCAAGCACGGGTACTCCGACACCGACATCCAGAAGGTCGTCGGCGGCAACATCATGCGCGTGCTCCGCGAGATCTGGTGACCTCCGCGGCCGAGCTCCGGCGGTTCGTCCACGACTCGACCGGGGCGATGCTCGACGACCTCGAGCAGTTCGTCCGGATCGAGACACCGAGCGACGACCGGTCGTCCCTGGACGCCGGCGCCGCCTGGGTGCAGCAGTGGATGGACCGCCGGCTCGGTCCGCCGACGTCCTACCGCCGGGAGTCGGGTGGCCCGCACGGCGACACACTGGTGTTCAGCTATGCCGGTACCGGCGCGGGCGCCGCTGCCGAGCCGGTCTGCTTCCTCGGCCACTACGACACGGTGTGGCCGGTCGGCACCATCGCGTCGATGCCCTTCGACGTCACCGGCGACGTGCTGCGCGGTCCGGGTGTCTTCGACATGAAGGCCGGCCTGGTGCAGGCGGTCTGGGCCCTGCGCGCCCTCGAGCAGACCGACCGTCCCCGCCCGCCGGTCCGGCTGGTGGTCAACGGGGACGAGGAGATCGGCAGCCCGGCCTCCCGCCGGCACATCGAGGAGCAGTGCCGGGATGCCGGGGCCGTGCTCGTGTTCGAGCCCAGCGCGGATGGTGCGGTCAAGACCGCCCGCAAGGGCATCGGCATGTTCGACGTCACGCTGACCGGGGTCGAGGCGCACGCCGGCCTCGACCCCCGCGCCGGCGCCAGCGCGATCTCTGCGCTGGCCGAGTTCGTCCAGCTGGCGCACGGCCTGGCCGACCTGGCGGACGGCACGTCGGTGAACGTCGGGCTGGTGTCCGGCGGTACCCGGCACAACGTCACCGCCGGTGCCGCCTACGCCGGTATCGACGTCCGGGTGGCCACGGCCGCCGAGGCGGCCCGGATCGACGATGCGTTCGCCGCGTGGCGGCCGTCGGACCCCCGGGTCCAGGTGCGGGTGGAGGGTGGCTGGCCCCGGCCGGTGATGACCCGCAGCGCGGGGATCGGCTGGTTGTTCGCGCAGGCCGCGGACGTCGCCGCCGGGCTCGGTCTCCGGCTGGAGGAGACCGCCGTCGGCGGTGCCAGCGACGGCAACTTCGCCGCAGCTCTGGGCCGGCCGGTGCTGGACGGGCTGGGTGCGGTCGGCGACGGTGCGCACAGCCGCGGCGAGCACGCGACGGTCTCCGGCCTGGTCGAGCGCACCGTGCTGGCCGCTGCGCTGGTGGCCGCGCTGGCGGGGGAGAGCTGAGGGGGCCGATCGCCCATCGGGGACGACGGCCTGGATGCGCTGCGGCAACCAGTTAGGAGTGCAGGTGCTCGAGGCTCCCGCGCGCGGACGGGCGCGGACCGGGCGACGGATCGTGGACCAGCACGGCCGGGCGCCATCCGCGGAGCGAACTCACGACGGCGAGGCCCTGGGCGCGTTCCAGGTCGGCGACGGTGAGGACGCGCTCCTGGAGCAGGCCGAGCTCCAGCAGCCGACCGCGTTCTACCCCCGGTAGACAGCCCGAGGCGGTGGGAGGCGTCCACCAACGGTCGTCGATCCGGACGGCGAGGGTGGCGATGCAGGTCTCGGTGACCTCGCCGCGCTCGTTGACCAGCACCACGTCGTCGACCCCGGGATGGCGGGCGGCGCGGGACGCGTAGGCCTCACGACGGGTGGTCTTGTGGACGTGCCAGACACTCGTCGAGTCGATCGGGTGCCCGTCGAGAGCGAGGGTGACCGGCCGGCCCAGCGGTGCCGGAGCCGGCCCGGCGTCCACCGCGACGTGGCCCGACCGGTCGAGCCGGAGGCGGATCCTGGCCGGCCCGTGCAGGTGCTCCACCGCACCGTCCAGCGCGGTCCGGACCTGCGCGAGGTCGCACGGGAAGCCGAAGTAGGCCGCCGACCCGGCCAGCCGCGCCAGGTGCCGGTCCAGGTTCCTGAACCCGGGTCCCGAGGACCAGCCGAGGGTCTCGAGGAGCTCGTGCTCCGGGTGCGGCCCGGTCAGCACCGCGGTCTTGGCGCGGAGTTCGGCACGCTCTGCGGCCGGATCGGAGTCCCAGGTGATCCCACCGCCGGCGCCGTAGAGGGCCGCGCCGGAGTCCCGGTCCACGACGACGGTGCGGATGGCCACGCTGAACCGTGCCCGGAACGGTGAGCCGGGTGGGGCGAGCAGCCCGATCGCACCGCAGTAGACACCTCTCGGCCGCGGCTCGAGTTCGCGGATCAGCTGCATCGTGGCCCGCTTGGGCGCGCCGGTGACCGAGCCGCACGGGAACAGCGCGCGGAACACGTCCACCAGCCCGACCCCGGCCGCCGTCCGGGCGGTGACCTCGGAGGTCATCTGCCACAGCGTGGGGTAGCGCTCGAGCACGAACAACGCGGGGACCTCGACGCTGCCGAGGCGGGCGACCTTGGAGAGGTCGTTGCGGAGCAGGTCCACGATCATCAGGTTCTCGGCCCGTTCCTTCGGGCTGGCGGCGAGCCGGCGCGCCTGTTCCAGGTCGTCGTCGACGCTGCGGCCCCGGGCCGCGGTGCCCTTCATCGGGCGCGTCCGGATGCGGTCACCGGACCATTCGAAGAACAGTTCGGGGCTGGCGCTGGCGACCACGTGCCGCCCGAGGTCGAGGTAGGCGTTGTACGCGCCGCGCTGTGCCGTGGCGAGACCGGCGTAGAGCTGTTCGAGGTCGCCCCGGACCTGCGCACGGAGCCGATCGGTGAGGTTGCACTGGTAGGTGTCGCCGGCCGCGATGTGCTGGCGGACACGGGCCACCGCGCTGCGGTGGTCCTCGTCCGACCAGTCCGGCACCCACTGTGTCCCGGGAACGTGCCGGTCCTGCCCCGATCCGACGGGCCGGACCTCGCGGGGCGGGTCGCAGATCCCGAACCAGACCAGGGGCGGGCCGTCCGCGGGGGGATCGGCGACCGGCAGTGCCGCGTCCAGGCCGGCCGCAGCCTCGTAGGCCAGGTAGCCGAAGGCCCACTGCCCTGCGGCGGTGGCCCGTTCGACCTCGGTCAGCACGGGCACGACGTCCTCCGGACGGCGGGCCGTGAGCACCCGGGACGGCGGTGGGCACAGCAGCGCCACCCCTGACTCCAGGTCGTCGAACCGGGCCCAGGGGCGTCCCTCGCCGTCGCCCGCGCCGCTGCCGACCAACTCCACCGCCATTCCGCTACGCCCATTCCGCTACGCCGAGGCGCGAATGCTAGTCGGCGACCGCGCAGCCCCGATGTCCGTGCAGCCGCGAGGCCGGCGCATCCACCGACCGGGGAAGCACTGATCACGGCGGTGTGGGACTCGAAGGACAGCTGCGACCGCTTCGTGCAGGGCACGCTGATGGCCAGGGTGCCCGTCGACGGTGCCTTGGAGGGCGACCCGAGGAGCGCGCCGCAGAGGTCGTGAACCTCCAGACCCGGTGATCGGGCGAGATCCCGAAGGGGAGCCTCGTGCCCAGGGCGCCGACGGGGACCGAGGATCCCCACCGGCGTCCATCGGGCACCGCTCCGTCATCGGTCAGGCGCCGCGGGGGCCCGCTCCGACGGTGGTGGTGAAGGCCGGGTGGTGTGCCGCCAGTTCGCTGGCCCGGCCGAGCCCGGCGAGGGGGCTCCACGGCAGGAAGGTGTCGGCGTTGCGGCGGGCGACCGCCACGACCTGAGCGGTCAGTGACTGCAGGGTGTGCTGCATCGTTCTCCTTGCGTCGTCGTCAGCTTGCACACAGAGCAGCGGCACGATGGCGTTCCGTGTTCCCCGCTGGGGCGTGAGCGTCGTTACCGGCCTGGCCGGCGGGCGGCCCACGGCCTGCGGACCACGGCTGCGGACCACGGCTGCGGACCACGCCGGCACGGTCGGTCGAGGGACGTCGTCACGACCGTCGTCCGTGCACCTGGACGGCGGGGCCGCCCCGGAGGGAGCTCACACGTCGTGGGCCACGATCTGGGTGACCGGCAGGTCGTACTTCTCCTGGAGGCGGCCGGGGAGGTCGTGGTGCAGCCAGCGGGAGAAGCGCGGCGGCAGTGTCGAGACGATGATCTCGTCGAACGCCCGCACGGCCATGGCCTCCTCCACCGCCCGGAGGGGATCGGGATCCAGCACCGCCCCGTGCGCGGTGATCCCGGCCGCCGCCAGCTTCTTCAGCGCTGCCGCGAGCTTGGCTTCTGCCAGCTTCCGCGCTTCCGACGGTGGCTCGGGCAGGGTCAGGACGCCCCCCATGACGGGCATGGGCACCGCCACGACGTTCGACGCGAGGTCCTTCACCGGGGTGGCCGGCACGGCGAGCCAGAACTCGACGGGACCGGTGGCCACGCGCTCACGGAGGAGCTCCAGGAGCCCGCCGCTGTCGAGCGTCTGGTTGGCCACGATGAGGCAACTCCGCATGATGTCCTCCGTGCTGTCGGACGTGCGTGCACCCGCAGCGGCACGGCAGACTCCCGCAGATCACCTCGGCTCGCGACGAGGTGTCCGCGGGCACGGTGGGGCCGGTGGCCGCTTCGCCCACCTGACGATCCGCCGGTCGGACCGCGCCAGGTCGACGGCGGCACCGTACCGCTCGGCGCGCCTGGTGAGAACGGCTGTGGAGCTGCGGACGCGGGCCGGCGCCCCGCCGGTCCGCACCCGCCCCCCGGATGATCCCGACGGGTCGAGAAGCGCACTGCGGCGGTGGAACCGGGTGTAGGAACGCGCGCATGAGTGAACCCGACGCCCCACTCTTCCTCGTGGTCACGATCAAGCCCCGGAAGGACCGCCTCCAGGAGGCCGAGGCGCAACTGCAGTCGATGCGCCGGGCCACCCTCACCGAGCCCGGGTGCGTCTTCATGCACCTCGTCCAGCCGCACGATGACCCCGACTCCTGGGTCATGTTGGAGATGTTCCGCTCCCGGGCCGCCTGGGACGAGCACATGCAGCAGCCCTACAACACCGAGGGCAACCGCATCCTGCAGGACCTGCTGCGCGAGCCATCGGACCTGCGCCTGTTCGCCGAGAAGTAGCACGCCGCCCCGGGACCGCCACGGTCGCCGACCGGTCGATCGCGGTGCGCAGTTCGGTGCGGGAGCACTGGAACCTGGCACCAGCGGCCGCTACCCTTCGATGCGGCGACTGTGACGCACACCACAACGTGCTCCTGTCCAGCGTCGGCGAGGGGTGGTTCCCATGGCCCGAGCGACTGTCATCCAGGCGAGGCCGGACGTTGCCGGAGAACGGAAGCCGGGTCTGGTCTATCCCGGCCTGACCGTGCCCTTCATCCTCCTGGTCACCTGTTTCGCCGCCTGGGGATCGGCGGCCAACCTCACCGATGTGCTGGTGGGCGTCTTCCGGCACATCTTCGCCATGTCGAACTTCCAGTCGGCGCTGGTGCAGTTCGCCTACTACGGCGCGTACTTCTCGCTGGCGATCCCGGCGGCACTGATCAACAAGCGGTACGGCTACAAGGCCGGGGTGCTCACCGGTCTGGGACTGGCCACCCTGGGTGGCCTGCTGTTCATCCCGGCGAGCATGTTGCTCGCCTACGGGTTCTTCCTCATCGCCCTGTTCGTGCTGGCGGCCGGACTGTCGATCCTGGAGACCTCGGCCAACCCGTTCGTGATCGCGATGGGGCCGGAGATCACCGCGACGCAACGGCTGAACCTCGCGCAGGCATTCAACCCGGTCGGCGCGAACATCGGTGTCCTGCTCGGCGCCGTCCTCATCCTGCCCCGGATCACGCCCGAATCGGCGAAGGTGTCGATGACGGCGCGACAGCTGGCGCAGGCACAGCAGCAGGACCTCTCCCTGGTGCTCAAGCCCTACACGGGCATCGCGTGCGCCCTGCTGGTGATCTGGCTGCTCATCGCCTTCCGCTCGATCTCCACACCGGACGAGCACGAGCACTTCGGTCTGGAACAGCGGGGGAGTGGGGCCTTCAGCCGCCTCTGGCAGAACCGTCACTATCGCTACGGCGTGGCCGCCCAGTTCCTCAACGTGGGGGCACAGGTCTGCACGTGGACGTTCACGATCCAGTACGCCCAGGACGTGGTGCACGTGCCCACCGGGAAATCCGGGTGGTTCCTGCAGGCGAGCCTCATCGTGTTCCTCATCTCCCGCTTCGTCATGACCTACCTGCTCGGGATCATCCGGCCGACGAAACTGCTGTTCGCCATGGCTGCGCTCGGGGTGGTCCTCGCCCTCGTCGCGGTGTTCTCGCCGAACATCCTCGGCCTGATCGCCGTCGTCGGGATCTCGCTCTCGCTGTCCCTCATGTTCCCGACGATCTACGGCGTCTCGCTGCGGGGGTTGGGGCAGGACACGAAGTTCGGTGCCGCCGGTCTGGTCATGGCCATCCTCGGGGGAGCCCTCCTGCCCATGCTCCACGGCAAGCTCATGGACGTGCTGGGGGCGGCGCCGGCCTTCATCGTCCCGGCCGTGTGCCTGGCCTGCGTGGCCGCGTACGCGCTGTTCGACCTCCGTACCGCCCGGGACAGCGGTCCGCTCGTGACCGAGGGCGCCGCGCACTGACCGCTGCGGGGGGAGGGGCCATCACCCACCCGGCGGGGACGCCGGCACATCGCACGTCGTCGAATGGAGCAGGCGGATGTTCGTCGTCGTCGGGGAAGCGCTCGTCGACCTGGTCGGGCAGCGGGGCAGCCGGACGATGGTGGGGCATCCGGGCGGAAGCCCCGCCAACGTCGCCCTCGGTCTCGCCCGGCTGGGAGATCCCGTCATCCTGATGACCCGTCTGGGACGGGACGCCTTCGGCGACATGATCACCACGCATCTGCACGCCAGCGGCGTCCGGGTCGACGGAGGACCTCCGGCGGGCACCAGGACGAGCCTGGCGGTGGCCACCGTCGCCGGGGGCGTCGCCACCTATGACTTCCGCCTCGAGTGGGACATCGGTGACCTCGAGCCTCTCCCGATCGAGACCCGCTGCCTCCACACCGGCTCCCTGGCCACCGTCCTGCCACCCGGCCGCGCCAATGTCGAGGATCTGCTGGAGCGGGAGCACCAGCGGGGTCGGGTGACCATCTCCTACGACCCCAACGTGCGGCCTGCACTGCTCGGGACTCCGGAGGAGGCCCAGCCGCAGATCGAGCACCTCGTCGCCCTGTCCGACGTCGTCAAGGTCAGCGACGAGGACCTGCACTGGCTCTACCGCGGCCGTCCGGACGAGGACGTGGCCCAGGACTGGTTGAGCCGGGGACCGGCCCTCGTCGTGGTCACCCGGGGTGGTCAGGGGGTCTTCGCCGTCACGGCGGACCTGGCGCTGCACCGGCCGGCGACGCCGATCGACCTCGTGGACACCGTGGGGGCCGGTGACTCCTTCACCTCCGGACTGCTCGACGGTCTGCACCGCGCCGACCTGATCGGTGGCGTGCACCGCGACGAGCTGGCGGCGATCGACGAGTCGACGCTGGTCAGCATCCTGGACGCGGCCAGCCTGGGCGCGGCGATCACCTGCTCCCGCCCCGGCGCCGACCCACCGACCCGGGCCGAGCTCGACGCCGCGCAGGCCCAGGGTCAGGGAACGGCCACGACGGTGACGTCCGGCCCGACCCGTGCGGCTGCACCGACGACGGCCGCTCCCGGTGCCGCCGTCCCATCGTCCACGCCGCCGGGCACCGGTCGCGGCACCTGATCCCCACAGCTCACCGCGCGGCCGGCCGGGGCGGCACGCGGGCATCGAGGCGAGATCCCCCGGCGAGGAGAGCCCCAGCACCGGACCGAGTGAGGGAGACAGCGATGACCCGCACGGCACATTTCCGTGGCGCCATCTTCGACGTGGACGGGGTGCTGGTCGACTCGCCGCACGAGCTGGCCTGGCGCGAGTCCTTCGCAGCACTCATGGACAGCGAGTGGCGGGAGATCCGGGACCGGACCAGCTGGACGCCGGAACGCTTCACGCCGGCCGTGTACCAGGAGGTCATGGCGGGCAGGCCGCGCATGGAGGGTGCGCGGGCGGCCATGGAGCACTTCGGGGTGCCGGACATCGACTCCCGGATCGACCAGTACGCCGCCGCGAAGCAGGAACACGTCATCAAGCTCATCGACGAGGGCCGGTTCATGGCGTTCCCGGACGCCCTGCGGTTCATCCTGGACGTCAAGTCCGACGGCATCCTCGTGGCGGCCGCGTCGTCGTCCAAGAACGCCAAGCTCTTCCTGGAACGGATCCGGCTGGACCTGTTCGCCGCCGAGCAGCGGATCGACTACGACTTCATCCACCCCGGCATGACGCTCGCCGAGGTGTTCGACGCCGACATCTCCGGCCGTGACTTCCCCAAGGGCAAGCCGGACCCGACGATCTTCCTCACCGCCGCGCAGGAGCTGGGCGTGGACCCGGCCGAGTGCTTCGTCGTCGAGGACGCCAGCAGTGGCATCCAGGCCGCCAAGGCAGCGGGGATGGCCGCGCTCGGCGTGGCCCGGCTGGACGACCGCGACCTGCTGATCGCGGCGGGTGCGGACCTCGTCGTCACGACGCTGGACGACGTCTCCCGCCGGGCTCTGGCCGAGGGGCTTCTGGAGGAACGCCGGGCCGCGGCCGAGATGAGGAAGCGGCGCACGCAGCAGCCGCCGAGCGTGTGGACGCTGGTCTACGACTCCTACGACCCCGCCCGGCAGGGTCTGCGGGAGGCGCTGTGCGCGCTGGGCAACGGGTACGTGGTGACCCGCGGTGCCCTCACCGAGGCGAACGCCGACGACGTGAACTACCCCGGCACCTACGTCGCCGGGCTCTACGACCGGGCCGAGACCGAGGTCGCGGGGCGCATCGTCGAGAACGAGGACCTGGTGAACGTCCCGAACTGGCTGCCCCTGCGCTTCCGGATCGCGGGCGGGGAATGGTTCGACGCCCGACGCTCGGACGTCATCGAGCATCGCTTCGAGCTCGACATGCAGCGCGGGGTGCTGACCCGGCACCTGACCTGGCAGGACGGGGAGGAACGGCGGACCAGCCTGACCCAGCGGCGGTTCGTCAGCATGAAGGACGAGCACCTCGCCGGCCTCGAGACGACCTTCACGGCGGAGAACTGGACGGGCCGGCTCGAGGTGTCCTCCGGGCTCGACGGCCGCGTGGTCAACGCGGGGGTCAAGCGCTACCGCGACCTGAACGGCCGTCACCTGCAGGTGCTGGGTGAGGATCAGGTCGACTCCGAGACCGTCGACCTGCAGGTCGAGACGCTGCAGTCGCACATCCGCGTCGCGGAGGCGGCGCGCACCAGGGTGATGCGGGACGGACAGCGGGTGGACGTCGACCGGCGGCTGGTCGAGGAGCCCGGGTTCATCGCCCAGGAGCTGAGCCTCGAGCTGGAGGAGGGGCGTCCCGCGACCGTCGAGAAGATCGTCGCGGTGCACACGTCGAAGGACCGCGGGATCTCCGAGAGTCGCGACGACGCCCGGCTGGTCGCGGCGACCGCGGAGGACTTCTCGGTGTTGCTGGCCCGGCACGAGGGCGCGTGGAGCACCCTGTGGAACCGTTTCGACATCCAGCTCGACAGCGCGAACGAATGGACCGAGACGGTCCTGCACCTGCACATCTTCCACCTGCTGCAGACCGTCTCACCGCACACGCAGCACCTGGACGTCGGCGTCCCCGCGCGCGGCTGGCACGGGGAGGCCTATCGGGGTCACGTCTTCTGGGACGAGATGTTCATCTTCCCGTTCCTCAACTTCGAACGGCCGAACCTGGCAGGGGCGCTCCTCCAGTACCGCCACGCCCGGCTCGGCGTGGCCCGGGCCGCGGCACGTGCCGCGGGGTACGAGGGCGCGATGTTCCCCTGGCAGAGCGGGGCCACCGGCCGGGAGGAGACCCAGGAGGTCCACCTCAACCCGAAGTCGGGGCGCTGGCTGCCCGACCACTCGCACAACCAACGGCACGTCAACATCGCCATCGCCTACAACGTGTGGCAGCACTACATGGTGACCGGGAGCACGTCGTTCCTGCGCTTCACCGGGGCCGAGCTGCTGATCGAGATCGCACGGTTCTGGTCCAGCGCCACCACGTACAACGCGGACGAGGACCGGTACGAGATCCACGGCGTGGTGGGCCCGGACGAGTACCACGAGGCGTACCCGGACTCCGAGGAGCCCGGACTGCGCAACAACACCTACACCAACGTCATGGCGGTGTGGGTGCTGCAGCGGGCGCTGGAGACGCTGGACGTCCTGCCGCCGCACTACCGGGCCGAACTCGTCCAGGAGCTGAGCATCAGGGACGACGAGCTGGACCGCTGGCGCGACATCACCAGGAAGATGAAGGTCGTCTTCCACGCCGACGGCATCATGACCCAGTTCGAGGGCTACGAGGCGCTGCCCGAGTTCGACTGGGAGGGCTACCGGGAGCGCTACGGCAACATCCAGCGGCTGGACCGGCTCCTGGAGGCCGAGGGCGACAGTGCCAACAACTACAAGCTCGCCAAGCAGGCCGACGTCCTCATGCTGCTGTTCCTGCTCTCCCGCGACGAGCTGCGCGGACTGCTGCACAACCTCGGCTACGACGTGACCGTGGACCAGCTCGCCCGCACCGTCGACTACCACCTCGAGCGGACGTCGCACGGCTCCACGCTGAGTGGCGTCGTGAGTGCCTGGGTGCTGGCACGCTACCGGCCCGAGGAGGCGTGGCGCTTCCTCCAGCACGCGCTGGAGAGCGACATCTCCGACGTCCAGGGCGGAACCACGGCCGAAGGCATTCACCTGGGGGCGATGGCCGGGACGGTCGACATCGTGCTGCGGTGCCTCACCGGCATGCGCGCCCTCGGGCCGGCGCTCCGCTTCGAGCCGGCGCTGCCGCCGGAGGTGAAGCAGCTGCGGTTCAGCGTCCACTACCGCGGCCAGCGCGTGGACGTCGATCTGGGCGAGGACCGTATCCGGCTGGGTGTGCGACCGGGCGGTGCCGGCACCATCAACCTTCTCGTGCACGGCCAAGCGGTCGAGTTGGCGCCCGGGCAGGAGCGGGAACTGCTGCTGGAGCGCGCTCCGTGACCGCCGGCACCGCGACGGTCGAGCAGGCGGCGCGGGGGCTGATCGCACGGGCGGAGGAGGTCGCCCTGTGTCTGGACTTCGACGGCACGCTCAGCCCCGTGGTGGACGATCCGCAGGCGGCGCGGCCGTTGCAGGGGATCGTGGAGCTGCTCGAGCCGCTGGCCCGCCGGTTCGCCGCCGTCGCCCTCATCTCGGGGCGGCCCGCTCCATATCTGGCGGAGCATGTCGCGGCCCCCGGCGTGCGCTACCTCGGGCTCTACGGGCTGCAGGAGATGTACGAGGGCCAGGTCCGGGTGGACCCGCGGCTGGAGGCGGCGCGATCGGCGGTCGACGCGGCTGCGGCGGCGCTGCGGGAATCCCCGGCCGTGCGGGAGAGCGGGGCCTGGCTGGAGGACAAGGTGTACGCGGTCGGCGTCCACACGCGCCGTGTCCCCGATCGGGACCGGTGGACCGACGCGGTCGACCGGACCGCCCGGGAGATCGCCGAGCAGTACGGGCTGGAGATCATCCCGGGGAAGATGGTCTGGGAGCTCCGACCGGCGGTCCGCGGTGACAAGGGGGACGGGGTGCGCCGGGTCGTCGCCGAATCCGGGGCGCGGGCCGTCGTCGTGGTCGGTGACGACCTCGGGGACCTGCCGGCGTTCGCCGCGGTCGCCGAGCTCGCGGCCGAAGGACATGACGGGCTGCGGGTGGCCGTGCGGTCGCAGGAAGCCCCCCCCGAGCTCCTCGCCGCCGCGGACCTGGTGCTGGAGGGCCCGGAAGGGGTGCTCGACTTCCTCCGTCGGCTCGCGACCTGACGCGTCAGACGCCACGCTCGGCGGGGAGCAGTCCGCGGTCGACGGCGGCCTGCAGCGCGGCGTGGTCGCGTTCGGTCTGGTCCGCGTACCGCCGCGCGAACAGGCAGAACGCGCGGTCGGCCTTGTCGCTCCTGCCGAGGTAACCGGTGATCATCGACGCGCCGCTGGTCCGGGCGTGCCCTTTCGCCAGCAGCAGCCCGCAGACGCCGGCGTAGTCGGCCAGCGCTGCTGCGTCGATGCCGTCGACGACGACGGCACCCTTCATGTCGCGGAACTGGCGCACGTAGTACTGGCGCCCGCCGACGGTGGTCCAGCCGAGCAGCGGGTCGCTCACGGTCTGCAGCGCGTGCTGGTACTGCACGACGCGCTGCCCCTGGTGGTCGTGCCACGCCGAGTCGCCGTGCACGTACTGCGCGACCACGGACCGCCGGGCCTGCTTGAGCTGCAGGAAGAGCACGTCGTCCGGGCTGGAGCCCTCGCAGAGCGCGATGTAGGCGCGGAGCCCGACGGAGCCGACACCGACGACCTTGTGCGCGACGTCGACCAGCCGGTAGCCGCCGACGACGGCTGCCCACTCCGTCCGCAGCGTCCTCAGGTAGTCGTCGAGTGCGACCGCGATGCGTTCGTACTGCTCCGGGTCGGGCCGGGTGATGAGCGGCGGTTGGTCCACGAGGCGCAGGCCGCCGTCGTGCTGTTCGGTGAACCGGGGGAGAGCGCGATCGCTGGTACGCCTTCGGGCACGCGCGGCGGCGTTCTCGATCGCCCGCCGGCCGGCGGCGCCGACGGCGGTGCGGTGCAGCCGGTCGAGGTTCAGCCGGTCGTAGGCGCGGGCGAGCAGCGGCTGCGCGGCCAGGTGTGACAGGTGCTCCCGGTAGGAGCGCACGCAGCGACGGACCGCTTCCCCGCACTCGTCCTCGGACGACCCGTTCTGCCGACCCGCGACATGGACGCTCGTGACCAACCGGCGCAGGTCCCACTCCCAGGCGCCGGGGTGGGCCTCGTCGAAATCGTTCAGGTCGAAGACGAGATCGCGCTCCGGAGAGGCGTAGAACCCGAAGTTCCCGAGGTGCGCGTCACCGCAGATCACGGGCGTGATGCCGGTGGCCGGCAGCGGGGAGAAGTCTGCGGCCATGATCGCGGCGGCTCCGCGGAGGAAGGCGAACGGGCTCGCGACCATCCGCCCGATCCGCACCGGGATCAGGCGGTCCACCCGGCCCTCGTTGTCGGCGATCACCTGCTGGACGGGGTCGGCGCCGCGGCCGTCCTCCTCCCATGCGGCCAGCGTCGGGCGCGGGACCCCCCGCCGGAGCTCCCGCCCCATCGCGTAGCGCTCCGCTCGGGGCATGGCCGCGTGCCGCAGCGACGCGAACGCCGCCCCGTCGGTCGAGGCGAGCACCGTGTGCCCGCGGGCGCTCCGGGACATGGGGTCAGGGTGACAGACCCGGCTGTCGTCGAGGGGCTGCTCAGCCGTCGATCGGCAGGCCGGTGTAGTTCTCGGCCAGTTCACGGGCGGCCGCCTCGGAGGAGCACACGCGGCGCAGCTGGGAGAGCTGAAGTTCGGCGTCGAAGTCGCTCCCGGAGCGGTGCAGCATCGAGGTCATGTACCAGGAGAAGTGCGTGCACCGCCAGACGCGCGCGAGCGCGCGGTCGGAGTAGCTGTCCGCCAGGTCGCTCTGCTTCTCGCGGATCAGCCGGGCGAGCGCCGTGGCCAGGAGGGTCACGTCGGCGACGGCGAGGTTGAGGCCCTTGGCGCCGGTCGGCGGCACGATGTGTGCGGCGTCCCCGGCGAGGAACAGCCGGCCGTGACGCATGGGGGCGCTGACGAACGAGCGCATCGGCAGCACCGACTTCTCGGTGATCGCCCCGGTGTTGATCTCCCAGCCGTCGAGGGCGAAGCGCTTCGCGAGGTTGTCCCAGATGCGGTCGTCGGACCAGTCGTCGATCTTCTCGGCGGGGTCCACCTGGAGGTACAGCCGGGAGACCTTCGGAGAGCGCATCGAGTAGAGCGCGAAGCCCTCGGGGTGCCAGGCGTAGATCAGTTCGTCGGTCGCCGGTGCGGCGTCGGCCAGGATGCCGAGCCACGCGTAGGGATAGGTGCGCTCCCAGGTCCGACCGGTGGTGCCCTGCTGCACGACCGCCCGCGACGGACCGTGGAAGCCGTCGGTGCCGACGATGACGTCGCACTCGAGCACCTGCCGGTTGCCGTCGGCGTCGGCGAACGTGATGCGGGGCGAGTCGGTGTCGACGTCCTCGGGAGTGACGTCAGAGACCTCGAACAGCAGCGGCGGGCCGCCGTCCAGCTGTGCCTTGATCAGGTCCTTGGTGACCTCGGTCTGCCCGTAGACCCACACGGTGCGCCCGCACAGCTCCGGGAAGTCCAGCTTGTGCCGGGTGCCGGGGAACTGGAGGTAGATGCCGCGGTGCTCCATGCCCTCGCGCT
>JAOPWM010000069.1 GCA_025965695.1 Blastococcus sp.
GGAGTTCAAGGCGATGGTCAAGGCGATGCACGCGGCCGGCATCGAGGTCATCCTCGACGTGGTCTACAACCACACCGCCGAGGGCAACCACCTCGGTCCGACGCTGAGCTTCAAGGGCATCGACAACCCGGCGTACTACCGGCTCGTCGAGGACGACCAGCAGTACTACATGGACTACACCGGCACCGGCAACAGCCTCAACGTCCGGCACCCCCACTCGCTGCAGCTGATCATGGACTCGCTGCGCTACTGGGTGACCGAGATGCACGTGGACGGGTTCCGCTTCGACCTCGCCGCCGCGCTGGCCCGCGAGTTCTACGACGTCGACCGGCTCGCCACCTTCTTCGAGCTCGTGCAGCAGGACCCGGTGGTCAGCCAGGTCAAGCTGATCGCCGAGCCCTGGGACGTCGGCCCGGGGGGCTACCAGGTCGGCAACTTCCCGCCGCAGTGGACCGAGTGGAACGGCGCCTTCCGCGACGTCATCCGCGACTTCTGGCGCGGCGAGCCCAACCTGGGCGAGTTCGCCTCGCGGCTGTCGGGCTCCTCGGACTTCTACGAGAACTCCGGCCGTCGCCCCTTCGCCAGCATCAACTTCGTCACCGCCCACGACGGGTTCACGCTGCGCGACCTCGTGTCCTACAACGACAAGCACAACGAGGCCAACGGCGAGGACAACAACGACGGCGAGAGCCACAACCGCAGCTGGAACTGCGGCGTCGAGGGCGACACCGACGACGTCGAGGTGCTCGAGCTGCGGGCCCGGCAGCGGCGCAACTTCATCGCCACCCTGATGCTCTCCCAGGGCGTGCCGATGCTGCTGCACGGCGACGAGCTGGGCCGCAGCCAGGGCGGCAACAACAACGGCTACTGCCAGGACTCCGAGCTCACCTGGATCGACTGGGAGAACGTCGACGAGGGCCTGCTCGAGTTCACCAAGAAGGTCACCAAGCTGCGCGCCGACCACCCGACGTTCCGCCGGCGCCGGTTCTTCCACGGCAGGCCGGTCCGCCGCGGTCAGAGCGAGCCGGTGGCGGACATCGACTGGCTCACGCCGGACGGCGAACAGATGACCGACGAGGACTGGGACGCCGCCTACGCCAAGTCGCTGGCGGTCTACCTCAACGGGCTCGGCATCCGGGAGACGGACGAGCGCGGCGAGTACGTCAGGGACGACCACTTCTACCTGGCGTACAACGCCTCCCACGAGCCGATCGAGTTCTGTCTGCCCGGCGACGACTACGCCGAGTCGTGGACGACGGTCCTGGACACCGCCGAGATGGGCGAGGTCGAGCCGATCGAGCGCAAGCCGGGTGAGGCGGTGACCGTGCAGGGCCGCTCGATCGTCGTCCTGACCGGACGGGCACTGTGACCGAGCCGATCGTGGTCCTCGGCGGCGACCGTCGCCGTGGGGTGCCGACGGCGACCTACCGGCTGCAGGTGCATGCCGGGTTCCGGCTGGATGACGCCGCCGAGGTGGCCGGCTACCTGGCCGACCTCGGGGTGACGCACGCCTACTCGTCGCCGCTGCTGCGTTCCGCGGAGGGCAGTAACCACGGCTACGACACCGTCGACCACGCGCACATCGACGAGGCCCGCGGTGGCCGGGCCGGCTTCGACCGGTTCGTCGCCGCCCTGCACGAGCACGGACTGGGCCTCGTACTGGATCTGGTGCCCAACCACATGGGCGTCGCCGACCCGGCGGCAGCCCCCTGGTGGTGGGACGTGCTCCAGCACGGGCAGGACAGCGCCCACGCCGGCGCTTTCGACATCGACTGGGCGTTCGGTGGCGGGAAGGTCCGCATCCCCGTCCTGGGGTCGGCGGACGACGTCGAGAAGCTGGAGGTCGTCGACGGGGAGCTGCGGTACTACGACAACCGCTTCCCCATCGCGGCCGGCACCGAAGGCGGTACCCCGCAGGAGGTACATGGCCGCCAGCACTACGAGCTCGTCGACTGGCGCCGCGCGGACAGCGACCTGAACTACCGCCGTTTCTTCGCGATCAACACCCTTGCCGGCCTGCGCGTCGAGGACCCGGCGATCTTCGACGCGACGCACGCGCTGGTGCTGGAGCTGGTTCGCGACGGGTCCGTGGACGGGCTGCGGATCGACCACCCCGACGGCCTCGCCGACCCCCAGGGCTATCTCGACCGGCTGGCCGAGGCGTCCGGTGGCCGATGGACGGTCGTGGAGAAGATCCTCGAGCCCGGTGAGGACCTCCCCGACTCGTGGGCCACGGCCGGGACGACCGGTTACGACGCCCTCGCCGAGGTGGACGAGGTGCTGATCGACCCCGCCGGCGAGGCGGCTCTGACCGCGCTGGACACCGAGCTGGCCGGCAAGCAGGTGGACTACGCGGAGCTCGTGCACGACTCCAAGCGCGAGGTCACCGACGGCATGCTCGGCTCGGAGGTCGCCCGGCTGGTCCGGGTGATCGGCGAGCTGCCGGGGGTCGACGCCGAGCAGCAGACCGAGGCGCTGGCCGAGCTGCTGGCCACGTTCCCGGTGTACCGCAGCTACCTGCCCGACGGCCGCGAGCACCTCGACGCCACCGTGGCCGCCGTCCGGGAGCGCCGTCCCGACCTCGCGCACGCCGTGGACGCACTGCACCCGGTCCTGGCCCAGGCCGGGACCGAGGCGGCGACCCGCTTCGAGCAGACCAGCGGGCCGGTCATGGCCAAGGGCGTCGAGGACAGCGCCTACTACCGGTGGGCGCGGTTCGTCGCGCTCAACGAGGTGGGCGGTGACCCCGCGCGCTTCGGCAGCACGGTCGAGGAGTTCCACGAGGCGCAGCAGCGGCGGGCGGAGCGCAAGCCGCAGTCGATGACGACGCTGTCGACACACGACACCAAGCGCAGCGAGGACGTCCGCGCGCGGCTGGCCGTGCTGGCCGAGATCCCCACCGAGTGGGCGCAGCTGGTCCGCGGCTGGCTGGCCCGGCACCCGCTGGCCGATCGGCCGCTCGCCCATCTCGTGTGGCAGAACCTGGTCGGCGCGTGGCCGCTCTCCCGCGAGCGGGCGCACGCCTACGTGGAGAAGGCGGGACGGGAGGCCGGCACGTCGACGACCTGGACCGACCCCGACGAGGAGTTCGAGGGCCGGCTGCACGCGCTGGTCGACGCCGCTTACGACGACCCGACCACATCCGCAGAGATCGACGCGTTCGTCACCCGGATCACCCCGCTCGGCTGGTCGAACTCCCTGGCGCAGAAGCTGCTGCAGCTGACCATGCCGGGGGTGCCGGACGTGTACCAGGGCACCGAACTCTGGGACTTCTCCCTCGTCGATCCGGACAACCGGCGCCCGGTCGACTACGCGTCGCGTCGCAAGCTGCTGGCCTCCCTCGACGGCGGTGATGTGCCGGAGGTCGACGAGTCCGGGGCCGCGAAGCTGCTGGCCGTCGCGCGGGTGCTGCGGGCCCGGCGGGACAACCCCGAGTGGTTCGCCGGCTACGAGCCGGTCGCGGTGACCGGCTCGGCGGCCGACCACGTGGTCGCCTTCGACCGCGGCGGGGTGGTTGCGGTCGCGACGCGACTACCGGCCGGCCTGGCGCGCGACGGCTGGGGGGACACGGCCCTGCAGCTGCCCAACGGCGCCTGGCGCGACCTGCTCACCGGCGAGCGGGTCGTCTCCGATGTCGCCGGTGTCGCGGCCGACGTCCTGCTGGCTCGTCTGCCCGTCGCCCTGCTCGTCCGCGACTGAGCGCGGTCGGCCGGGAGCACGTCGACGATGCGCCTCGGCGTGGCGCCGCCGCGCCGAGGCAAACCTCCCGAAATCGTTCCGTTCAGCAGGCCTGGTCGCGAACCGCCACCTAGCGTCGTCCGGGCGCCCGGGCCTTCCCGGTCGAGCGCGAGGCACCGGACCGCCGAACCCCGTCCGCCGGCAGCCTGACTCCGACCCACCCAGGACGGGGGCGGGGGACCCACTTCCCGACGCGCACGCGCGTCTCGGGGTGAAGCCGCGCGCGTCTCTCCACGACACGGGCGGCCGGGCACCGATTCGCCCGAACCCGACAGCTCACCTCGCAGGCGGTGATCGGAGGATCACCCATGTCCGAGCACTTCTCGATGACGCGCGTCCTCGGCCGCCGTTCACTCCGCGCCGGGACTGTCGCCCTCGGCGCTACCGCCGTCGGAATCGGCGCCCTCGCGGCGCCGGCTACCGCGGCAGAGCACGACTGGTCCGCAGTCGCCCAGTGCGAGTCCAGCGGGAACTGGAGCATCAACACCGGCAACGGCTACTACGGCGGGCTGCAGTTCAGCCCGTCGACCTGGTCGGCCTACGGCGGGAACGCCTACGCCTCCCGCGCGGACCTCGCGTCACCCGCTCAGCAGATCGCCGTCGCGGAGCGGGTCCTGGCCGGCCAGGGCGCAGGCGCCTGGCCGACATGTGGCCGTCGGCTGAGCGCAGGCACGACGGCCGCCGCAGCGTCACCGGCCCCTGCACGCGCCACGGCACCGGCCCCTGCACCGGCCGCGGCACCGATCGCCGAACCCGCGGTGTTCACGGCGTCCTCCGCCGGTACGTACACCGTGCGGCCGGGCGACACCCTGGGCGATATCGCCCGCGCCCAAGGGGTCGGCGGCGGATGGCAGTCGCTGTGGTCCCACAACCGCGACCGGGTCGCTGACCCCGACCGGATCTGGGTCGGCCAGACGCTGACCATGTGACCGTGGGCTGACCGCAGGTGGGCAGCCGGGGCAGCGCGCCCCGGCTGCCCGCCGGTCAGAACCGGATCGTTTCGATCACCTTCGCGCGGAAGGCGATGACCGCGGGAAGCAGGCCGGCCAGTGCGCCCACCAGCGTCGCGGCGACGAGCCCCTCGACGGCCGAGGAGACCGGGAATCCCGGGGTGTGGGCCAGTGGGATGCCGTTGTTGAGCAGCCGGTCCAGCGGCAGGTTCCGGACGAGCACGATCGACGTCCCCACCGCGGCCAGGCCGGCCAGCGCGGTGGCGCAGACGCTCTCCAGCATCACCGCCGCGAAGATCCGGCCGGACGTCGCCCCGAAGCTGCGCCGGACACCGGCCCCGCGGACGGCCAGCCGCAGCGCCTCCTCCATCCCCTTGGCGTCCTGCCGGTAGGCGTCGACCTGGACGCCGTCCAGCGCCAACCTCAGGGTCGTGGCGGACGGTCTTCATGACCTGGTCGGCCTGCTCGGGAGGCACCCACAGCTCGAGGGTGGTCGGGCCGAACATCATCGGGTCGCCGAGGCGACGGTGTCCCACGGTCCGGTCGACCGGTCCACCCGGTAGGCGAGCTTCTCGTCGCCGTAGCCCGCGCGGACGACGCCGACGACGATGGCCCGCACCGGCGTGGGGCCTCCGATCACCACCGTGGGCCGGGCCGACAGGTCAGGAGCGCCGAGGGCGGCGAGGAATGCCTCCTTCACCGCGCACCGTCGTCATCAATGTGGCGGATCACACAATGCTCGGTGCGCGCCTGTCGTGGCCCGGTCCGACAGGCCCCCGCACAGGAAATGCACTGGCCGTCGCGCGTGTCACCTGTTTGCGCACCGGCCCACACGCCGCCTGGGGCCGCTGTGACCCGGTGTGACCGAACCGTTACGTTGATACGGCACGCGATCGGACCATTCGCGTGCCGGAGCCGATCCGCCCAACCCCGTCCGTCGGCGTCCGTTTCTCACTGCATTCCAGGACGGGGGTGGGGGACCCAATTTCAGGGCGCCTAGCGCCATGGGGTGAAGCCGCGTCCGCGCGGCCGGGAACCGATCATCCCGAACCCGACAGCTCACCTCGCCGGCGGCGGATCGGGAGACGACAACCATGCGTAAGACCACGTCCTACATCGGCCGGCACCGGGCACCCGCACCCCGCACCGGCGCGAAGCTGGCCCGCAACACCGCCGTCACCGCCGGAGCGGCAGCGGCATCGCTGGGCATGCTGACCAGCCCGGCGAGCGCCGCAGCTCCCAACAACTGGGACGCCGTCGCCCAGTGCGAGTCCAGCGGCAACTGGAGCATCAACACCGGGAACAGCTTCTACGGCGGTCTGCAGTTCACCCAGAGCACCTGGGCGGCCTTCGGCGGTCTCAGCTACGCCCCGCGGGCCGACCTCGCCACCAAGGACCAGCAGATCGCCGTGGGCGAGCGGACTCTCGACGCGCAGGGCCCGGGTGCCTGGCCGAACTGTGGCAAGAGCCTGAACGCCTCGGCCCCGCAGGCCGGCTCGGCAACGGCTCCTGCACCGGTACCCGCTCCGGCACCGGCACCGGCACCGGCACCGGCACCGGCACCGGCACCGGCACCCGAGGCTGCCGCACCGGCTGCGGCCGCACCCGCCGCCGCGGGCTCCTACGCGGTCCAGGACGGGGACACGCTGGACCAGATCGCCGTCAGGCAGCACCTCGAGGGTGGCTGGCGGGCACTGTTCGAGCTGAACCGGGCCAAGATCGTCGACCCGAACCTGATCTACCCCGGTCAGGATCTGTTCATCTGACCGCTGCGTGATGCCGGGCACCAGCCGGCACGGTTGGGAGACGGGGCCGCGGGCATGATGCTGGCGGCCCCGTCGCGGGCCAGGCCCTTACCGCCCGACCCAGGAGGCCCCTGCATGTCCGCTCCCGCCGAGTTCACCGTCTGGGCACCCCTGCCCGAGCGGGTGCGGATCCAGGTCGACGGCGCCGTCCACGACATGACCCGCGAGGACGGCGGATGGTGGCGGGCCCGGGTGGAGGCGTCACCCGAGGCCGACTACGGCTTCCTGCTGGACGACGGCGACGGGGCGGCCGGGGAAAGACTCCGCCCGGACCCGCGCTCGCGGCGCCAGCCCGAGGGCGTGCACGGCCTCTCCCGGCGGTTCGACCCGACCGCTCACGAGTGGGGCGACGACACGTGGACCGGCCGCCCGCTGGCCGGCGGCGTGGTCTACGAGATGCACATCGGCACATTCACCCCCGAGGGCACCCTGGACGCCGCGATCGGCCGGCTCGGCCACCTCGTGCGCCTCGGCGTCGACTTCGTCGAACTGCTCCCGGTCAACGCGTTCAACGGGCCGCACAACTGGGGTTACGACGGTGTGCTCTGGTACGCCGTCCAGGAGTCCTACGGCGGCCCGGCGGCCTATCAGCGGTTCGTCGACGCCTGTCACCAGCAGGGCCTCGGCGTCATCCAGGACGTCGTCTACAACCACCTCGGCCCGTCGGGGAACTACCTGCCGGAGTTCTTCCCGATCTTTGCCGAGGGCGGCGCCAACACCTGGGGCAACTCGATCAACCTGTCGGGCCCGGACTCCGACGAGGTGCGCCGCTACGTCATCGACAACGCGCTGATGTGGCTGCGTGACATGCACGTCGACGGGCTGCGCCTCGACGCCGTCCACGCGCTGGTCGACGAGCGGGCCACCCACGTGCTGGAAGAGATGGCCCAGGAGGTCGACAAGCTGTCGGTCGCCGTCGGCCGGCCGCTGACGTTGATCGCCGAGAGCGACCTCAACGACCCGCGCATGGTCACCCCGCGGGTGGCCGGCGGCATGGGGCTGACCGCGCAGTGGAGCGACGACTTCCACCACTCGCTGCACGCGGTGCTGACCGGCGAGGGGCAGGGCTACTACGCCGACTTCGCCGCGGGCGGCCTCGCCGGCCTCGCCAAGGTGCTCACCCGCGCGTTCTTCCACGACGGCGCGTGGTCGAGTTTCCGGCGCCGGCACCACGGGCGGCCGGTGGACACCGCGACGCTGCCCGGCTGGAAATTCCTCGGCTACCTGCAGGACCACGACCAGATCGGCAACCGGGCCGTCGGCGACCGGATCTCGGCGACCCTCTCCCCCGGCCTGCTCGCGGTCGGCGCCACGCTCGTGCTCACCAGTCCGTTCACGCCGATGCTGTTCATGGGCGAGGAGTGGGGCGCGAGCACTCCGTGGCAGTTCTTCACCAGCCACCCCGAGCCGGAGCTGGGCAACGCCACCGCCGAGGGCCGGATCGGTGAGTTCGCCGAGCACGGCTGGGACGCCGACGTCGTCCCCGACCCGCAGGACCCCGAGACGTTCACCCGCTCGAAGCTGGACTGGTCCGAGCTCTCCCAGGAGCCGCACGAGCGGATCCTGGCCGTGCACCGAGCGCTGCTGGCGCTGCGCCGCGCGCACCCCGATCTGCTCGACCCGGACCTGTCGGGCGTCCAGGTCAGCTGGGACGACGGCGACCGCTGGATGGTCGTGCACCGTGGTTCGTTGCGGGTGGTGGTCAACCTCGCCGACCAGCCGCGAGAGATCGACCTGGACCGTCCCGCGGACGACGTCCTGTTCGCGACCGGCGAGCTACCCGTCCTCGACGGCTCGACGGTGACGCTGCCCGCCGAGAGCGCGACCGTGCTCGCCACCCGCTGACGGCGGAGCCGGCCGCCCGGAGCCGCCGTCAGGGGTGGCGGGCCGCCGCACTCTCGAACTCCTCGACCGCCTGGCAGGTCAGCTCATCGTCGAGGACGGCACGGGCGAGGGGGGCACCCAGGGTGAAGTCCGGCACTCCGGCAGCGGCCAGGCGGGCGATGTCGTCACCGCTGCGCAGGGAAGCGGCCAGGATCCGCGTCGGCTCGACCCCGATGGCCTGCTGCATGGCGATGACCGACGCCACGCCGTCCCGTCCCGCGTCGGTCATGCGTCCCACGTAAGGAGCCACACCCTGGATCCCGCGGTCACGGGCCATGAGGGCCTGAACCGGGTGGTAGACGGCGGTCAGCAGGACCTGAGCCCCCTCGTCCACCAGCACGCCGGCCGCCGAGAGCCCGGCCGCGGTAGCCGGGACCTTGACCGTGACCGGGCCGAGCGACCGGAGTTCCTCGGCCGCCCGCAGCATCTCGTCCCGGGTCCGCCCGAGCACCTGCAGGAACACGGTGCCCACACCCAGGTCGGTCAGCCAGGCGTAGAGCTCCGGCACCTCCCGCTGCCCCAGGCCGGCCCGGTCCAGGATCGTGGGATTGGTGGTGACCCCGGCGAACACGCCGGAGCCCCACAGCTCCGCGATCAGCGGGCGGTCCGCCGAGTCGATGTACAACGCCACAGGTGTTCTCCTCCGTTGCTGTCGCCCCCGGCACCCGGGGGTCGTGATGACCTGCGTCAGGCCAGGCCGGCCGCGTGCGCGATCCGTTCGACCGTGCGGACGGTCCGGCGGGTGAGCGCGGCATCCGCCTCGGCATCCCGACGGTGCTCCAGCGACCTGGTGAACACGCGGATCTGCTCGACGTACTGGTCCCCCGCGATCTGGATCCGTTCCGTCGTCCCGCCCGCGTCGACGAGCACGGTTCCGACCCCGCCGGTGAGGTCGGCGCGGAAGACGTCGGTCAGGGTGATCGTGCCCTCGGTGCCGATCAACGTCGCCGTGTTGAGGAACGGGGAATCGAAGCTGCAGTCGAGGGACGCCACGACGTCCCCGTACCGGAGGACGGCCGCCGTGCGGACGTCGACCCCTCCCTCGGCCTCCCGGTGGGCCACCGCGGCAACGTCGTCGGGGTCGCGGCCCACCAGGGCGCCGAACAGGTCGACCGGGTAGCAGCCGAGGTCCAGGAGGGCCCCGCCGCCCAGGTCCGGCCGCAGGCGGATGTCGGGCTCGTCGGTTCGCGGCAGGGGGAAGTGGAGCCGAGCCTGCATCGTCACGAGGTCGCCCACCACACCGGCGCGGAGCATGTCCCGCACCGTCGCCAGTTGGGGATGGTGGCGGTACATGAAGGCTTCGGCGAGCAGCACGCCGGCCGCGGTGACCACCGCCTCGACCTCGTCCAGTTCCCCGGCCCCGAGGACGAGCGGCTTCTCGCAGAGGACGTGCTTGCCGGCCTGCGCGGCCCGCGCGATCCACTCCGCGTGCACCGAGTTGGGCAGAGCGAGGTACACCGCGTCGACGTCAGGGTCCGCCAGGAGGTCCTCGTGCGCGTCGTACGCCCGGGGAATGCCCAGTTCGCCGGCATACGAGCCGGCCCGCCCGCTCGCGCTGCTGACGGCGAGGACCTCGCCGCATGCCGACCGACGGATAGCGGGGATGACCTGCTCGCGTGCGATGCGAGCGGCTCCGAGAACGCCCCAACGGACGGGTTCCACCTGTGCTCCTCTCGATGAACAGGGTTCACCCCGCGGGTCGCGGGGTGACCACCTACGTGCGCCGGCTGCCCGGCTCCTGCTGCCCTGCTCCCCCGGGGGACGGGAACCAGGACGCGGACCACGATCGGCGACGCCGTCGCCTAACCTGCTGGTGACCGCGCCTGCCGTCGGGCTTCTCGACGGGCGCTCCGAACGAAAGGACACCCACCATGGGCAGAGTGATCGTCTTCGGCTCGCTGAGTCAGGACCTGCACCTGCACATGGAACGTCATCCCCACACCGGGGAGACGGTGATGTCCGGGGACATCGAGTACCGGTTCGGCGGCAAGGGTGCCAACCAGGCCGTCGCCGCGGTCCGGGCGGGCGCGGAGTCCGTCTTCGTCGGCAAGGTCGGCGACGACCCCCAAGGGCACCAGTACGTCGAACGTCTGGCGGCCTTCGGCGTGGACACCTCGCGGATGGAGATCGTGTCCGGGGCCCCCACCGGGACCGCCATCATCTACAACGACAGCGACGGCGAGAACATGATCGTCGTCGCGCCGGGCTCCAACCATCACATGGACCACGCGGACCTCGACAAGCTGGACGATCTGGGTCCCGGCGACGTCCTCCTCATGCCGCTGGAGCTCAGGCACGACGTCGTGACGGCGGCCGTCGACCTCGCCGCGGAGCGGGGTGCCCGCGTCATCCTCAACCTCGCGCCGTTCGCGCCCCTGGCCGAGTCCGTGCTCGCCAAGTGCGACCCGATCGTGGTGAACGAGCACGAGGGGGAGCTCCTGGAACGGGCGGGCATCTCCGCGCCCTCCGTGCTGCAGACCCTGGGCACCCGGGGCTCCCGGTGGGGTGAGCTCCACGTGCCCGCCGTGCCGACGACGGCGGTGGACACGACCGGTGCCGGCGACGCCTACTGCGGCACGCTGGCGGCCGCGCTGAGCCTGGGCGAGCCTGCCCACGCCGCCATGCGGGCTGCGTCGGAGGCCGCGGCACGGTGCGTCGAGCATCCGGGGGCCCAGCCTCCGCTGACCTGAGCGAACAGCGGCGCCCGTGCCGGGCACGGGCGCCGCTGCGGTACTCAGAGCCGCAAGGGGCTCACTGGTAGAGCTTCGGCTTGATGTCGGACGAGTCGACGTTGCTCTTGTCGTACCAGAACGAGCCGGTGTCCTGGACGTCGTCCATGCTCTCGCCCTTGACGGCCTTCACCGCGGAATCGATGGTGCACCGACCGATGCCCATGGGGTCCTGCGTGATCGCCCCGGCCATGACGCCGCTCTTGATGGCGTCGATCTGGGCCTGACCGGAGTCGAAGCCGACGACGGTGAGCTTGCCGGGCTGCAGGCCGAGCTCGTTCACCGCGTTGACGATGCCGATCGCCGAGCCCTCGTTCGTGCCGTAGAGACCGGCGAGGTCCGGGTGGGCCGCGAGCTGCGCCTTGGCGATGTCGGCCGACTTGAGGTGGTCACCGTCGCCGTACTGGATGTCGACGATCTGGATGTCCGGGTAGTCCTTCTTCATCTTCTCGATGAAGCCGTCGCGCCGCTCGACGCCGGTGCTGTTGATCTGGCTGTGGCCGACGATGGCGACCTTGCCCTTCTTGTTGATCAGCTGGGCCATGTGCTCGGCGGCGAGCGCCCCGGCGGTCTTGCTGTCCGTCTTGCAGATCGTCACCGGCACCTTGGAGTTGCACCCGGCGTCGAACTCGACAACGGGGATGTCGCCCTGCTTGGCCTGGTCGAGCAGGGGCACGCAGGCCTCCGGGTCGAGCGCCGCGTAGCCGATGGCGTCCGGCTTGCGCTCGATGGCGGCCTGCAGCATCTGCAGCTGGCTGTCGACCTCGGTCTCGGACGCAGGACCGTCGAAGGTCATGGTGACGCCGAGTTCCTTGGCCTTCTCCTCGGCACCGGCCTTGACCGCCTGCCAGAACTGGTGCTGGAAGCCCTTGGACACCAGCGCGATGTCCAGGTTGCTCTTACCGCCGTCGCCACTGGACGCGGCGTCGTTGCCCCGGCCACAGGCGCTCAGGGTCATGACGGCGGCAGCCAGGACCGCCACCGTGGCCTTCATGTAGCTCTTCACTGCAGATTTACTCCTTCGACTGACTCGGCGCCGACAGCTCTGTCAGCTGAGGCCGGCCGATCCACCGTTCGTTGTGTGTCGCTGAGGCGCGGGTCGCGGTCACGCGCAGACGGAGCCCCTACCTATGGCCACCGCCCTCGGCCCGCCGCTTGCGCAGGTTGTCGGCGAAGACCGCGACCAGGACCACGAGGCCGACCACCACGGTCTGCCACTCGGTCTGGATCGCGAGGATCCGCAGCCCGTTGATGAGGACACTCATGATCAGGGCGCCGATGACGGTGCCGAGGATGGATCCCCGCCCCCCGAGCAGCGACGTTCCTCCGATGATCACCGCGGCGATGGCCTGCAGTTCGTAACCCACGCCGAGCTGCGGCTGCGCCGAGTTCAGCCGCGCAGCGAGGACGACGCCGGCGACACCGGTGGCCACACCGGCCAGCGTGTAGATCGCCAGGACCCAGCGACGCGTGTTGATGCCGGAGAGGCGGGTCGCCTCCTCGTTGCTGCCGATCGCGTAGGTCATCCGGCCGAGGATCGTCTTGCGCAGGATGATGCCGGCCAGGATGGCCAGGCCGAAGAGGACGAGCACCGCGTTGGGAACCTTCGGGATGATCTCCCCGAGCGCGATCTTGGAGAACCCGTCCACCGTCGTGAAGTAGATCGGCTTGACGCCGGACAGCACCAGCGCCAGCCCCTGCGCCACCAGCATCATCGACAGCGTGGCGATGAACGGCGGAAGCCCCAGCACCGCCACGTTGAAGCCGTTGATGAGGCCGATCAACGCCCCCATGGCGATCCCGCCCAGGACACCCAGGGGCAGCGGCAGACCCGCGTCGGTCAGCAGGAGCCCGGTCACCACCGAACACAGCGTCATGGCGGTACCGAGCGAGAGGTCGATGCCGCCGGTGATGATCACGAACGTGGTGCCCACCGCCAGAATGCCGATGACGGCGGTCGACAGCAGGATCGAGCTGAGGTTCGTGATCGTCAGGAACTTCGGGCTGGCGATCGTGAAGACGATGATCAGCGCGATGAGCGTCCCGAAGGCGAGCACCTGCTGGAGGCCCTGCCCCAGCGCGGCGAACCGGCCGGAGCGCGCGGCCTCGGCAGCGACGCTCTCCCCCGGTGCCGACTGCGTGCCTGCGTCGGCCAGGTCTTCTGCGCGTTGAGTGGTCATGCCGCAACATCCTCGATGTTCTGGGTGGCGAGTTTCATGATCGATTCCTGATCGGCCTTGTCCGGCGTGAGCGTGCCGGTGACGCGGCCCTGCGACATGACGACGATCCGGTGCGAGAGCCGGAGGACCTCGGGCAGCTCGGAGGAGATCATGATGATCGCCTTGCCCTCGTCGGCCAGGTCGTTGAGGAGCTTGTAGATCTCTTCCTTGGCACCGACGTCGATGCCGCGCGTCGGCTCGTCGAAGATGAGCACGTCGCAGTCCCTCGCCAGCCACTTGGCGATGACGACCTTCTGCTGGTTTCCGCCGGAGAGCGTCTTCACCATCGTCCGGCTGGACGGCGTCTTGATGCGCAGCGCCTTGATGAAGCGATCCGTCACCTTGCGGGCGCGGCCCTCGCGGAGGAACCCGAGCGGGGCCTTGTTCGACGACAGCGACGCCATGGCCACGTTGAACGCGACGTCCTGCTCGAGCATCAGGCCGTGCCGCTTGCGGTCCTCCGGCAGGTAGCCGATCCCGAGTCGGACGGCGACCTCGGGGCCGGAGATCCGGACCTCCTTGCCGTTGACGGCGACCGTTCCCCCGCTCACCGGGTCGGCGCCGATGAGCGCGCGGGCGGTCTCGGTGCGGCCGGCCCCCATGAGCCCGGCGAACCCGAGGATCTCGCCCTTGTGGAGGTCGAAGGACACGTCGCGGAGGAGCTTCTTGGTCGACAGGCTCCGCACGGAGAGCGCCAGCTCGCCGGTGTGCGCGGGGACGTCCTGGCGGCTGCTGTAGCCCGCGGAGATCTCACGACCGACCATCATGGAGATGATCTCGTCGTCGCTGACCTCGTCCATCCGGCGCGTGCCGACGTACTGACCGTCGCGGAGCACCGTGACGCGGTCCGCGATCTGGCGCAGCTCCTCCATCCGGTGCGAGATGTAGACGATGCCGACCCCCCTGTCGCGCAGCGACCGGATGAGGCCGAACAGCACCTGGGTCTCGGAAATGCTGATCGCGGACGTCGGCTCGTCCATGATCAAGATCTTGGTATGGTCGTAGGAGAGCGCCTTCGCGATTTCCACCATCTGCTGCGACGCGACGGTGAGGTCCCCCACGACCTGGCTGGGGCGGAGGTGGATGTTCAGCCCCTCGAGGAGCTGCTTGGTCCGCCGGTTCAGCTCGCCATCACGGAGCCACGGGCCGGTGCGCGGCTCCCGGCCGATGTAGATGTTCTGCGCCACCGTGAGGTGGGGCATCAGGTTCATCTCCTGGTGGATGATGCTGATGCCGAGCTTCTGAGCCACCTTCGGGTCGTTGACGTCGACCTCGTCGCCGTCGATGGCGATCCGGCCCGAGTCCATCGTGTAGATCCCCGAGAGGATCTTCATCAGCGTCGACTTGCCGGCGCCGTTCTCGCCCACGAGGGCGAGCACCTCACCACGATCGAGTTCGAAGTTGACGCCGTCGAGGGCCTGGACCCCCGGGAACCCCTTGCTGATGCCCTCTACTGTGAGGAGCTGACTCATTCGTTCACCCGCCTGATGGGTTGATCTGTGGGTTCGGTTCCGTAGCGCCCAGTCACACGACGCCCTTGCGGAGCAGGTAGCAGCTGTAGGGAACGGTCTCCCCCGTCTGCACGAAGACGCTCACCGGCTTGGCCGACTCGTAGAACGCGAACCGCTCCACGGAGGCGATCCGGACCGGGCGCCGCTCCGCCGCGTCCGCCGCCTTCTGCAGGCGTTCGGTCGCAGCGGTGATCTCGTCGGGAGCGCCGTCGATCTCCATGCGGTGCACCGCCTCGTCCACGAAGCCGTCCAGGGGGAAGACGGTGAGAAGAGCCGCGGCCGCGCCCCCCGTGTCGACCCCTCTGAAATCGATTACAGGCGCACCATAGCGATGCGCAGGGAAGTTGCGGTCCACGAGGCCCAACAAATCGCCGTGTCCCATCCGGTCGAGGAGAGACAGCAGTGGCCCCGTCAGCAGCGGGTCGATGTTCTTGAGCACGGGTCGTCTCCGATCAGAGGGGGCGGACGAGGGATGAGCGGTGGCCGGCAGCCACTGCGGTCAGCGGCCGGGATAGCCGACGTGGTCGGGATTCGGGCGCGTGGACCAGCCGTCGACACCGTCCGGGACGACCAGTGCCGACATGCCCCCCGCGCGCTCGATGAGTGCATAGTCCTGCCCGGCGTCGGCTCCGTAGCAGAACATCGTCACGAACGGCTCGTCGCCGACGTTGACGCTGCGGTGCACCCAGTGCCCGGGGACGTGTACCGCCTCACCCGGCTGCAGCGGCAGGGCCTCGCTCCGGCCGTCGAGGGTCTCGAGGAGCATCACCCCGATCCCGCTGAGGCAGTAGTAGAGCTCCGCGCGGTCGGCCTTGGCGTGCAGGTGCCCGCGGGTCATCGCGAACTCGTCGCCGTAGCGTCCCGGCTGAAGGGTGCTCGTGCCGATGATGAGCGCGCCCTCGCCGTCGACGTTGCGGTGCTCCTCCACCCGGTAGACCAGGAAGTCAGGCCCGTTCTCGGCGAGCACGGCGCGATAGGCGTCGTCGTCGCGGTAGACGCCCGCCATGTCCCCCAGCCGCTTCTCGTAGCTGGACGTGGCACCCCTCATGGCGCCGTCCGCGCCGAGGGCCAGCAGGCCCGGATCGGGCACCGTCGCGGTCATTCAGCCTCCTCCAAGGTGTGAGCCGGGCCTCACCGTAGGGCTCCACACCTGTCATGACAAGTCTTTGACAACCTGTCATGTCAACTGTCAGAGTCGGCCCTTCGGACAGGCTGCACCGACCGGCACGAGGAATGGCTTGGATGATCGTCGCGCATGACCTCGGCACCACCGGCAACAAGGCCTCCCTCCACGACGAGGGCGGCGCCACTCTGGCCACCCTCACGGTCGACTACCCGACGAGTTTCGCGGCGGGTGGCGTCGCGGAACAGGACCCCGTGCACTGGTGGGAGGCCGTCGGAACAGCCACCCGCCGGCTGCTGGAGCTCGCCGGCGTGCCGGGCTCCGCGGTCACCGGGGTCGGCCTGTCGGGCCAGATGATGGGGGCCGTCTTCCTCGGCGCGGACCATCAGCCGGTCCGGCCGGCCATGATCTGGGCCGACCACCGCAGCACGGCGCAGGCCGACCGGCTGCTCGCCGAGGTGAGCCAGGACGAGGCCTACCGCCGCCTCGGCCACCGGATCCACCCGACCTACACGCTGGCAAAGATGATGTGGGTCCGCGACAACGAGCCGGATCGGTGGGCTCGCACCCGGCACGTGTGCGTGGCCAAGGACTACGTGGTCCTCCGGCTGACCGGGATCCTGGTCACGGACCACTCCGACGCGTCCGGGACGGACGCCTATGACCAGGTGGCCGGCGACTGGTCCCCGCTGCTGCTCGACGCCGCGGCCATCGACCCCGGAGTCCTCCCCCCGGTCGTCGAGTCCACGACGGTCGTCGGGGGGCTCACGGCCGCTGCGGCCGCCCACACCGGGCTGCAGCCCGGCACACCCGTCGTCCTGGGCGGCGGTGACGGCCCGATGGCCGCCGTCGGGGCCGGCGTGATCACGCCGGACGACGGGGCCTACGTGTGTCTCGGCTCCTCCTCATGGATCTCGGCGTCCTCCACGCGACCGCTGCACGACCCGGCGATGCGCTCGATGACCTTCAATCACGTCGTTCCGGGCTACTTCGTGCCCACGGCCACGATGCAGGCCGGCGGCGCGAGCCTGAGCTGGGTGATGGGCATCCTCGGCGCGACAGGCGCCGGCCACGACCAGTTGCTGCTGGAGGCGGCCAAGGTCCCGGCAGCCGACGAAGGGCTGTTCTTCCTGCCCTACCTCCTCGGCGAACGGTCCCCGCACTGGAATGCCGCAGCGGCCGGGACGTTCGCCGGCCTCCAGCGTCACCACGCCGCGGGGCACCTCGTGCGCGCTGTGCTCGAAGGGGTGGCGTTCAACCTGCGCACCTGCATCAGCGCCTTCACGGAGAACGGCATCCCCGTGGAGAGCCTCGACGTGATCGGCGGCGGCGCCACGAGCGACGTGTGGATGCAGGTGCTTGCCGACGTCTGGCAGGTTCCGGTCCGACGACGCTCGATCGTGGCCGAGGCCAACAGCCTGGGGGCCGCCGTCACGGCGGCGGTCGGGCTCGGGCTGGTGGCGGACTTCGGGGTCGCCCGCTCCCTGTCGACGACCACGGCCGAGTTCCTTCCCGACACCGCCCGCGGCGAGCTCAGCCGCCGGCAGCACGAGGTCTTCCTCGACGCCTACGACCGACTCGAGCCGTGGTTCGACCGGCGCAGGGTGGCTCCGTGAGCGGCACGGTCGTCGTCACCTCACGGTCGTTCTCCAGTGGCGGCGTCGACCTCGTGGCACGGCTGGAGGCCGCGGGCCTGACCGTGATCCGGGCCTCGACGACGCACCAGCCGGAGGCGATCTGTCCCGTCCTCCGCGATGCGGTCGCGTGGATCGCCGGCACCGCACCGGTGACCGCCCGGCACCTCGAGGCGGCCCCGGCCCTCCGCGTGGTCGCGCGCTACGGCACCGGTGTCGACGCGGTCGACCTGGCTGCCGCGGCTCGCGCCGGTGTCGTCGTGACGAACACGCCGGGGGCCAACAGCGAGGCAGTGGCCGAGCACGCCATCGCGCTGCTGTTCGCGGTGCTGCGGGGCGTATCGGCCGGGGACCGGCGCGTGCGACGCGGTGACTGGAGCGTGCTGCGCGGGCGCCAGTTGGCCGGCTCGGTGGCCGGCGTCGTCGGCTTCGGTCGGATCGGCCGCGGCGTGGCACGGCGGCTGCTCGCGCTCGGGTGCGAGGTGCTGGTGCACGACCCGTACGTCCCCGACGACGACGTGCTCGCCACCGGGGCGAAGCCGGCACCTCTCGACCAGCTGTGCGCCGCGGCCCAGGTCGTCTCATTGCACGCGCCCGGCGGTCGGACCGTCGTCGACGACTCGTGGTTGTCCCGCTCCCCCGCCGGCCAGGTGCTGGTCAACACCGCCCGGGCCGACCTCGTCGACGAGGACGCCGTCGCCCGTGCGGTCCGGGACGGCCGGCTGGCGGGTTTCGCGGCCGACACGCTCGCCGCCGAAGCCGGAGCCGACCACGTCTCACCGTTGCTTGCCGACGACCTCGCCGATCACGTCGTCGTCACCCCGCACCTCGGTGCGCAGACCCGCGAGGCCGTCGACACCATGGGCGCCCTCGCCGTTGCCGACGTCCTCGCCGTTCTCGCGGGCCGGGAGCCGGCCCACCCCGTGACGCCGCCCCCGGGAGCCCGTACGTGAGCCCGAACACCCGCCGCATGCGCTTCGTCGGCGTGAGCACCGCATCGTCGTCGATCATGCAGGTGTTCCCGCTGTGGTCGGACATCCTCGGCCTGGACGCCGAGCTCGTCGGGCTCGACCTCCCGATCGGCGCGCCCCGCGAGGCGTACCGCGGGGCGGTCGCGGAGATCCAGGAGGACCCGGCGTGCGCGGGTGCCCTGGTGACCACGCACAAGATCGCGGTCTTCGATGCTGCCCACGACATGTTCCACCACTTGGATGACTTCGCCGCCAGCGTCGGTGAGATCTCCTCGATCGCCGTGCGCGCAGGGCAGACCTTCGGCGCCGCGAAAGACCCGCTGACGGCGGGCCTCGCGCTGGAGGAGGTCCTGGACGACGACCACTTCGCCCAGGGGGCGCAGGTGCTGTGCCTGGGCGCGGGCGGTGCCGGCACTGCCATCGGGTGGTATCTCGGCCAGCGCAAGGACGCTCCCGCCCGCATGACATTCGTCGACGTCGAGAGCAACCGGCTCGCGCACCTGCGCGAGGTGCTCCACACCCACGCCCCGCACGTCGAGCTGCGGACTCTGACCGCGGCCGAGGCCGACGTCCCCGCAGAGCTGGCCGCGCTCCCGGCGGGGAGCCTGGTCGTGAACGCCACCGGACTCGGCAAGGACCGTCCGGGCTCGCCGCTGCCCTCGTCCGCCCGGTTCCCCCGCGAGTCCGTCGTCTGGGAGCTGAACTACCGGGGTCCGCTGGAGTTCCTGGCACAGGCACGCAGCCAGCAGGAGGAGCGGCGCCTGACCGTCGTGGACGGGTGGCGCTACTTCATCCACGGCTGGTCCCAGGTCATCGCCGACGTGTTCGAGATCCCGATGGAGCCCGCTCTCGTCGCGCGCCTGGCGGAGGCTGCGGAGGGCGTCCGGTGAGCCTTCGGGTGCGCACCGTCCTGGGGGACATCGAGCCCGGGGAGCTCGGCGCAACGGATTATCACGAACACCTTTTCCAGATCTCCCCGCTGCTCAGGGGCGACGAACTGGACGACGAATCGGCGAGCGGCCGGGAGGCCGAGCACCTGCGCGCGGCCGGCGCGGCGGCGATGGTGGAGGCCACGCCGACCGGACTGGGCCGACGGCCGGACGCGGTCGCACGGGTGTCCGCGCGGACGGGGCTGCGCATCGTCCACGTCACCGGCGCCCACCGGGAAGCCCACTACGCCGTCGGCGACCCGTTGCTCGACGAACCCGTCGATGCCCTCATGAACCGCTTCCACCACGATCTCTTCAGCGGCATGGACGGCACCACGGTCCGGGCCGGGGCCGTCAAGGCAGGCGCGGGCTACTGGTCGCTCACCGCCTTCGAACGACGGGTGCTGACCGCCGTCGGCCAACTCGCCGCCGGCACCGGAGCGCCGGTCATGGTGCACCTGGAGCACGGAAGCGCCGGGCACGAGGTGCTGGACCTGCTGGCGGCCGAAGGCTGCCCCGAGGACCAGGTGGCATTGGCCCACGTCGACCGCAACCCCGACCCCGTGCTGCACCGGGAGCTGGCCGCCCGCGGGGCCTACCTGGGCTACGACGGCGCGGCGCGGCACCAGCGGTGGCCGGACTCCGTCCTCATCGACTGCCTGGCGGCGGTGGTCGAGGGCGGCGCGGGCGACCGGGTGCTGCTGGGTGGAGACGTCGCACGCCGGACCCGGTACGTGGCCTACGGAGGCATGCCGGGTCTCGCCTATCTCTTCGAGCGGTTCGTCCCCCGCGTGCGGCAGGCCGTCGGGGACGCCGTGCTCGGCTCGGTACTGGTCGCCAATCCGGCCCGCTGGCTGAGCTGGGACCCCGAGCAATGACCCCCAGCCCCGACGGAAAAGGACGAGCATGACCGCCGAACCCCAGGTCCTCAGCACGGGCCGTGACATCCTCAGCATCGGCCCGGTCATGCCGGTGGTCGTCATCGACAGCGTGGCGGACGCCGTGCCACTGGCGAGGGCCCTGGCCCGGGGCGGGGTGCGCGCCATGGAGATCACGCTGCGTACCGAGGCCGGGCTGGGAGCCATCGAGAGGGTGGCCGCCGAGGTTCCCGAGACCCTCGTCGGGGCCGGCACGGTGACGACGCCGGAAGAGGCGTCGGCCGCACACCGGGCAGGGGCGCGGTTCATCGTGACGCCGGGTGCCACCGACCGGCTGCTGGGCGCCGTCCTCGACACCGGCCTGCCGCTGCTGGCCGGAGCGAGCACTCTCACCGAGATCCTCCGCCTGCGGGAGCACGGCCAGATGGCCGTGAAGTTCTTCCCGGCCGAGGCGTCCGGCGGGACGGCGTACCTGCGCGCGGTCGCCGGGCCGGTCCCGGACATCAGCTTCTGCCCGACCGGTGGCATCACCCCGGCCAACGCGACGGAGTACCTGGCACTGCCGAACGTGGGCTGCGTGGGCGGCTCCTGGCTGACCCCGAAGGCGTTGGTCGCGTCCGGCGACTGGGTGGCGATCGAGGGACTGGCGGCCGCAGCCGCCGGCCTGGCGGCGGGAGGATGACCTCCTCGTCCGGCCCGCGCGACCGGACGGCAGAGCGCCGGGTGATCGACAAGGCGTCCCCGGTGCCCTACTACCGGCAGCTCAAGGAGATCCTCCGCGCCGACATCGAGCAGCGCGACCTCCGTCCCGGTGACCGGCTCCCGGGAGATCACGAACTGTGCGAGCAGTACGGGGTCTCCCGCCCTGTCGTACGCCAAGCACTGTCGGAACTGCAGTACGAGGGCGTGCTGGACCGGGTCAAGGGCCGCGGCACCTTCGTGGCGCCGCAGCTGACGTCCCAGAGTCTGGTCCAGTCACTGACCGGTCTGTTCGACGATGTGGCGGCGATGGGCCGGACGCTCCGGAGCGAGGTCCGGACGCTGAAGGTGACCGCTGCCGACGCGGACGTCGCGGCCCGGCTGGAGGTCCCGCAGGGCACCGCCGTCGTCGCCCTCGCACGCCTGCGCTTCGTCGATGACGAGCCCTGGGTGTACACGGTCAGCCACGTCCCCGCCGCGCTGGCTCCTGATCTGGTGGATCAGGATCTCCGTGAACAGTCGCTGTACGGGCTCCTGGAACGCCGGTACGGGCTGCGACTGACCCGCAGCCGCAGAACGGTCGAAGCGCACAGCCCCAGTACCGCTCTGGCCCGTGACCTCGGAATTCCCCGGCATGGACCGGTGCTCAAGCTCACCAACGTCAGCTTCGGCGCCGACAACCGGCCCGTGGAGACCTTCGTGGCCTACCACCGCGGGGATCGCTCCCGGTTCGAGGTCGAGCTCGAGCGCGCCCCCGCGGGGCGGGCCGTGCCGCCGCTGGTGCGGGTGCTCTGAGCCGTCCCGTCAGCGCAGCCGGTAGACCCGGCGCGCCGTATCGCCCATGACCGACCGCTGCTCCGCCGGGGACAGCTCGCCGATCAGAGCAGCCAGCACCTCGTAGGTGGGGCGGTAGCCGCCCTCGGGCACGGTCATGGGCCAGTCGCTGCCGAACATGAGCCGCTCAGGGCCGAAGAGCTCCAGCGCCGCCTCCCAGACCGGCCGCAGGGCATCGACCGAGTACGTCACCCCAGCCCGCCGGAGTCCCGAGACCTTGGCGACGGCGACGGGGTTGCGGGCGACACGTGCCATCTGTGCGCGCCACTCCGCGAGCTCCGGCAGCCCCCGGGGCGGCTTCGCGAGATGGTCGATGACGATCACGAGGTCGGGGATGTCCTCGGCGAGCCGGCCGGCCTGCTCCAGGTGCCGCGGCCAGGCGTCCGGCACGTCCAGCGGCACCCCTTCCGCGGCCAGGTGCCGCAGGGAGGCACGCACCGACGGCAGGTCGAGGACGTCGGGCCGGCGATCGTCGTGTACCAGCTGCCGCACACCGCAGAACCGTGGATGCCGGCCGAACCGCTCCAGGGTGGCGGCCGCGGCGTCCGGCTCCTCGAGCGGCACCCACCCCACGACGCCGGCCACCCAGTCGTGGCGGTCGGCGATGTCCAGCATGTACTCCGTCTCGGCGACGGAGTCCTCGGCCTGTACGAGGATCGCGCCGCCCACCCCGCACGCCGCGAGCTCCTGCTGCGCCTGCTCCGGGGAGAAATTGGTGTACAGGGGTCCGTGCTGGGGGCCGAGCCACGAATAGGTGTTGACCGTCAGGTCCCACACGTGCAGGTGGGCGTCCAGCGGCGCCGGGTCAGGGGCCAGGCCGGTCACGGGAGCAGCCCCCGATCAGCCAGCACCTGCCACAGCTTCTCCGGGACCGGAGACCGCATGCGCTCGACGTTCTGCCGGATCTGCTCGGGGGTGTCGGCGCCGACGACCACCGAGACCACGGCCGGGTGCCGGGCGCTGAACTGGAGGGCCGCGGTGGGCAGGTCCACGCCGAGCTCGCGGCAGGTGCGGGCCAGGTCCTGCGCCCGCTGGAGCTTGTCCGGGGGGACCTCCCGGTACTCGTAGTGCGACGCCTCGCTGGGTTCGGGGGTCGCGAGCAGCCCGGAGTTGAAGACGGCCACGTTCACGATGCCGACGCCCCGGTCCTCGCACAGCGCCACGACGTCCTTCGCCGGGGCCTCGAGCAGGGTGTAGCGGCCGGGGAGCATCACGAGGTCGATGGCGCCGGTGCGGACGGCACGCTCGATGGCGCCGAGGTCGGCCGTTCCCACGCCGATGGCCCGCACGAGGCCCTCCGCACGCAGCCGCGCCAGCGCGGCGACACCGGAGTCGACGACCTCCGCGATGTCCTGGCCGCTCCGCTCGACGTCGTGGAGGTAGAGCACGTCGACGTGGGCGAGCCCCAGCCGGCCGAGGGAGTCCTCGAGGCTGCGGCGCACCCCCGCCTCGGAGAAGTCCCACACCCGGCGATGGTCGGCGGCCACCTCGAAGATGTCGTCGTCCCTGCGCGTCGCGCCGTCCGGATCGGGGACGAGCAGCCGTCCGACCTTCGTCGAGACGACGAACTCCTCGCGGGGCCGCCGGCGGAGCATCTCGCCGAGCCGTCGCTCCGACAGGCCGAGCCCGTAGTGCGGCGCGGTGTCGTAGTAGCGGATCCCGCCGTCCCAGGCCGTGTCCAAGAGCTGTCGGGCGGACTCGTCGTCGACGGCCCGGTAGAGATTGCCGACCGCGGCCGCCCCGTAGCCCAGGCGGCCGAAGGCGGGCCGGTCCGGCGCAGCCGTGTCCATCAGCCGGCGAAGAGGTGCTGCTCGATGGACGTGGCCAGCATCTCCATTCCGGCCCCGGGGGCACTCGGCGGCCAGTATCGGCCGTTCCGGACGTCGGTGGGGACGACGAAGTGCTCGTGCAGGTGGTCGACGTACTCGAGGTAGCGGTCCTCGACCGACCCCGACACGGCGACGAAGTCGAACATCGCCAGGTGCTGCACCGCCTCGCACAGCCCCACGCCACCGGCGTGCGGGCAGACGCGGACGCCGAACCGGGCGGCCAGCAGAAGGTTCGCGACGTTCTCGTTGACCCCGGCGACCCGGGTGGCATCGATCTGCAGCACCTGTGCCCCGCCCGACTGGAGCAGCTGCTTGGCGATGACCCGGTTCGCCATGTGCTCGCCCGTCGCCACCGGCACCGGCGCGACCGCCCGGGCGATCCGGGCGTGGCCCAGCACGTCGTCGGGGCTCGTGGGTTCCTCCAGCCACGCCAGGCCGAACGGGGCGAGCTTCCGGGTCCAGGCGATCGCCTGGTCGACGTCCCACCGCTGGTTGGCGTCGACGGCGATCCGGATGTCCGGGCCGACGGCCTCCCGCGCCAGCCTCAGGCGCCGGACGTCATCATCGAGGTCGCTACCGACCTTGAGCTTGATCTGCTCGAAGCCCTCCTCGACCGCCTCCCGGGCCAGCCGCACGAGCTTCTCGTCGTCGTAACCCAGCCAGCCCGGCGTCGTCGTGTAGGCCGGGTAGCCGTTCTCCTCGAGCCGGCGCCGGCGTTCCTGCCGGCCGGGGACGGCGGCCTCCAGTATCTCGAGCGCCTGGTCCGGCGTCAGCGCGTCGGTGAGGTACCGGAAATCGACCAGGTCCACGAGCTCGCTCGGTGACATCTCGCTGAGCAGCAACCACAGCGGCTTCTTCGCGCGCTTGGCCCTGAGGTCCCAGAGCGCGTTGATGACCGCGCCGATGGCCATGTGGATGACGCCCTTCTCGGGCCCGAGCCACCGGAGCTGTGAATCGTGCACGAGCCGCCGCCACGTGTTGCCCATGTCGGCCAGCAGCGGCTCGGCCTCCTCCCCCTGCAACTGTTCGGCGACCGCGCGCACCGCGGCGAGCTGGACGTCGTTGCCGCGCCCGATCGTGAACACGAAGCCATGGCCGTCGTCACCCGCATCGGTCCCGAGCCGCAGGTATGCGGCCGAGTAGTCGGGGTCGGGGTTCATGGCGTCGGAGCCGTCGAGCGACGTGGAGGTGGGGAACCGGACGTCGAAGGTGGCGATGTCCTGGATGGAACTCACGAGAGTCCTTCCTCGGTGTCGGGTGGAACGGTCGGCGTCGGCTCGGGCGCGGCCGTCAGGAGGGCAGCTGGAATCCGGCCATGCCGCCGTCGACCGACAGTGAGATACCAGTGACCGAGCCGCTGCGCGGCGAGGCGAGATACGCGATCGCCTGCGCGACCTCATCCGCCGTCACCAGGCGCCCGGTCGGCTGACGGGCCGACAGCCGCGCCAGCTCTCCCGCAGGGTCGTCGGTCCTGGCCAGCAGCCGCTGCACCCACGGCGTGTCGGCCGTGCCGGGACTCACGCAGTTGACCCGGATGCCCTCACCGACGTGGTCGGCGGCCATCGCCCGGGTCAGCGCGAGCACCGCGCCCTTGCTGGCGGAGTACGCCGCCCGTCGGGGCAGGCCGACCAGTGCCGCGATCGAGGCGGTGTTCACGATGGCGGCGGCCCGTGAACGGCGCAGGTGAGGAAGAGCCGCGGCGGACATGCGCGCGATGCCGACGACGTTGACGTCCAGCACCCGCAGCCACTCCTGGTCGTCGTTGTCCGCCACCGTGCCCTGGGCGCCGATGCCGGCGTTGTTGACGAGCACGTCGATCCCGCCCAGCTCGCGCGCAATGCGCTCGACGGTGCGGGTGACCCCGGGACCGTCCGAGACGTCGCACTCGTAGGCGTGCAGCGGCTCCGGCACGCCGGTGGTGTTCAGGTCCGCGGCGGCGACGGTCGCTCCCCGCCGCGCCAGCTCGAGCGCCGTCGCCAGGCCGATCCCCGACGCCGCCCCCGTCACCACCGCGACGAGCCCCTCGAACTCGGGCCGCATGTCCATCGGGTCGCTCATGCCTGCCCCACCTCCTGACGCTGACGGCCCAGCCCGTCGATCTCCAGCTCGACCACGTCGCCGGCCCGGAGGTACGGCGTGCCCGGCAGCCCCAGGGCCACGCCCGCCGGCGTCCCGGTGTTCACCAGGTCGCCCGGGTTGAGCACCATGAACTGGCTCAGGTACCGGATGACCTCCAGGACCGGAAAGACCATGTCGGCCGTGGTGCCGTTCTGCCGCTCGGTCCCGTTCACCCAGAGACGGAGACCGAGCTGCTCGGGGTCGTCGATCTCGTCCGGCGTGACGAGATACGGACCGGCCGGGTTGAACGTCTCGCAGCTCTTCCCCTTGTCCCACTGACCGCCGCGCTCCAACTGGAACTCGCGCTCGGAGACGTCGTGGGACACCAGGTAACCCGCGATGACATCGCGGGCGTCATCCGCGTCCGCCAGGTAGCGAGCCGGCGCCCCGATGACGACGCCGAGCTCGACCTCCCAGTCGGTCTTCGTGGAGCCCCGGGGAATGAGCACGTCGTCACACGGCCCGATGACCGTGCTCGGATCCTTCATGAACACGACCGGCTCCTCCGGAACAGCTGCGCCGGTCTCCGCGGCGTGGTCCCGGTAGTTGAGCCCGATGCAGACCACCTTGCCGGGGCGCGCCACCGGCGCGCCGATCCGCACACCCTGGCGGGGCACCTCGGGCAGGCGGCCCGCGTCCATGGCGGCGCGCAGTCGCTCGATGCCTCCCTCGCCGAGGAAGCGTCCGTCGATGTCCTCGGTGACCGGCCGGGCGTCGAACCAGCGGCCATCCCGCTCGACGGCCGGGCGCTCAGCGCCGGGGTCTCCGATCCGCAACAGCCGCATGCAGTCCTCCGTGACGTGAGCTGGAATCGATTTCACCCTAGTGCTGTGGACTCGCCGCCACGTGGCGGGCTCTGCGGCCGTCCGGGCCCCCGCCTCGGTGGGTCTGCATCCACGGCGCCGATAGGTTTCGGGCATGGCGACCATCTACGACGTTGCGGCGCTCGCAGGGGTCTCGCCAGCCACGGTGTCCAGGGTTCTCAACGGCCGGCCCGTCTCCCCCGCCAACGAACGTCTGGTCATCGACGCGGCCCAGACGCTGAACTACACGCCCAACCGCGTGGCACGCACGCTGCGCCGTCAGCTCTCCGAGGTCGTGGCCCTGGTCATCCCGGACATCGAGAACCCCTTCTTCACGTCCCTCGCCCGAGGGGTGGCCGACACCGCCCAGCAGGCCGGGTACTCGGTTGTGCTGTGCAACACCGACGGAGACGTCGCCAAGGAGGAGTCCTTCCTCGACATCGCCCTGTCCGAGAACATGGCCGGGGTCGTGGTCGCCCCCGCGGCGTCGTCGAGCGTGGTACAGCCGCTGCTCGAGCGTGGTCGAGCGGTGGTCGCGGTGGACCGCCCCATCCCGGGCGCGGACATCGACTCGGTCGTCATCGACAACGTCGGAGCGGGCCGCCTGGCCACGCGCGCGCTCTGGGAGGCCGGGTTCCGGGACATCGCCTGCATCACCGGCCCCGCGGGCATCGTGACCGCGGTCGACCGCGGGCGCGGGTGGGAACAGCTTCTCGAGGAACTCTCCCCCGCTCCGCCGGGACCGCACCGCCTCGTTCATGCCGACTTCCGCGTGGGCGGCGGCAGAGCGCGCATGACCGAGCTGCTGGAGCTCGAGAACCGACCCGATGCCGTCGTGGCGGGCAACAACCTCGTCGGAGTGGGGGCACTGCAGGTCCTCAACGAGCGGGGCCTCACACCCGCGGAGTTCGGCATCGCGGTGATCGGCGACCTCCCGTTCTCGGCACATCCGGAGGACGGGGTTCCCGTCGTCCACCTGCCCACCCGCACGATGGGGACGACGGCCGGCGCCCTGTTGCTCGAGCGCATCGACGGTCATCAGGGCCCGGGACGCCGGATCGTCATCCCGGGCGAGCTCCTCGCCGCCTCACCGGGTCGCGCGGCTGGCCGGTGACGGCGCCCGCCTTGTCTCTGAAATCGATTTCTGACAGGCTGCCCGGGCGATGAGAGGACAGCGTTGAGGCTCAGGGCGACGCTCGGCGTGGACGTCGGCACATCGAGCACGAAGGGTGTGCTGGTCGACGGCTCCGGCACCGTGATCCGCTCGGCGACCCGGGAGCATGCCGTCGACCGGCCCCATCCGGGGTGGGTGGAGATGGACGCCCGGGTCTGGTGGCAGGAGTTCGGCTCGATCAGCCAGGAGCTACTGGCCGCCGGGGATGTCGAGGTCACCGCGGTCGGCGTCTCCGGAATGGGGCCGTGCGTCCTGCTCACCGACGGCGACGGCGCTCCACTGCGGTCGGCCATCCTCTACGGCGTCGACACCCGCGCCACCCGCCAGATCGACACGCTCACCCAGGAACTGGGTGAGCAGGCGATCCTGGAGCGCTGCGGCTCGGCACTGACGACGCAGGCGGTGGGGCCCAAACTGCGCTGGGTCGCCGAGAACGAACCCGACCTGTTCGCCCGGGCGAAACGGTTGTTCATGCCCGCCTCGTGGCTCGGCTACCAGCTCACCGGGCGCTACGGCCTGGACTTCCACAGCGCCAGCCAGTGCACCCCGTTGTTCGACACCGAGGCACTCGACTGGCACCGCCCGTGGGCTGACGGGATCGCGGGGGGCATCGAGCTGCCGCCGCTCGCCTGGGCCGGCGACGTCATCGGGGGCGTCACGTCCGCGGCGGCGGACCAGACGGGCATCCCGGCCGGGGTCCCGGTGATCACCGGCACGATCGACGCCTGGTCGGAGGCCGTCAGCGTCGGCGCCCACCACACCGGCGACCTGATGCTGATGTACGGCACGACGATGTTCCTCGTCCACACCGTCGCCGAGCGGCTGACCACGCCGTCGATGTGGGGAACGGTGGGCGCGCTCCCCCACACCAGGAACCTCGCCGGCGGGATGGCCACCTCCGGCGCCATCACGGGCTGGCTCCGGGAGATCTTCGGCTCACCGGACTACCCCCAGCTGCTGGCGGAGGCCGAGGCGTCAGGACCCGGGGCGCGCGGTCTGCTGATGCTTCCCTATTTCGCCGGTGAGAGAACCCCGGTCATGGATCCGGATGCCCGCGGGATCGTCGCCGGGCTCACGTTGCGCCATGGCCGGGGCGACCTCTACCGGGCGGCGCTCGAGGCCACAGGCCTCGCGGTGCGCCACAACATCGAGGTCATGGAGACGACGGGGGCCGGCATCGAGCGCGTGGTCGCGGTCGGCGGCGGCACCCGGGGCGACCTGTGGACGCAGATCGTCTCCGACATCACCGGGCTGTCCCAGGTGATCCCGTCCAAGACCATCGGTGCCAGCTTCGGCGCCGCATTCCTGGCCGCTCAACTCGACGGCCCGCGCTCCATCGAGGAGTGGAACCCGACCGTCGGCATCCGCGCGCCCGATCCCGCGGTCCGGGCCGAGTACGACGAGCTCTACTCCCTGTACCGGGAGCTCTACACCGCCACGACCGCGACGGTGCACGCCCTCGCGGCACGTGAGACACGCCTGACCCGCACCACGAACGAGGAGCCCCGATGACCTACACCCTGCCCCAGCTCCGCGAGGCGACCGGCGCCCCGCCGAAGACCGCCTACATCGTCACGAGTGGTGACTCCCGGGAGCCGGCGAACATCGCCAGCTGGCCGACCCAGGTCGAGCTGGAGTCGATCATCACGGCGGAGCTCGAGCGCAACGGCTGGCAGGTCCGCCGCGCCGCCCCCGTGGCCGACGACGCGCCCCACGGCTTCGTGAGCAGCCAGCGCGAGGGCATCGAGCTCTTCAAGTCCGTCCCGCCCGAGGCTCCGGTCGTCGTCGCGATCGCCAACTGGCAGTACAGCCACCACGTGCTGCCGGGCCTGCGCACCCACCGGGGGCCGATCCTGACCGTGGCCAACTTCTCCGGGCGCTGGCCGGGTCTGGTGGGCCTGCTCAACCTCAACGCCGGGCTGACGAAGATGGGTCGGGAGTACTCCACCCTCTGGACGGTCGACGGCAGCGACGCCTGGTTCCGCGACGGCATCCGGGCGTGGACCGAGACCGGCACGGTGCCGCAGGACGAGTCGCACGTCCGACCCCTGCCCGCCCTGCCCGAGACCCCCGAGACCGAGCTGGGGCGGGCGTTGGCGGCGGAACTGCTCACGGAGAAGGCACTCATCGGCATCTTCGACGAGGGCTGCATGGGCATGTACAACGCCATCATCGACGACGAGCTCCTCAACCCCATCGGCATCTACAAGGAGCGACTGTCCCAGAGCGCCCTGTGGGCGGAGATGCAGCGCGTCGGCGACGACGAGGCGGCCGAGGTCGGGCGGTGGCTCACCGAGCAGGGGATGACCTTCCGGCTGGGCGCCGACGAGGGGACCGAGCTGACGGAGCGTCAGCTGATGTGGCAGTACAAGATGTACGTCGCCGCCGTGCGCCTGACCGACGACTTCGGCCTGGACTCCATCGGCATCCAGTACCAGCAGGGCCTCAAGGACCTCAGCCCGGCGTCCGACCTCGTCGAGGGCCTGCTCAACAACGTGGAGCGGCCGCCGGTGCGCAGCCGTGACGGCGGCCGCGTGCTCTTCGAGGGCCTGGCGATCCCCCACTTCAACGAGGTGGACGAGGGCGTCGCCGTCGACGGGCTGGTCACCAACCGGGTGTGGCGGGCCATGGGCCTGGACCCGGCCACGACGCTGCACGACGTCCGCTGGGGCGAGGACTACGACGGCCAGTTCGTCTGGGTCTTCGAGATCTCCGGTTCCGTGCCGCCGTCCCACCTCGTCGGCGGCTACGCCGGGGCCGAGGGCTGGCGGCAGGGCCCGGTCTTCTTCCCGGCCGGCGGCAGCACCATCAACGGCGTCTCCAGGCCGGGCGAGATCGTCTGGTCGCGGGTCTACGTCGCCGACGGCGGCCTGCACGTCGACATCGGCCGCGGCACCGTGGTCGAGCTGCCGGCGGAGGAGACCCAGCGCCGGAAGACGGCCACCAACCCGGAGTGGCCGATCATGAGCGCGGTTCTCCACGGCGTCTCCCGTGACCAGTTCATGGCCCGGCACAAGGCCAACCACATCCAGGTCGCCTACGCCGAGGACGCCGACGGCGCCGACCGGGCAGTGACCGCCAAGGCCGCGATGTTCGAGGCTCTCGGTCTCGACGTCCACGTCGCCGGTGACGTGCAGTTCGCCGGGATCAAGGCCGGCACCCGATGATGATCGGGTGCCACGGGCTGGTCTGGACCGGCACGTACGACGCGGCGGGGATCCGGCACGCGGTGCAGAAGACGCAGGAAGCGGGCTTCGACCTCATCGAGTTCCCGCTCATGGATCCCTTCACCTTCGACGTCGGCGCCGCGCGCGCGGCACTGGACGAGTTCGGCATAGCCGCGACCGGCTCGCTCGGGCTCGACGAGAGCACGGACATCAGCAGCGAGGACGAGTCCGCCGTCCGGGCGGGCGAGGCCCTGCTCGAGCGGGCGGTCGACGTCCTCGCCGAACTGGGCGCCGGCCACCTGTGCGGGATCATCTACAGCGCCATGCGCAAGTACATGGAGCCGGCCACACCCGGGGGGATCGCCAACAGCCAGGCCGTGATCGGCCGGATCGCCGAACGGGCCCGGCAGGCGGGGATCAAGGTCTCGGTCGAGGTGACGAACCGCTACGAGTCCAACGTGCTGAACACGGCCCGCCAGGCGCGGGAGTTCGTCGCCGCCACCGGGAGCGCCGGCGTGGGGGTGCACCTGGACACGTACCACATGAACATCGAGGAGACCGACATGTTCACGCCGGTGCTCGACACCGCTGAACTGCTCTCCTACGTGCACATCGGCGAGAGCCACCGGGGCTACCTGGGCACCGGGAGCGTGGACTTCGACTCGTTCTTCCAGGCGCTGCAGCGCACTGGCTACGACGGGCCGATCGTGTTCGAGTCGTTCTCCTCCAGCGTCGTCTCGCCGGACCTCAGCCGGATGCTCGGGATCTGGCGGAACCTGTGGAGCGACAGCGACGAACTCGGGGCGCACGCCAACGCGTTCATCCGGAACAAGCTGGTGGCGATGGACTCGATCGTGCACCACTGAGCGTCCGGCGGTGAAGGCTAAGGTCAGCCCTCACCGCTGGACGCGCCGAGAAGGGAACCGGACAGCCTCATGTGCGTGGCCACGCAGGCACTGGTCCGCGCCCCCGCCCGCTGCGGCGGCGCCGCGGGCAGTTCCTGACGTGCGTCGCTTGTTCCCGGGCCCGGAGAGGGACGACGGCGCCGCACTGGACGAGGCGGGGCTGGTCGAGGCCTACCGGCTGCCGCCGGGCCGGGCACTGAGGGTCAACTTCGTGGCCTCCCTGGACGGCGCGACGACGGTCGCCGGGCGCAGCGAGGGACTGGGCTCACCCGGCGACCGGCGGATCTTCCGCGTGCTCCGGAGCCTGGCGGACGTCGTCCTGGTCGGTCACGGCACGGCCGCAGCCGAGGGGTACCGCCCGATCACCGGGGACTCCCCCGTCGGGCGGCTGCGCGTATCCCTCGGGAGAACGCCCACCGCCCCGATCGCCGTCGTCTCCCGGCAGGCCTCCCTGGACCCCGGCGGCGGGCTGGTCGCCGGCGCCGCCTCCCCCACGATCCTGGTCACCTGTGCGGCGGCCGACGCCTCCCGCCGAGCGGCGCTGGCCGACGCCGGGGTGACCGTGCTGGTGTGCGGCGAGGACGACGTCGACCTGCCGCTCGCTCTTGACCGGCTCGCCGAGCTGAGGCACGAGCAGGTGCTCTGCGAGGGCGGACCTCAACTACTGCGCGCCGCACTCACCGCCGGTGTGGTCGACGAGGTCGACCTCTCGATCGCACCGGCACTGGTCGGCGGCGAGACACGTCTGCTCGGCGCGGCGCTGCCCGGCCCGGTCCGCCTGCACCCTCGTCAGATACTGGAGGAGGACGGCCTCCTCTTCACCCGGTACGGAGTCGGCCGCCAGGGACCCGGCGGCTGATACGTGATCCCCTGAGCAGTGCCGAGAGCGGCCATTCCCGACCGCGGGATCGGCTACCGGACCACCACCACCGTGCCACGAGCGGTGGCGCCGTCGAGCCCTGTCCAGTCGGTGGATCGTGGCCATCCCCGACCCTCCCATGCCAGGGCGTCGTCCGAGGTGAGGGGCCGATGCAGGGACCCGGCGCCATCCGCGAGGCCCCCCGTAGCGTCGCGGCCATGGCGGACGTCGAGATCTCCCTGGCCACTCCGGATGAGACCGAGCAACTGGTGGCCGGCGCCCGCACGGCCTATGCGTCGGGCCTCCGGACCCAACGCGGGTTCACCGAGGAGGCGGCGATCGCCAAGGCCGTCGCCGACGTACTCGCTCTCCTGCCGGACGGCGCGGGAACGCCGGCCCACGTCTTCCTGGCCGCACGCAAGGGAAAGGCGCTGGTCGGGGGCGTCCGACGTCCCCCGGTCCTCCGCTGGTAACTCCGACGGCGATGTCCCGCGCGATCGCGCGGAGATGCGTACCGGAGCCTCCACTGCGTGACGGGGAGTCGCAACGACGCATCGGACGACGTCGATACGTCGAGCTGCCCGGACCGGAGAGGCGGGCCGTCGTTCCCGCCGCCGCCCTCGCCGTAGAGCCGCCGCCCACGGCGCGAGGGGCGGATCATGATCGGTGTCAGCCCGGGCTGC
>JAOPWM010000077.1 GCA_025965695.1 Blastococcus sp.
TGATCGGCACGCATCGCGCGCCGGAGGCGTCGCTGGCGGCCGTCGTGACGGCGCTGGGCGCAGCGCCCGAGGTCGAGGCCGTGGCGGGCGTGCTCCGCATCGAGGGCGAGTAGAGGACGGCTCATGACGGTGGGAGTGCGCGTGGCGCAGCAATGGCGCGGAGTGATCCGCGAGTACGCCGACCGGCTCGACGTCTCGGACGCGACGCCGGTCGTCACCCTCGGTGAGGGCGGCACGCCGCTCATCGAGGCCCCGGCCCTGTCCCGCCGCACGGGCGCGAAGGTGTTCGTGAAGTTCGAGGGCATGAACCCGACCGGTTCCTTCAAGGACCGCGGCATGACCATGGCGATCTCGAAGGCGATCGAGCACGGCGCGAAGGCGGTCATCTGCGCCTCGACCGGTAACACCAGCGCCAGCGCGGCGGCCTACGCCGCGCGCGCCGGGCTCACCTGCGCCGTGCTCGTCCCCCAGGGGAAGATCGCCATGGGCAAGCTCGCCCAGGCGCTGGTGCACGGTGCACACCTGCTCCAGGTCGAGGGCAATTTCGACGACTGCCTGGCACTGGCCAGCAAGCTGGCGATCGACTACCCGGTGAGTCTGGTCAACAGCGTCAACCAGTACCGCATCGAAGGTCAGAAGACGGCGTCGTTCGAGATCGTCGACGTGCTGGGTGACGCGCCTGACATCCACTGCCTGCCGGTCGGCAACGCGGGCAACATCACCGCCTACTGGCAGGGCTACCGCGAGTACGCGGCCGACGGCATCGCCTCGCACACCCCGCGCATGTGGGGCTTCCAGGCCGCGGGCGCCGCCCCCATCGTCTCCGGCCAGGTCGTGCGGAACCCGAGCACGATCGCGACGGCGATCCGTATCGGCAACCCCGCGTCGTGGACCAAGGCGCTCGACGCCCGCGACACCTCGGGTGGTCGCATCGACGCCGTCACCGACCGGGCGATCCTCAACGCCTACCGGCTGCTGGCCCGAAGCGAGGCGGTGTTCGTCGAGCCGGCCTCGGCTGCCTCGGTCGCCGGCCTGCTGCAGGTCGCTGCAGCGGGGGAGCTGGAACCCGGCCAACGGGTGGTCTGCACGGTCACGGGCAACGGACTCAAGGACCCGGAGTGGGCCATCTCGGGGGCGCCCGCGCCGCTGACCATCCCGGTCGACGCCGCCGCGGCCGCCGCGCAGCTCGGCCTGTGAGGGAGCAGACGGGTGCGCCGGTGCGGGTGCGCGTCCCCGCGACCAGCGCCAACCTCGGGCCGGCGTTCGACTGCGCCGGCCTGGCACTGACCAGGCACGACGTCCTCGAGTTCGTCGTCCTCCCCTCGGGGCTGGAGGTGTCGATCTCCGGCGTCGGCGCGGGGGAACTGCCCACCGACGAGTCGCATCTGGTCGTCCGCGCCTTCCGGGGCGCCTGCGCATACCTGGGCTGGACGCCGCCCGGCCTGCGCGTGGTCGCCGACAACGGGATCCCGCAGGGACGGGGGATGGGTTCCTCAGCGGCCGCCGTCGTCGCCGGTCTCGTGGGCGCCTGGGCGCTGTGTCCCGACGTCGACGGCATCGACGACGACGCCGTTCTCCGGCTGGCCGCCGAGGTGGAGGGCCACCCCGACAACGTCGCCCCGTGCCTGCTCGGCGGGGCGACCCTCTCCTGGACCGAACCGGCGGGGGCGCGGGCCGTTCGGCTCGACGTCGCGGCGGACATCCGGCCCGTCGTCCTCGTGCCGGACGCGACGCTGTCGACCCACGTCGCCCGGGGACTCCTGCCCGACCTCGTGCCGCACGAGGACGCCGCCTTCAACGCGGCCCGGTCCGCGCTGCTGGTCCACGCACTGACCCGTGACCCGGCGATGCTGCTCGAGGCCACCGACGACCGGCTGCACCAGCGGCAGCGGGCCGCGGCGATGCCCGAGTCGATCGCGTTGATCGACGCGCTGCGCGCCCAGGGCCACGCGGCCGTGGTGTCCGGCGCCGGCCCCAGCGTGCTGGTGCTCATCGCGGGAGCGGCCGACGGGCAGGCCGCCGTCGCCGCACTCACCCCGCCGGGCTGGTCGGTCCTCGAGCTCGCGGTCGACGCAGTCGGGGCAGAGGTGCTGGTCGGGGCACCTGAGGTATCTTCTCGATAACGAGGAACACGCTGGAACCCACCGGTGTTGTCCAGTCCGTGAGCTGCGTCTAGGCTCACGGCGTAGCCGCCCACTCGGGCGAGCCTCGCGCGGGGCCGAAGCCGACGATCTCTCTTTCGCCGCTGATCCGCCTCGCATCTTTTCGACCCGTTCCCTTTGTGTTCCCGCCTCCGGGCCGGACCAACGGGGGCCGGGGCACCCCCTGCGCTGGAACGCGCAGGTCACCGCAGGGAAGGACCTGTACGTGAGTGAAACCACCGACCTCGTCGAGACCGGCGCGCACGACGCCGCCGGAAAGACCGAGGCATCTGCCGCTTCTGGGACGACGGGCAGCGCCCGTCGCCGCGGCAACGGCCTGTCCGGGATGCTGCTGCCCGAGCTGCAGCGTCTCGCGGGCGAACTGGGCATCTCCGGCACCGGCCGGATGCGCAAGGGCGACCTCGTAGCCGCCATCTCCGCCCGTCAGGTGGGCGGATCCGCCCCCGCGGACGCCCCCTCCACCAGCAACGGGACCGTCGCTCCCGCGGCCGTCGCTCCCGCGGCCGTCGCTCCCGCGGCCGTGGCCCCCGCGGCCCCGGTCGCAGCCCCTGCTGCCACCGCCGAGCCGCTGGAGGCCCCCGTCAGCGGTGGCACCAACAGCGGGCCGCTGAACGGTTCCGCCGGCGACATCACCGAGGGCACCCGCCCCGTGCGGACCCGTCGTGGGGCCAGCCGGCCGGCCGGTTCGCCCTCCGCCGACGCCTCCGCCGACGCCTCCGCCGACGCGGCCCCGGTTGCCCGGTCCGCCGCCACGAGCGACACCGACACCGCCGGTGCTCCCGCCGACGGCGAGCGCACCGAGGGTGACCGGCCCCAGCGCAACCGCGAGCGGGGTGGCCGTAACCGCGCCGACCGCGACGGCGGCAACGACCGCACCGCGAACCGCGACGGCGGCAACCGAGGTCCCGAGCGCAACGACCGCGGCGGCCGTCCGGACAACCGCAACGACAACCGCAACGACGGCCCTCGCGGGAGCAACCCCAACGACGAGGACGACGACGACTTCGAGGGCGGCCGCGGCCGTCGCGGGCGCCGTTACCGCGACCGCAACAAGCGTGGTGGCAGCGCCCAGGGTGGCGGAGGCCGCGAGCGCTTCGACCAGAGCGAGCCGACCGTCAGCGAGGACGACGTCCTGCTGCCGGTGGCGGGCATCCTCGACGTGCTGGACAACTACGCGTTCGTCCGGACGTCGGGCTACCTGACCGGCCCCAACGACGTCTACGTCTCGCTGTCGCAGGTGCGTCGGCACGGCCTGCGCCGCGGTGACGCCATCACCGGCGTCGTCCGCCAGCCCCGCGAGGGTGAGCGCAAGGACAAGTACAACGCGCTGGTTCGCCTCGACACGGTCAACGGCCTCGAGCCCGAGCAGGCCCGCAACCGGCCCGAGTTCACCAAGCTGACCCCGCTCTACCCGCAGGAGCGTCTGCGGCTGGAGACCGAGCCGCACCTGCTGACCACCCGCGTCATGGACCTGGTCATGCCGATCGGCAAGGGGCAGCGTGCGCTGATCGTCAGCCCGCCGAAGGCCGGCAAGACGATGGTGCTGCAGGCGATCGCCAACGCGATCACGACGAACAACCCCGAGTGCCACCTCATGGTCGTCCTCGTCGACGAGCGGCCCGAAGAGGTCACCGACATGCAGCGCTCGGTGAAGGGCGAGGTCATCGCCTCGACCTTCGACCGGCCGCCG
>JAOPWM010000088.1 GCA_025965695.1 Blastococcus sp.
CCTCGCGACCGGCGCCGCGCAGCCGCAGGGCCGCCGCCAGGCCGGCGAGCCCGGCGCCGACGACGACGACGCGGTCGGTGCGACCGGGGACCGTGCGCACGCTCAGGCCGTGCGCGAGGTCGCCGCGACCGCGAGCGCGTCCAGGGCCGCTCGGGCATCCGCGGCCAGGGGAGCCGCCGCTATGGCCGCGCGCGCGAGCGCCGTCCGCTCGGTGATCCGCTCCTCGACGCGGGCGCGGGCACCGGTGGTCTCCAGGAGGCGGCGCAGCGCGTCGAACTCCTCCGGGCCGGCGTCGGCGTTGCCGAGCAGGTCGCCGAGGAGCTTCCGGCCCGCCTCGTCGGCCTGCTCCTCGGCCAGCGCGATGAGCAGGGTCTGCTTGCCCTCGCGGAGGTCGTCGTCGGCCGACTTCCCGGTGACGGCGGGATCGCCGAACACGCCGAGGACGTCGTCGCGCAGCTGGAACGCCTCGCCGAGCGGAAGGCCGACCTCGGTGCAGGCCTCGGCCACCTCGGGTCCTGCGCCGGCGATCGCCGCACCCAGCTGGAGGGGACGCTGAACGGTGTAGCCGGCGCTCTTGTAACGGGCGACGGTGAGCGCACCCTGGGGTCCGGGCAGCCCGCCCGCGGCGCGCAGCAGATCGAGGTACTGGCCGGCCGTGACCTCGGTGCGCATCGTGTTCCAGACCGCACGGGCCCGCGTGAAGGCGGCCGGTGACAGCCCGGAGCGGCCGAGCAGCTCGTCGGACCAGACCAGCGCGAGGTCGCCGACGAGGATGGCCGCGCCGGTGCCGAACAGTTCGCCGTCCCCGTTGAGGGTCTCGACGCTATGGCGGTCGGCGAACCCGATGTGGGTGGCCGGGCGGCCGCGCCGGGTCTGCGCGCCGTCCATGACGTCGTCGTGGACAAGGGCGCTGGCGTGCACGAACTCCAGGGCGGCCACGGCGCGGAGGACGGCGGCCTCGTCCTCGCCGGCTCCGCCGGAGGCGCCACGCCAGCCCCAGTAGGCAAAGGCCGGGCGCAGTCGCTTGCCGCCCTCGGCAAGAGCGGACACTTCGTCGACCACCGGGACCAGGCTCGGATCCATGGCGGCGAGGGTCGTCCGCTGCTGGTCGAGGAACTCCGTCAGCGCCTCGGAGACCGCGCCGCGGAGCCGGTCGAGCCCGGCAGCGGCCGGGTCCGGACTGCGGGCGCCGGGCTCACGCTCCTGCGTCCCTGCGGTCACAGCACCAGTATTGCCCAACCCAGTCGGGTGCAATCACGAGAGCAGGCATGCCCGTGCTTCGGCTGCCGTCGCGCTCGCGCCTCTGCGGCTGCTGGCCCAGCGCACGGCCGGATCCCCGGCCCGTCGCTGCCGTGCCTCGACGGGCGCCCGTACCCTCGGTACCCGTGAACGGGACCGTGCGTGAGCTCCTCGCCTCCGAGCGTCCGACATGGTCGTTCGAGTTCTTCCCGCCGAAGACGCCCGAGGGTGCGGCCCAGCTGTGGACGGCGCTGCGCGAGCTCGAGCGGCTGCAGCCGTCGTTCGTGTCGGTCACGTACGGTGCCGGTGGGTCCACCCGTGAGGGCACCGTCTCGGTCACGGAACGGATCGCCACCGAGACCACGATGACGCCGCTGGCCCACCTCACCGCGGTGGACCACAGCGTGACCGAGCTGCGGCACGTGGTCAGCCGGCTGGCCGCGGCCGGCGTGCGCAACCTGCTCGCGCTGCGCGGCGACCCGCCCGGCGCAGACCCTCAGGCCGACTGGCTCGCGCACCCGCAGGGGCTCCACTACGCCGCCGAACTGGTGGAGCTCATCAAGTCGATGGGCGACTTCTGCGTCGGTGTCGCCGCTTTCCCGGAGCGCCACCCGCGCTCCCCGGACTTCGACACCGATGTCGAGATGTTCGTGCGCAAGTGCCGCGCCGGGGCGGACTACGCGATCACGCAGATGTTCTTCCGGGCGGAGGACTACCTGCGGCTGCGGGACCGGGTCGCGGCCAAGGCGTGCGACGTGCCGATCATCGCCGGGGTGATGCCGGTGACCAACGCCAAGCAGATCAGCCGGATCGTCCAGCTCTCGGGTCAGGCGTTCCCGGCCGAGCTCGCCGAGCGGTTCACCGAACTCGACGGCGAACGGCCGGAGGACAAGGCCGCCGTCCGTGCGTTCGGGGTCGAGGTCGCCACCGAGCTGTGCCGCACCCTGCTGGCCGAGGGCGTGCCCGGTATCCACTTCATCACCATGAACCGCTCCACGGCGACCCGTGAGGTCTACCTGAACCTCGCGTCCGAGACGGCCCCTACGGGCTGACGCGTCCGTGGAGGACGGCGACGGCGCCGGCCGCCGCACGGCGCAATCCTTCCCGCTCCGCGGTAGCCACCCAGCACGCCGATCACCGGGAGGTTGGAGAGCGCCCGGTGCCGCAGGTTGCCCTTGGGGCGGGCGTCGAGGGCGTCGTCGATGCGGGCGAGCAGCCGGGCGGTCCGCCACAGCGCGCGTCAAGCAGTGACACCCGCTCGGCGGGATCCGAGACGCTGTGCTCCCCGGCCACTCCCGGGACGACGACCGACTGGACGACGGCCCCGACGGTGTTCTGCAGGGGGAGCAGGTCGGCCAGCTTGCCGGCGAAGCGGGGCGCGGCCGCGACGCCGGCCGCCACGCGGGAGACCTGGTCGGCCCACCACCGGTCCCGCTCGGTCTGCGGGAGCGCCGGCGGGCGGCCGAGGCGGTTCACGAGGGGGGTGAGCAGCCGGTCGACCCGGCGGAGGACGTCGACGGCCACGGCATCGCTGATGGGAGGAGCCATGGAAGGGGTCATGCCAGTCGATGTCGAAGAAGTCCGCGCTGGACACCTTGGCTGCCGAAAATCTGCACGACCTTCCCGCCTCCCTGCTGCTCGACCGGTCGGCTGAGCTGGTCCGTGCGCGGAACCGTCTCGACGCCGAACTGGCCCGCACCGTGCGCGCCGCCGACGTCGTCCAGGCGCCGGAGCACGACGGGCTGAAGACGATGCGGTCCTGGCTGCGCGGGCATGCGCGGCTGTCGCCGGCCGCGGCAGGGCAGCTGGTTCGTAACGGGCGGGTGCTGGAGCAGTTGCCGGCGGTGGCCGCCGCCTTCGCCGACGGGCAGGTGACGGCCGAGCAGGTCGCGGTCATCGCCCCGGTGGCCGCGACCGAGGTGCAGGCCGAGGCGGTCGGGCAGGGCGTCGACCTGGCCGTTGTCGACGCCACGCTGGCCGGGGTCGCCGCCACCCAGATGCACGCCCGGTTGGGCCGGGTGGTGCAGCACTTCCTGGCCCGCCTCGACCCCGACGGGCCCGAGCCCGACCCGACCGAGAGCCGGATGCTGACGTTCTTCAGGCATCTGGACGGCAGCGTCACCGGCCGGTTCGAGCTCGACGCCGTGGCTGGGGAGAAGGTGCAGGCGGCGCTGGAGTCGATCGTGCAGGCCGACCGGCCGGCCGGTGACCGCCGCACCCGGGCTCAGCAGCTCGGTGACGCGATCGTGCAGTGGGCCGACATGGGGCTGGCCTCCGGGGATCTGCCGGTGCTGCGCACGGTGAAGCTGCACGTCATCGTCACCATCCCGCTGGCCGACCTTGCCACCCCTTCGACCGGGCCGGCGGCGGGGTCCACCGGGTTCGGTGCGACGCTTTCGGCCGCGCGGGCGCGGGCGCGGTGGCTGGCCTGCGACGGAACATCACCCGCCTGACCCTCGACCCCGACGGGCTCCCGTTGGACGTGGGGCGCACCGCCTGGGTCGTCCCGCCGCACCTGCGCAAGGCGGTCGAGCACCGTGACCGGCACTGCGTGTTCGCCGGCTGCGAAGCCCCCAGCTACTGGTGTGACGTACATCATCTGCTGCATTGGATCAACGGTGGAGAGACGAATCTGGAGAACTCGGCGTTGCTCTGCGAACGACACCACCGCAAGGTTGACCACGGGTTCGGGTGGAATGACCATCCGACGGCCGATGGCGCACCTACCGCCCCGACGACACCGAGATCCTCATCGGAGTTCCGCTGCGGGTGTGAGCCGCCCGGCTAGCGTGCCATTCGTGATCATGACCGCGACCGTCGTCGCGCTGGCGTTGCTGGCGGCCCTCGCGGTGTTCCAGGGGCTGCTCGTCGCGGGGCTCCCGCTCGGCCGGTTCGCGTGGGGCGGGCAGAACGAGGTGTTGCCGGGCGGCCTGCGGATCGGCAGTGCCGTGTCGGTCGCCCTCTACGCAGTCTTCGCCGTCCTCATCCTGCAAGCGGCCGGCCACCTGTCGCTCCTCCCGGACGGCGTCGCCGGCGTCGCGATCTGGGTGCTGGCCGGCTACTTCGTCCTCGGCATCGGACTGAACGCGGCGTCGCGCAGCCGGCCGGAGCGGCTGGTCATGACGCCGGTGGTCGCGATCCTTGCCGCCGCCTGCCTCGTGCTGGCGCTCGACTAGCCCGGCTCGTCGGGGATCAGCCCGTCCAACTCGGGGAGCAGCACCACGCTCTCCTGCTCGTTCGGATCGGTGCGGGCGATGACCGCGGTCATGGTCACGGTGTCGCTCCGGTTGGCCGGCAGGTGGGGGACACCGGCCGGGATGTAGACGAAGTCGCCGGCGTGCGCGATTTCGTGGTGGGCCAGCCCGTCGCCCCACCACATCTCGCTCTCGCCCTCGATCACGTAGATCGCCGACTCGTGGTCCTCGTGCAGGTGAGCCTTGCCGCGCCCGCCGGGCGGGATCACCAGTGTGTGCAAGCACAGTCCGCGCGCCCCGGCGGACTCGGCCGAGATCCCCGACCCGTAGGCCAGGGCCTGCTTGCCCTCGTAGCCCTGTCCCGCGCGGACGACGCGGCACTCCGCGGAGCTGTCCATCGATTGCGTCCTCCTGTCGGATGAACGACGGCATCAGCCTGCTCCGGTGCCGTCGCTCTGACCAGGCTTCGCGCGCCGGCGTCCTCAGGATGTCGACGTACCGTTGCCGGCATGCGGGCACGAGGGCACGGAGCGGCCCGTCGCCGGGTCACCGTCGGTGCCCTGATCGCCGCGCTCCTCGCGCTGCCGGCCGTCATCGGCGCGCTCCCCGCTTCCGACGCAGCCGTGCCCGCGGCCGAGCTGCGGTCCCGGGCGCTCGCGACCGATTCCCTCGGCTTCTCCGGTTACGCCGTCTCCGCCGGCTCGCTGGCGCTGCCGGTCACCGACCAGCTCAGCTCGGTCGCCGACCTGTTCAGCAACCGCACCTCGATGCGGGTGTGGTGGCGCGGGCCGGCCGACAACCGGGTCGATGTCGTCACGCCGGCCGGGGAGACCGGCACGCACCGGGGGCCCGGCGCCACCTGGACCTGGGAGTACGAGACGGCGACGGCCACGCGGGCCGCCGCCAACCCGCTGGAACTGCCCGCGCCGCCGGACCTGCTGCCCAGCTCGCTCGGCCACCGGCTCCTGTCGGAGGCGGTCGACAGCGAACTCTCCCGGATCGGCGCCCGGCGGGTGGCCGGCCGGGACACCCTGGGCCTGCGCCTGACCCCGGCGGCCGCCGCCGCCTCGGTCAGTCGCGTCGACGTCTGGATCGACGCCGGGACCGGCCTGCCGCTGCAGGTGGAGGTGGTCGAGAAGGGCGCCCGGCGGCCGGCGATGGACACCCGGTTCCTGGATCTCGACCTCGCCGTCCCGGCACCGGAGACCACCGCCTTCACCCCGCCACCCGGCGCCTCCGTCCGCGAGGGACGCGAGGCCGAGGTGGTGCTCGAGGCCGGCCGGCGGGTCCGGCCGGTCGAACTCCCCGCCGAGCTCGCGGGGCTGCCCCGCCGCCGACTGGACGGGGTGCCGCCCGGGATCGGGCTCTACGGCAGCGGGGTCACCCTGCTGGCCGTCGCGCCGGTGCCGCACGATCTGGCGGACGGGCTGCGCAACGCGCTGTCCGCCAGTCCGGACGCGGTGGTCGACGAGCTGGGCACGCGGGTGGCTGCGGGCCCGGTGGCGCTGATGATCGTGCAGCCGCCCGGCCGCGGGCCGTACGTGCTGACCGGCACCGTGACGCTCGACGCACTCGCCTCGGCCGCGGGCCGGCTCCCGGATCTGGTGAACACCCCGTGAGCGCGGTCATCACCACCAGCGGGCTGGTCAAGCAGTACGGCCGGCTGCGAGCCGTCGACGGCATCGACCTCGACGTGCAGGCCGGCGACGTCTACGGCTTCCTGGGCGCCAACGGGTCGGGCAAGACCACGACCGTCCGGATGCTGCTCGGTCTCGTGCTGCCCACCAGCGGGGAGATCGAGCTCCTCGGCGAGCGGATGCCCCGCGCCGGCCGACGGGTACTGCCGCGCGTGGGTGCGCTGATCGAGGGGCCGGCGCACTACGGGCACCTGTCCGGTCGGGAGAACCTGTCGCTCCTCGACGCCGCCGGGCGCGGGGGCTCGTGGCGGACCCGGCGCCGGCGGGTGGACCACGCGCTGGACCAGGTCGGGCTGGGCGGCATCGGCCGCCGGCCGGTCAAGGCCTACTCACTGGGGATGCAGCAGCGGCTGGGGCTGGCCGGTGCGCTGCTGCGCCGTCCCGAACTGCTGGTCCTCGACGAGCCGACCAACGGGCTGGACCCCCAGGGCATCTCGGAGGTCCGGGAACTGCTGCTCGAACTGCACCGCGGCGGGACGACGGTCTTCCTGTCCAGTCATCTGCTGGCCGAGGTCGAGCAGCTGTGCTCGCGGGTGGTGGTGCTCGACCGGGGCCGGCTGGTGCTGCAGGAGGAGCTGGCCACGCTGACCGCCCCCACCGGGTGCACGGTGGTGCACACGCCTACGCCCGAACGGGTCCGCGGCACGCTCGACGGCCGGGTCACCTCCGTCGACGGCGAGCGCGTGATCGTCCGCGGCAGCGACCCCGCCGAGGTCAACGCGCTGCTCGTCGGCGCGGGGATCCCGGTGAGCGGCCTGGCCCTGGAACGGCCGACGCTGGAGGAGGTGGTGCTGGCCGCCGCCGGCACCAGCCCTGACCGGGTGGAGGCCCGACCGTGATCGTCGTCGAGCTGCGGAAGATGTTCCGCCGTCCCCGGACGTGGGCGACGATCGCCGTCCTCAATGCACTGCCCCTCCTGGTGGCGGTGCTCCTGCTGCTCACCGACCTGGCCCCGCGGGCGGGGCAGGGGCCGCCGTTCCTCTCCGCCGTCCTCCGCAACGGGGCGCTCTACCCGCTGGCGGCGCTGGCCATCGTGCTGCCCCTGTTCCTGCCGATCGCCGTCGCGGTCGTCGCGGGGGACTCGATCGCGGGCGAGGCGCAGGCCGGGACGCTGCGCTACCTGCTCGCCCGCCCGGTGGGGCGCACCCGGCTGCTGGTCGCCAAGCTGGTCGCGGTCCTCGCCTTCGTGCTGGTGACCGTCGTCGTCGTGGCCGGGGTCGGGTACGTCATCGGTTCGACGCTGTTCGATGCCCAGCCGATCGGTGGCACGTCGGTGTCGGGGACCCCGCTCACCTCCGCGGACCTCAGCGGCCGCACGCTGCTGGCCATCGGCTACGTGGCGGTCTCGATGCTCGGGGTGGCCGCGTTCGCGCTGTTGTTCTCCACGCTGACCGACTCCCCGCTGGGGGCGACGATGGGTGCGCTCGCCGTGCTGGTGGCGTCGTCGCTGCTGTTCACCCTCGACGCCGCGTCACCGATCGCGCCCTACCTGCCCACCCGCTACTGGCTGGCGTTCGTCGACCTGTTCCGCGACCCGATCCAGTGGCGGGACATCACGCGGGGTCTAGCACTGCAGGGCCTCTACGTGGGCGTCCTGCTGGCCGCGGCCTGGGCCAACTTCACGACCAAGGACATCACCAGCTGAGGCTCATGTCCCCTCGCCGTGCCGGCCTTCCCCGGCGGCGAACCGCGCGGCTCCGGGCAGCGCGTCGACGGCCAGTGAGGTCATGCCGTGGGCGAACTCGTTGGCCAGGGCGGCCGCCTCGTCGAGTCCGTCCTGCTCGAGCAGCGACGCCCGGTCCTCGCGCAGACAGGTCTGCGGGAAGGCCGCGATCCGTGCCGCCAGTGCCTGAGCCTCGGCCAGCGCGCGGCCCGGCGCGACCACTCGGTTCACGAGCCCGATCTGCAGCGCCTCCGCGGCATCGACCGAACGACCGGTGAGCACGAGGTCCAGGGCGCGGCCGGTGCCGATCAGGCGGGGCAGCCGGACGGTCCCGCCGTCGATCAGGGGCACGCCCCAGCGGCGGCAGTAGACCCCCAGGACGGCGGTCTCGTCGGCGACCCTCAGGTCGCACCAGAGAGCCAGCTCCAGGCCACCGGCCACGGCGTGCCCCGCGATCGCCGCGATGACCGGCTTGCGCAGCCGCAGCCGGGTGGGGCCCATCGGCGCGTCCCCGTCGGGCTCGGTGCGGTTGCCGGCCGGCGTCCCGACGGCCCGGAGGTCGGCGCCGGCACAGAACGTGCCGCCCTCTCCGTGCAGGACGGCGACCGCGGCGTCGGGGTCCGCGTCGAAGGCGCGGAAGGCGTCGGCGAGCGCCGTCGCGGTGACGCCGTCGACGGCGTTGCGCGCCTGCGGCCGGGACAACCGGACCGTCGTCACCGGCCCGTCGCGCTCCACGGTGACCGCCTCGGCGCCCGTCACGGCCGGGCTCCTGGCGAGGCGTCGTCCGCCCAGAGCGGCTCACGGAGGGCCCGGCGCAGCACCTTCCCGACCGCGGACAGCGGCAGCTGGTCGACCACGTGCACGGACTTGGGCACCTTGTACCCGGCCAGGGCGGAGCGGACGGCGTCCTGGAGTTCGTGGCCGGTGACCTCCGCGCCCGGTCGCAGCGTCACGAAGGCGGTCACCGCCTCCACCCAGGTCGGGTCCGGTGCGCCCACCACGGCGGCGCCGGCCACGGCGGGGTGGGCCATGAGGGCGTCCTCCACCTCGCGTGGGTAGACGTTGTAGCCACCCGTGATGATCATGTCGCTGGTCCGGTCGACCAGGGTCAGGTACCCCCGGTCGTCGAAGCGGGCGAGGTCGCGGGTCCGCACCCAGCCATCGACGTCCAGCGTCTCAGCGGTCAGTTCGGGGGCGTCGTGGTAGCCGGCCATGGCGAAGGGAGCGCGGACGCGCAGCTCGCCGACCTCGCCTGGCGGGAGCGGCGTGCCGTCCTCCGCGGTCACCCGGACCTCGGCGTCGACGGCGGGTTGCCCGCACGATCCGGCGAGCGTGGGGTCGGTGTGGTCGGCCGCGTCCAGCACGGTGATGGCCAGCGGCGCCTCGGTCTGCCCGTAGTACTGCACGAGCCGTGGGCCCCAGAGGTCCAGGGTCTGGGTGAGCACCGGGCCGGGCATCGGGCTCGCGCCGTACACCGCCGTCCGCAGGCTGGAGACATCGGCGCGCTCGGCCGCGCCGGAGCTCAGCAGCATCCCGAGCATGGTCGGTACGAGGTTGATCTCGGTCGCCCGGTGACGCGCGAGGGAGTCCAGGTAGCTGCCGGGGTCGAAGCCCGGGAGCACGGCGGCTGCGCCTCCCCGCACCCAGTACGGCAGCACGAAGGTCCCGCTGGCGTGGATGAGGGACGCGGCGTGCAGCATCACGGAGTCCGGACCGGGAGAGACGAGATTGGCCAGGATGTTGGCGCAGATCGCAGCGTAGCTCGCCTGGGTGTGCACCACCGCCTTGAGCGCCCCGGTCGTTCCGGAGGTGTAGAGGATCAGGACCGGGTCGTCGGGATCGGCCGGCACCAGCGGGTCCGCGGCGCTGGCCTGCGTCATCTCGGCGAGCAGGTCGAGGGCCTCGACGTCGGGGGTCGGCCCCAGACCGATCAGCCGCAGCCCCGGCACTCGACCGGCCAGTTCCCCGGCGCGCTCGGCGAGCGCGGTGCCGTGCACCAGCATGCTTACCCCGGTGGCCACGAGCATGCGTGCCTGTTCGTCGGCCGCGAGCCGCGCGTTGAGCGGCACGCGTACCGCACCGGCCTTGAGGCAGGCGAAGTCGATCGGCACCGACCACAGGCCGTTGTCCACCAGCAGCCCGACCCGGGTGCCTCGTTCCACCCCGAGGCCGATCAGCACGTGGGCCATGCGGTTGGCCGTCTCGTCCACCTCGCGGAAGCTCAGCGACTGGTCACCCGAGATCACCGCCGTGCGGGTTCCGTGCCGTTGTGCACCCCGCCGTACAAACTCCGTCGTCAACACCGGCGACCACCTCCTCGAGTCAGTCGCGGACGTTACAGTCCGTCCAGACGGTTTGTCGACGCTACGATGGCGTCGTGCCGGTCTTTCCCGAACATCCCCCGGGTCGGCAGTCCCGCACGCAGCAGGAGCGCCGGGAGGACACCCGCGCCCGACTGCTCGCCGCGACGATCGAGTGTCTCGTCGAGCACGGCTATGCCGGGACGACGACGCAGCGGGTCCAGGACCGTGCGGGTCTCTCGCGGGGCGCCCTCCTCCATCACTTCGCCACGAAGGAGGCGCTGCTGGTCGCGGCGGTCTCCCACGTGGCCGACGCCCAGATCGGCGCGGTGCGCGCCGAGGCGGTGGGCGGTGCCACGAGCGAGGCGGAGCTGCTGCATCACGTGATGTCGGGGCCGCTCTTCCTGGCCGGTCTCGAGCTGTGGCAGGCCGCTCGGACCGAACCCGCGCTGCGCGCAGCCCTCCTTCCGGCCGAACGCCGGGTCGGGGCGGCCGTGCGTCAGCTCCTGGACGAGCTGTTCCCCCGTTCGCACGGACGTCGGATCGAGGTCGACGGACTGCTCGCCCTCTATCGCGGACTGGCACTGACCAGCGTCCTGCGTTCGGATGCCGACCTGGATCGGCAGGTGCTCGAGCTGTGGGTCGACCGGGTCATGCGCGACGGCTGATGAGCAGGCGCTAACCCCCGAGGTGGGCGCAGTCGTCCGGGCCGAGCTGCACGGGGTCACCGGGCGCGAGTTCGGACAGCACCATCTGCTGCACCAGCGGGTTGCGGGGCAGGTCGCCGTGCCCGACCTGCGCATCGGCGCAGACGGACTGCACCGTCAGGTTCAGTGCGCCGTCCAGTCGGGCGGAGTCCGGCGGCGTGACGGTCTGGTCCTGCGTCGTCCAGATCGAGACCCAGGTCGGGCCCTCGGGGGTCTCGTCCCCCTTGTTGAGGCCGGCCAGCAGGGCGCTGTTGCTCGCCAACTGCTGGCAGCCGAGCGGGCACTGGCCGGGTGCGACGTCACCCGCCACGTCGGCGAGGGACGTGCCGTGGTGCGGCGAGCCGAGCGTCAGCACCCGGCGGGCGACGTCGGCGTTCCCGTCGGCTACCCACAGTCGGGCGACGAGGCCGCCCGCCGAGTAACCGACCACGTCGACGGTCTGCGCACCGGTGCGGGCCAGCGCCGCGTGGACCGCCTGGCCGAGCGCGTCGGCAGAGGCGTTGAGATCGCCGGTGCCGTTGCCCGGGAGGCCCACGACGGTGGCGTCGCGTCCGGCAGCGGTCAGCACGTCGGCCAGCGACTGGAGCGACTCCGTCCCGCCGCCGTAGCCGGGCACCAGCAGCACCGGTCCCGGACGCTCCTGGGCGACCGGTCCGGCCACCGGTGCCGACGACGACCGCGACACGAGCAGTCCCGCGAGGACGCCTGCGGCCACGACGACCATCACCACGAACGACAGGACGACGCGGCGGCGGGCGGGGGAAAGTCCGGCGAGCACTCCCTTACTGTCCCTGCTGTCGTCCCGCGCGCCACTGTCCCGTGGGACCCGGGGATAGGAGAGGCGCCGTGCTGAGCCGGGAGGACTACCTGGCGGCCTGGTCCCGCTGGCACGGTGGGGCCGGTACGGAGAGCCGGCTGGTGCGCGGCTGGCTGTCGTTGGCGTACACGCTGGCCCGACCGCTGGCCGGGCTGCCGCCGGTGGTCGCGACCGCTCTCGGGCTCCTCGTGGCCGCAGTGTCGGTCGAGCCGTCCGCCGCCGGAGGGCCCTGGCTGATGGTCGCCGGCGTCCTCGTCGGGATCTCCGGATTGCTGGACTCCCTCGACGGAGCGCTCGCCGTCGGCACCGGCCGGGCCTCCCGGCGCGGGTTCGTCCTCGACTCCGTCGTCGACCGGCTGACCGAGGCGGCCTACGCGACCGCGCTGTGGGCCGCCGGTGCCCCCGGCTGGCTGGCCGTCGTCTTCGGCGCCCTGTGCTGGTTATCCGACTACCTGCGGGCGCGGGCGGGACAGGCCGGGGTCAGCGAGACCGGGGCGCTGTCGGTGTGGGAACGGCCCACGCGGGTGATCATGACCGGCCTCACGCTGGCGGGCGCCGGCGTGGTCTCCGCGCTGGGTGTGGCCGACCTCGTGGTCACCGTGGGGACCGCGGCGGGGGCGCTGCTCGGGGCCGTCGGCGTCGTCCAGCTGGGGGTCTGGCTCCGCCGGATGCTGGCCGACTGAGGGGTCCGGAACCGCTGCGCGGACCTGCGCGGTTGGGCCGACCGCCCGAGGGGCTCTTAAGGTGTTCCGGTGCGCTGCTCCGCAGCAGGGCACTCGACATCGCGCGGCCCTTCCGCCGATCCAGCACAGAGGGAGCGTTCCGTGCCCGTTGCCGTCACCGGCTCCATCGCCACCGATCACCTGATGACCTTCCCGGGGAAGTTCACGGAGCAGTTCGTCGAGGGGCAGATGGAGAATGTCTCGCTCTCCTTCCTCGTCGACGACCTCGTGCAGCACCGGGGCGGCGCGGGCGCGAACATGGCCTACGGCCTGGGCCTGCTCGGCCTGCAGCCGATCCTCGTCGGGGCGGTGGGCAACGACTTCGCCGACTACGAGGCCTGGTTGCGGCGGCACGGTGTGGACACCCAGAGCGTGCACTGGTCGGAGCTCAAGCACACGGCGCGGTTCGTCTGCACGACCGACGCGGCCAACAATCAGATCGCCTCGTTCTACTCGGGCGCCATGTCGGAGGCCGGCAGCATCGAGCTCGCCCCCGTGGAGGCCCGCGTCGGCACGCTCGACCTCGTGGTGATCGGCCCCAACGACCCGGTCGCGATGGTGCGGCACACCGAGGAATGCCGCCAGCAGGGTTACGCCTTCGCGGCCGACCCCAGCCAGCAGCTGGCCTGGGCCGACGGCGAGATGATCCGCGGCCTGGTCGACGGCGCCGATCTGCTCTTCACCAACGAGTACGAGTCCCACCTGCTCCAGCAGAAGACCGGCTGGGACGCCGATGAGGTGCTCTCCCGCGTCGGCACCTGGATCACCACCCGGGCCGCCGAGGGCATCCTGGTCCGCCAGGCCGATGCCGAGCCGATCTCGGTCATCGCCGTCCCGGAGACCAAGCCGGTCGAGCCCACCGGTGGCGGCGACGCCCTCCGCGCCGGGTTCATCGCCGGCCGCATGTGGGGCCTGAGCCTGGAGCGGGCCACCCAGCTCGGCTCCGCCGTCGCCACCGCCGCGGTCGAGGTCGTCGGCACCCAGGAGTACGACCTGCCGACGGAAAGCTTCCTCGCGCGGTTCGCCGACGCCTTCGGCGCCGACGCCGCCGACGAGGTCGCCCCCCACCTGCCGTGACTCCATGACACTGTCGTCCTCCGGACGACAACCCGGTCAGGAGCCGTTCCCCGGCTGCGACGGGAGTGTCCCCGTGTTACCGGCGGGGGCCCTCCGGCCCCCACACCGGGACCACCCCCGTCAGGAGCGGTTCCCGACCGTCGCTGAGCCGGTCATTCGCTCCTGAGGGCTTCTCCGATGCTCGGGTCTTCTTCCCACTTCCGGTAGGGGATCCGCCGAATCTCGCGGATCTCGCCGAGCGTGGACCACTCGTTGCCGCCGAGCCGGGCGAGCGGGTGCAGGTGCTCGATCCGCGGCCGGCCGTCGCGGACGGCGCTCTCCCACACGCTGATCGTCTGCACCCGGCCGAAGACGACGGTGCTGTCGCCCAGGCGCACGGTCGAGTGCAGCGTGCACTCGACGGCGACCGGCGACTCCGCGACCCGGGGGACGCCCACGCGCTCGCTGGGCTCCAGCCGGACGCCGCACGCCTCGGCCTCGCTCGTGCCGGGCGGGAAGTCGGTGCCCGTGGCGTTGATCTGCTCGAAGAGTGCCTCGGGCGTGAGACTGACGGTGAACTCCCGGGTGGCCTCGACGTTGCGCAGCGAGTCCTTCCGCCCGACCGAGGTGAACTGGACGACCGGCGGGTCGACGCAGGCCACGGTGTAGAAGGAGTGCGGCGCGAGATTGAGCACCCCGTCGGCCGATCGGCTGCAGACCCACGCGATGGGGCGGGGCACCACCACGGAGTTGAGCACCCGGTAGAACGCGGCCGGCTCCATCTCGTAGGGATCGAAGTGCACGCGAGCGGGGGAGTCGGGGGAGGTCACCGGTCCATCGTCGCCGGGCCCGTCCGGTCCGGCGCGGGCAGGGCCCGGCCGCGCCAGGTGAGGGCGCCGCGCCGGTGCCCGGCCACCGACCGCGCCATCAGCAGGTCGAGCACCAGCACCGAGACGGGGTGGGCGAGCACGTCGGGCCACACCCGGCCGCCCGTCGCGGCGGCGGCGGCCCCGCGCCCCGCGACGCCGGCGACATAGCCGATCAGCCCCGCGCGGGAGCCGCGCAGAGCCGCGAGCGGGGGCAGCACCCAGACGGCGGTCAGGGCGGCCGCGGCGGCGGCGCTCGCGACCGGGGAGCCGCCGACCGCCCCCCACAGCGACTTGGCATAGCCATCCTGCAGCGCGGGCCAGCCGTCGTACATGCGGCAGGCGGCCAGGCGGGAACCGTCGACCGGCCCGCCCCGGCCACCCGACCGTTTCACCGCCCGCAGCAGCGCGATGTCCTCCAGCACCTCGCCGCGGACCGCGGCGTGGCCGCCGGCCCGGTCGTAGCCGCGCCGGGTCAGCACCAGGAACTGACCGGTGGCCGCCGCCAGCGACGGTCGGGGTGAGCGCTCGGCCAGCCGCAGGGGGAGCGTCGTGGCCCACAGCCACGGAGCGAGCGGCTGGACCAGGCGCTCGGCCGGCCCGTAAGCGACCGGCCGAGGCCAGGGGCAGACCAGGTCGAGGCCATGGCGGTCCAGCACCGCGACCGCGGCGGCCAGGGCGTCGGGGAAGAGCCGCACGTCGGCATCGACGAACGCGACGATCCCGTCGTCCGTCCCGTCCGTGGCGTCGACCCCGACGGTGCAGGCGTGCGGCTTGCCGAGCCAGCCCGGCGGGGGCGGAGGGGCGGTCACGAGCCGGACCCGTGGGTCGGCCACCGCGTGCACGACGGCCGCCGTCCCGTCGGTCGAGCCGTCGTCGACGACGACGACCCGGAGGTCGTCGACCCCGCGCTGGTCGAGCAGTGCGGCCAGGCAGTCGCCCACCTGCTCCACCTCGTCCCGGACCGGGAGCACCACCGTGACCGGCCGGCGGACCGGCGGCGGATCGGCCGGCGGACGACGGAGCAGGGTGACGTTGATCGCCGCGTGCAGGGCCCCGGCCACCGAGACACCGGCCAGGACCCGGACGAGCCGGCCGCTCACTGCCTCCCCCGCACCGCGCGGTACTGGACGAGCAGGGACAGCAGCACCGGAACCGCGAGGCCGGCGCCCCAGGCAGCCGAGCCGGGCAGGTCCAGCCAGCCGGCGTGCGCCAGCGCCCCGCCCAGGGTCATCCAGGCGATCGCCAGCAGCGGCGCCGCGTCGCCGAGCCGCGGGGCATCGGGGACGGACGTCCGGGAGACCATCAGGTTCAGCAGCGTCATGAGGACGGCGCCGGCCAGCAGCCAGCCGGCCAGGTTGGTCACCGGAACGGTCGGGATGCCGGGCAGCCCGGGTTCCGGATGCAACCAGGTCCAGTAGCCGGCCTGCACCATCTGCGGATCCAGGACGACGTCCCAGCCGGCGAAGACCGCGGCTGCCACCCCGATCCGGACGACGGCCCGCCGGCCGGGCCGCACCGCCCGCGTCAGCCGGTCGGCGAGCACCCAGCTCGGCCAGGCGATCATCAGCCAGGCGAGCGGGACGAGGAACGGCACACCGAGCAGGGTGGGGCCGAGGGCGTCGCTGTAGGTGTACCGGCCGTAGGGGAAGCCGGTGGCCAGCCCGAGGGACTCGAACGCCACTGCGGTGACCGCCACCAGGAGGGCGAGGTTCAGGCCGGCCCGGGCGCCCCGGCTGAGGCCCGCGTGGGCGACCGACACTCCGGCGCCCAGGACGACGATCGTCCAGCTCACCGCGTCCCGCCCGGCGCCGGATGTCAGTGGATAGGCGATGGCGGTGAGGACGAGCAGTACCGAGAGCGCCAGCGGCAGGGACCGCCGAAGGACGGAACGGGGGACACCCGGAACGGCGACGGCCATCGTCACGGACGGATCCGTGCGGTGGCTCGGCGCAGTGCGGATCCGGCCGCGGTCCGTGCGCGGGCGAGAGGACGCCGGTCGGCGAGCAGCACGCGGGCCGCCGTCCGCCCCGAGTTGCCCGAGACCCCGCCGCCGGGGTGGGTGGAGGCGCCGGCCAGGTAGAGGCCGGGCAGGCCCGGGACCGTGTAGCCGGAGAGTGCGGGCGTCGGCCGGAAGGCGAACATGCTCGCCAGCCCCATCTCCACGTGCATGACGTTGCCACGTGGCAGGGACAGTTCGCGTTCCAGCTGCAGCGGCGTCTGGACGTACAGGCGCTGTACCGACTCGGCGAAACGGGGGGCGTACCGGTCGACGGCGTCGATGAGCCGTTGCGCCTCCTCCTCGGCCAGCGCGTCCCAGTCCTCGCCGTCGGCCAGGGCGTACGGGTACCACTGGCCCCAGATCGTGACGACGTGCTGCCCGGGCGGGGCGAGGGTGTCGTCGCTGGCCGAGAAGCACATCGCCAGGGGTACCGGCGACCTCGGCAGCCGGCCGGCCGCCCAGTCACCGTGCGCCGCAGCGAGGTCGGTGCGGGAGGTGCACAGAAGTTGCAGTCCCTGTAACGACTGCTCGGCAGTGACGCCCGGATAGACGGGAAGAGCGTTGGTGAGCGCCCGGACGACGAGGCCGAAGCCGTTGCCGAGCGGCGGCGCGGCGTCGGCGAGGGCCGGGGGTGCGTGCTCGCCGGCCAGGTCCCGGGTCGCGAGCAGGTGGCAGGCGGCCACCACGGCGGGCGCGGTCAGTCGTCGTCCGGAGACGGTCTCGACGCCGGCCACCCGGCCGTCTTCGACGAGCAGCCGCGCGGCGCCGTCCCCGAGGACGACCCGGCCCCCATCGGCCTCGAGGCGCCGGCGCAGCGCATCGGTGAGCCCACCGGAGCCGCCGACCGGGTGACCCGGCGGGATGTCGTGCAGCAGCGTCGCCCAGGCGACCATGGCCGCGGTGCCGGGCTCGGACATCGGTGGCCCCGACTGGGCGCCGAACCAGGCCAGGGCCGCCTTCAGCCGCTCGCTGGTGAACCAGTGGTCGAGCAGCGCGTCGCCGGAGCCCAGGAAGTCCACGGCCAGATCGCCGCCGGACGTGCGGGGGCGCCCCTCCGACGGGGCCCCCATGGGCCAGAAGGAGCGGATCAGCCCGGCTGCGTTCGGTCGCCGGCCGAAGGAGGCGGCGACCGCCCGGCTTCGGGGGGTCCACACCTCGACGAACCGCCGGTAGGCCGCCGCGTCGTCCGGGCCGCACGCGGCCGCGATCGAGGCGCAGGTCGCGTCCAGGTCGACCGAGAAGACCAGCGGCTGCCCGTCGGGCCCGGCGTCGCCCGGCGACGGGGCGGGGGCGAAGCCCCAGGGGTCACAGTCGATGTAGCGCAGTCCGTGCTGGGCGAGGTCCAGTTCCTCCACGATGCCGCTCTGCCGGACGATGACGTGCGCGCTCGAGCCGCGGTCGACGCGGACCCCGGGCCAGCGCTCGACCGTGGAGACCGCGCCGCCGAGGACGTCGTCGGACTCCACGACCTCCACCGTGAGCCCGGCGCGGGCCAGATAGCAGGCCGCGACCAGCCCGTTGTGGCCCGAGCCGACGACGACCACGTCGACACGGGCGTCCCTGGTGCTCGCCGGTCCGGCCGTCGGAGAAGGAGGCGCCACGCTCAGCTGTTCGCCGGAACCGGTTCGCGTGGACGCAGGGGCAGGCGGGCGCCGAGGATCGCGAAGGGCCGCGCGTCGCCCGGGAAGTGGTAGCCGCGGGCGAGGTCGACGAAGCCGTCGGCGTGGTAGAGCCGGAACGCCTTGGTGTCGGCGTCCGGGGTGGAGAGCAGCGCGGCCGGGTGAGGGAGGTCGGCCACCAGTGCATGCAGCAACCGGCGGCCGAGGCCCTTGCTCTGGTGGTCGGGATGAACGTGCAGCTCGCAGACCTCGAACGCCTCGGGCAGCCACTTCTTCGCCGTCCGGCGGTCCAGCGCGGCGCGCACCTGGTCGTGCCACCACTGCCCGGGCTCGACCAGGTAGCCGTAGCCGAAGCCGACGAGCTGCTCGCCGTCCGGAGTCGCCTCGAACGCCCCGACGGCGCGGAAGCCGGGCCGGTCGGTGTGCTGGACGGCGTAGCCGTAACGCCCGGCGACGACGGCGGCGTCGTATCCCATGGCCAGCCCGTAGATGGTCAGGGCCTCGTGCATGTGGTCGCGCAGCCAGCAGATCGGCAGCTCGGCGACCCGGGTCGTGGGCTTGGTGCCGGTCATGCGCGGACCGCTTTCCCGGCGTCGCCGATGGCGCCGGCCCCGGTCGGCCCGTTGCCGACCTCCGCTGCCGTCCCGGCCGTCAGCCGGAGCAGCTCCTCGTAGGTGGTCGGGAAGATCGATGCCGGGTGCCCGGCGGCGGCCCAGACGACGTCGTAGCGTGCGAGTTCGATGTCGACGAGGGTGCCTATCGGTGCCGGGTGGCCGATCGGGGCGACGCCGCCGATGGCCTGGCCGGTGTGGCGGCGGACGAACTCGGCCCGGGCGGGGGCCACGTGGGCGACGCCCAGGAGGGCGGCCACCTTCGACTCCTCGACCCGGTGGGCCCCGCTGGTGAGGATCAGCACGGGGGAGCCGGCGGCCTCGAACACGAGGCTGTTCACGATCGCGCCCACCGGGACGTCCAGCGCGGCTGCGGCGGCCGCTGCGGTGCGGACCTCGGCCGGGAGCATGCGGACCTCACCGGTCCCGCCCGCCTCCGTGAGCAGCCGGGCGACCGTGGCCACCCGTGGGTGTGCGGGTGAGGTCATGTCCCTGATCCTGCCACCGGGCTGCGGGCCGTGCCCCCTCCGGATCCCTGCCCGGCGGAGCGGTCGGGGAGCGCGTGCGACACGAGGCTCCCGGTCTTGACGGCGGCTCCGGGGTCCGGTCTACTGGACAGTGTTCGAACAGATGTTCGAACACTGTCCAGGTCCGCCGCCGCTCTCCGGCTCTTCCCCGCCCGGAGCGGCGGCTCCGGGCCGGTGCGGGGCACGGGTGGAGACGGTGGGGAGTGTGTCATGAGCCGGGTACTCGGTGAGGCCGCCGGTCGGGTGGGTGAAGAGGTACAGGTCGAGCGCGGTCCGCTGGGCCCGGTGCAGTTCTGGCGGGGGGAGTCCCGGTACCTCGTGGGCGAACTGCTCGACTCCTGGGTGGAGACCCCGGCTTGGTGGCGGCGTGATGCCGCCGTCCCGGGGGGCGCCTCGGCCGACCTGGTCGCGAACCAGGAGGTGTGGCGGGTCGAGGCGGTACGGGCGGGTCGCTCGCGAACGAGCTTCGCCGGCGTCTACGACCTGTCCTGGGACGCCGGGGGCAACCGCTGGTGGCTCGTGCGGGTGCACGACTGATGGGCGCCGCCCGGGCCGTGCCGGCCGCCGGTCAGCTGCCCCTTCCCCCGGCGCTCCCCGCCGCTGCGACCCAACTCCTGGACCAGGCGCACCGTGGACTGAGGGAAGCCGCCGGCTGCGTCGATCCCCGGCAGCGCTACGCCACGGCGCACCTGGGTGCGCTGCGCGCCGCCGCTGCCGTGCTGGCCGCTCGCACCCGGCCCGAGCCCGCCCGCGGCCGGCCGCGCAGTGCCTGGGTGCTGCTCGGTCAGGTCGCCCCCGAACTGGGGGAGTGGGCTACTTTCTTCGCCGCCGGTGCCACCAAGCGGGCCGCGGCCGAGGCCGGGCTCTCGCACGCGGTGACCGAGCGGGAGGCCGACGACCTCGTCCGCGACGTCGGCGCCTTCTTCTCCGTGGTGGAGAACTGCCTCGGCAGCCTGCCGGCCCCCGAACCGCCCCGGCCGACCTATGCCCGGCCGCGCGTGGTCGGCGGCACCGCCACCGGGCCCGCCTCCGGGTCCGCCGCCAGGCCCCGGAGGTGAGCGAGCTTGCGAGCTCGCCAGTGAGTACAGCAGTGCCACGAACGCCGCCGACGAGCGCCAGCGAGGCGGAGGCGTGAGTGACCCCTTCGTCCATCTGCACGTCGCCTCCGGTTACTCCATGCGGTACGGGGCCAACCACCCCGCCGATCTCGTGACCCGGGCCGCCGAGCACGGCATGACGGCACTGGCGCTCACCGACCGCGACGGGCTCTACGGCGCAGTGAAGTTCGCCCTCGCCTGCCGGTCGGCCGGCGTGCGGCCGATCTTCGGCGTGGACCTGGCGATCGCCCCCGTCCTGGACACCGCACTGCCCCCGCCCCTCGCGCACCCGGTGGGGGGCGGGGCTCGCCCCCGGATGCAGACGGCCGGCCCGCACGCCCGTCCGGGCGCGACGGGCCGCCGGGTGCCTGCCCGCGGTGGGGCCAGCGTCGACCCGAGGCTGCCCCGGGCGACCTTCCTCGCCCGCGACGGCGCCGGCTGGCGTTCGCTGTGTCGGCTCACCAGCGCCACCCATCTGCGCAGCACCCGCGGGGAGCCGGTGAGCTCACTGGCGATGGCGGCCGAGCATGCGACCGGCCTGATCGCGCTGCTCGGTCCCGATTCTGCGGTGGGCCGGGCGCTGACCACGGGCCGGACCGATCTCGCCGTCGCCCACCTGGACACCTGGAGGGCGGCGTTCGGCCCCGGTCGGCTGGTGCTCGAGGTCGTCCACCACCGCGGCCAGGGCGATCGTTCCCGGGCCCAGGCGATGCTCCGGTTCGCCGCCGAGAACGGGGTGCCGGTGGTGCTGAGCAACGTCGTCCGCTACGTCGACGCCCTGGACGCACCGACTGCCGACGTGCTGGATGCCGCCCGCCGGCTGGTCCCGCTCGACGCGCGGCACGTCGACCGGCGGACCGCGGAGGGCTACCTCAAGTCGGGCAAAGAGATGGCCGAGGTCGCCGAGGACCTCGTCGGCCCCGACCGCGACGCGGCCCTGCGGCTGCTCGAGCGCACCGCCCGGCTGGCCGAGCAGTGCGCGGTCGACGTCCGCGACGACCTGGGCATCGGCAGCGTCCGCTATCCCGAGCTCGACGTGGTCACCACGCCGGCCGAGCGGGGCATGGGCCCCTCGCAGGTGCTGCGCGCCCGCTGCGAGGCCGGGATCGGCCGGCGCGGCATGGCTCCGTCGGAGCGTGTGCGGCAGCGGCTGGACGAGGAGTTGGCGGTGATCGACCAGCTCGGCTACCCGTCCTACGTCCTCACCGTCGCCGACGTCGTCGACCTCATCAAGAGCTTGAGGGTTCGGGCCGCGGCCCGCGGATCGGGGGCCGGCAGCCTGGTCACCTACCTGCTGGGCATCTCCGACGTCGACCCGCTCCGCTACGGCCTGCTGATGGAGCGCTTCCTCTCCCCGCTGCGCCACCAGCTGCCCGACATCGACATCGACGTCGAGTCCGCCCGC
>JAOPWM010000096.1 GCA_025965695.1 Blastococcus sp.
CTGCGGCCGGGCGGGAGGCGGCCGGCACGGGGGGCAGCGGCAGCCGGGAGCGCGAGACCTGGCGGGGGCCGTCAGGTGCCCGGGTACCGGAGGCGGACGCCGGGCGTCCGGCGGGCCGGCCCGCGTCAGCGGACCGATCACGACTCGGCGCGGTCGGATGATCGCTCATCCCTCCGGAGGCGCCCCGCCACAGACCATCGGGGGCGTCCGTACGCCGACGATTCGCGGCGACCGGGGGAGTGCCCCAGTCCCGCCCGTCACTGCCTGATTCGGCGTGCCTGCCCACAGTGAGCAAATCTAATCGTTGTAACTCTCATTGACTAGAACCCTGAGACGAACGCGTCCGTGCCCGCGCGCGTCGCAACCGCCGCAGGCGCCGGACCAGCAGTGGGTCGGCGGCCAGCGCAGCGGGCCGGTCGACCAGGGCGTTGAGGGCCTGGTAGTAGCGCGTCGGCGGCACTCCGAACCTGTCGCGGATCGCCGTCTCCTTGGCACCTGCCTGCCGCCACCACTGCCGTTCGAAGGTGAGCATCTCGTGCTCCCGGCGGGACAGCCCTAGGGGCGCGACCTGCGCGGAAGCATCCTCGAGGCCCTCCGCCGGGGGCGGGGAGACCACCGGGGCCGGGTCGTCGGTCATCGGTCATCGATCTCCTGCCGTGCGCGTCCGCCCCCGGTGGCGGGAGCGACTCGGGAACGACGGTAGCCCCGGGTACCGACGTTTTCCGGCGACCCCGGAGCGGCCCCCGAAACCGGGCGCGACCGGCGTCAGAGACCTGCGGGAACGCTCTCCGCGACCGGCCGACGGCTGCCGGCCCGGGCGTGTCGCACGCTGTCGACGGTGAACACCGCGAGCGCCACCCAGACGATCACGAAACCGGCCAGCCGCGCAGGCGGCATCGGCTCGTCGTAGACGAAGACCCCGATCGCCAACTGCATCAACGGGGTCACGTACTGCAGCAGCCCCACCGTCGACAGCGGGATCCGCCGGGCCGCGGCGGCGAACAGCAGTAGCGGAATCGCGGTGGCCACCCCCGAGCTGACCAGGAGCAGTGCATGGCCGGTCCCGGCGTTCGTGAAGGTCCCCTCGCCGCCGGAGTGCAGGACGGCCAGCACGATGCCGGCCGGGACCGCCACCAGCGCCGTCTCGACGAACAGGCCGGGGGCGGCCTCGACCCGCACCAGCTTCTTCATCACCGCGTACAGGCCGAAGCTCGCCGCGAGGGCGAGTGCGATCCACGGTGGGCGCCCGTAGTCGATGGTCAGGACGGCGACCGCGACGGCGGCGATGCCCACGGCCACCCACTGCAGCCGCCGCAGCCGCTCGCTGAAGACCACCACCCCGAGCAGCACGCTCACCAGCGGGTTGATGAAGTAGCCGAGCGAGGTCTCGACGACCTGGCCGGAATTCACGCCGTAGACGAAGACCAGCCAGTTCGCGGCGATGAGGACCGCAGCGCCGAAGAGGACGAGCAGCCTGCGCCCGTCGGTGACCAGGGCCCGGACCCGGGACCAGTTCCGGCGGACGGTGAGCAGGAGGCCGACGAACACCAGGGACCAGAGCACCCGGTGCGCCACGATCTCGAGCCCACCGGCAGGCTCCAGCAGCGGGAAGTAGAGGGGGAACAGTCCCCACAGCGAATAGGCGCCCAGCCCTGAGAACACTCCCAGGCGACGCTCGTCCACGGCCCGCACCGTACGCCCGGCCCGGCGGCGGCAGGGCACGCGGTCCTGAGCCGGGCTCACGATCTCGGCGCGCGACCTCAGGCGGTCTGGATGTAGTCCACCAGCTGTTTGCGCTCCTCCTCCAGCTCGTCCAGCCGGGCCTTGACGACGTCGCCGATGGAGACGATGCCCACGAGCACGTCGTCCTCCACCACGGGCACGTGCCGCACACGGTGGTCGGTCATCGTCTGGGCGAGGTCGTGCACGCTCATGTGCGGTGAACAGGTGTGCACCTGCGCGGTCATGAGGCTGGACACCGGCTCGGCGAGCAGGCCGGCACCGTGGGCATGCAGTCCGCGGGCGACGTCCCGCTCGGAGACGATCCCGTCGATGCGCCGTCCGTCGGAGGACACGACGAGCGCACCGATCCCCTTGTCGGCGAGCACACCGAGCGCGGTGCGCACACTCTCCGATCCGTCGATGGTCGCGACCTCGCGGCCCTTGTGACGGAGCAGCTGGCTGATCTGCACGGCAACCTCCTCGCGGAACGGTGCCGGGAGTGTCCACCCGTCGCCGCCGGACGGCAACGGGTCGCCGACCAGGCATACCGTCAGGGTGTGTCCGCACAGCGACCGAATCCGGTCCAGTGGATCTGGTACGCCCTCGGCGGCGGGCTCCCCCGCCGCCTCTCCCCCTGGGTGCTCGCCGACACCACGGGGCGCACGTGGATCCTCCGCCACCTGCTCCGGGCCGTCGTCCAGCTGTCACCCGTGCTGGCGTTGTGCGTGCTCGCCGTGCCGGTGCCGCTGGCCTACCGGCTGTCCGCCGCCGTCGGCGGTCTCTTCCTCGGGTTGATGTTCTCGATCGCGTTCATGACCGAGACCATCGAGCACCGCGTCGCCAAGGCCGGCTACCCCCCGGGCACCGCCGCCCGGCTCCGCGCCGAACGGGCCGAACGTGAACGCATCGAGCGCCAGTCCCCCTACCGCCGGAACGGGGCGGGCAGCTTCGACTGAGGACGTCAGTCGACGCGGAAGCCGACCTTCATGGTGACCTGGAAGTGGGCCACCTCCCCGTCGACGACCTGACCCCGGATCTCGCCGGTCTGGAACCACTCGATGTTCCGGACCGTCTGAGCGGCCTTGCGGAGCCCCGTCCGGATCGCGTCGTCGATGCTCGTCGGACTGGTCCCGACGATCTCGCTCAACCTGTACACGTGCTCACTCATGCTGCCTCCAGCTGACCCCGACCGTCGGCCTCGACCCTGGCACGGCGCCACCCTGCGCGGAGGCCCGCAAGCCCTCCCTCCGGAGGATCCGACCACGCCTTCGGGCTGATCCGCGGCGCGCGACGTACGTACTTCCGGGGCCCCTGAATACGTCGTCCGACGGATGTTGACCCCCGGCTCCCTCCGAAGACTTCGGGACGTTCGCAACGACGCCGAAGGAGCCCTCCCGATGTCCGTTCCGACCCTCGCCGAAGCCCCCGCCGAAGCTTCCCTCCGCGCAACGGCCGACCGGGGCCTGCTGACGGCCCTCGCCGCCGGCGACGAGGCGACCTGGCACACCACGGTGCGGCGCTACGAGGGGCTGCTGCGCTCCGCGGCCCGCGTGGTCCTGCGCAGCGACGCCGACATCGACGAGGCCGTGCAGCGCACCTGGGTGCTGCTCTTCCGCAACGTCGACCGCATCAACGACCCGCAGTGCCTGCCGGGCTGGCTGTCCACCACCTCCCGGCGCGAGGCGCTGTCCATCCTGCGGGGGCAGCAGCGCTCGATCCCGAGCGAGGACGTCGCCGATCGCGTCGCCCCGGACGAGACCGACGTGGCGACGGCGCTCATGGACGACGAGCTGCGCCGGGCGCTCGACCAGGCGGTCGAGACCCTGCCGCTGAGCCAGCGCCTGATCGTGCGTGCCCTGCTCCGCGAGCCGGCGTCCTACGACGCACTCAGCGAGGAACTCGGCATCCCCCGGGGCAGCCTCGGGCCACTGCGCGGGCGTGCGGTCCGTGCCCTGCGCGCCCAGCTGGAGCCCAGCCTCCGCTGACGGAGGGTCCTCCTCCGGTCAGCCGGCGGATGTGCCGCCGCCGGTCGGGCCGTGCTCGGCGACGTGCGCGATCCCCTGCCGCAGCGCCTCGGCCATCGTCAGATCGGGGTGGGCATCCACGACCTGCTGGAGCTTGCCGACGAGCGCGTCGTCGAGTTCCACGGTCTCGTCCGGATCGTCGTTCCCGGTGTTGATCAGCGACAGCTTGAACGGCGACATCGAGGTCCCTTCCAGCGCGGCGTCGGACTCCTACCGGGCAACCTTCGCCGCAAGGGCAGCGGCTTGCGCTCGGTTGGTGACCTGCAGCTTATGCAGGACACGGGACACATGAACACCCACTGTGCGATCGCTGATGAACAACCTGCGGGCGATCTGCCGGTTGGTCGCGCCGGTCCCCAGCAGGGCGAGGACCTCGTACTCCCGCTCGGTCAATCCGTAGGGCCGGTCGTCGGCCGGAATGCGCGGCGCGGGGGCCACCGACAGGCGGGTGCGGCCGAGCAGCGCGTCCACCTCTGCCACGACCGGCGCCGCGCCCAGTCGCCCGGCGATCGCCCGAGCCGCCGTGGCCGCAGCCGCGGCCTTGTCCCTCCGCTTGGCGTAGGCGTGACACTCCGCTTCCCGCAGAAGGCAGTAGGCCTCCTCGTGCGGACGGTCGGCGGCCCGCCACAGCCGGACGGCCTCCGTCCACTCCTCGGCCGTCGCGGCTCCCCGGGCACGGGCCAGCTCGTTCCGCGCCGTCCGGTGGAGAGCGGCATCCCCGGCGTCGTCGCTCCCGCCCTCCAGGCCGGTCAGTTCCGCCGCGAGCCGGTCGACCCGCGCCACGGTCGCGGCATCGCTGCGGCCGGGCACCGGCCCGAGCCGGTCCGCCTCGTTCTGCAGGCCGAGGACGACGAGCTCGGTGCGGAAGATGGTGTCCTGGGTGTCCGCCAGCCGCCGCAAGGCCTGGTCGACGGTCCGGTAGCAGCCGTCGTGATCGGCTTCGAGCAGCAGCAGGCCGGCAGTGGCCGTCGCCGTCGCCGCGACCACGGCCGGCTCGTCCAGGGCGCGCAGGTCGGCAGCAGCCTCGAGGCTGGCCCGCGCGCCGGCCGGATTGCCCATCCGGACCTGCAGCTCGGCCCGCTCGAGGTGCAGGTGCAGGCCCTGTCCCGTGACAGTGCGCCCGTCCAGGAGACCGGCGATGACGGACTCGCAGCGCCCGTACAGCCCCCGCCGGGTCAGCATGTTCGCCGCGTTGCAGGCGAGCGAGGCGCCCACCGCGAGTTCCAGGCCGTACTCCGGGAGGAGGCTGAGCCCCTCCAGTGCCGCGGCGCAGGCCTCCGCGGGCATGCCGCTGCACTCGTAGGCGACCATCAGATTGGCGTAGCTGCGGCAGAGCACGGCACGGTCCTCGACGTCGCGAGCCAGCGCCACCCCCTCGTTGAGGATGTCGAGCGCGGCGACATCACCCAGGATCGCCCCGGCGGCGCCCCGCGTGGTCAGCGCGTCGGCCAGGACAGCGGTGGTGCCGTGCTCCCGCGCAGCCGCGACGGCCCGGTCCGCGAGCCGGATCGCCTCGTCGAACTCGGCCATGATGAAGGAGACCCGGGCCAGGCCACCCCACACCTGCGCGTGCACGGCGCCGACCTCCGGCCCCAGCGCCTGGGCGGCCTCCGCATAGGCGGTGCGACTGCGCCCGGTCTGACCGGCCTCCCAGAGGAAGCAGCCGAGCCGTTCCAGCGCCCCCGCGCGGACCGGCCCGGGGGCCGGGTCGCTGCGCAGTGCCCCATCCAGGGCGGCCGCGGCCGCGGCGGGCTCCCCCGCCAGTCGGGCCGCGCCGGCGGCCTCCAGGGTGAGCTCCAGCCGGCTGCTCGCACCGCCCGTCGGCCGGCCGGACTCCAGGACCCGCTGGTAGTACCCCCACGCCTCGGCGAACGCCGCCACCGAGCGCGCCTTGCGGGCCGCGCGCAAGCTCCACTCGACCGCCTGGTCGGTGGCTCCCGCGGCCGTCCAGTGCATGCTCACCGCGGCGGCGGTCACGACGTCGTCCGCCGCGTCCTCGGCCAGGGCCTCCGCCGCCCGTTCGTGCAGCTCACGACGCTCGAACGGCAGCAGCAGCCCGAGGACGGCCTCGCACATCAGGCTGTGCCGGAAGGCGTAGTCACCGCCTTCGACGACGAGGACGCCGACCTCCACCGCCTCCCGGACGGCGGCGCCGTACCGCCCCGGTGCGAATCGGGACGCCCGGCAGAGCTGCCGATCAGGCACCCAGAGCCCGAAGATCGCCGCCAGACCGACGAGCGCGGCGGCGTCCGGGCCCAGACTGCGCACGCGGGAGAGGAGCACGTCCTTCACCCGCCGGGAACCGGGGTCCTTCACCAGCTCGCCGAGCAGATAGGGATTGCCCTGTGTCTGCTCGTACCAGGTGTCGATGTCGACGACGTCGCTCCCCGTCAGGGCGGCGACGAGCTCGCGCGTCTCCTCCGGGTCGAGGCGCTGGAGCTCCACACAGGTGGCACCCGGCAGCCGCGTCAGCTCGGAGACGGCCTGCTCGACCCGGCCGAGGCGCGGCGTCTCGTCGTCCCGAAGCGTGAGGACGAGGCTCAGCCCGCGGCGTGCCGCGGTGCACGCCAGGTAGACCAGGAAGTCGCAGGTGGTCTCGTCGGCCCACTGCAGATCGTCGATGACGATCGTGGTCGCCGTCCGGGAACCGCTGGGTGCCAATGCGTCGGCCCAGAGGCGGATGGCCTTGAGCCGCTGCTCCGCCGATGGCTGTTCCGAGCCGTCGACCGCCCCTGGCCAGCCACCGCGGGCCTCGAAGATCTGCTCGAGCGCGGCGAGCGGCAACGACTGACCCGCGACCTGCAGGCAGGAACCCTCGATGACCTCGGTGACGGCCCCGGAACGCTCGGCCGCGACGAGCGAAGACTTGCCGACTCCGGCCTCGCCGCAGATCAGGACGACGTGACCGGGCTCGGCGAACGCCGCAGCCACCGTCGCCCGGTGGTGCGTCCGCCCGATGTAGGGGACACCCGCCGTCCCGATCACCCGGTCATCCTTCCTTCGCCCACCCCACCAGTCCAGGCTCCGGGCTCCGGGCCCTTACGGCATCCACCGCCATGGACGCATGGGACGGGTCGGGGTGAGTCGGTAGACGCCGGCCAGATCACCGACGGGTGGAGTCGTCGAGGGTGCGAGGGCCCCAGACACCGTTCACCGGTACCCCGGGACATCGCAGTGGAGCCGACGAGGGGACTTGAACCCCTAACCGCCCGATTACAAGTCGGGTGCGCTACCAATTGCGCCACGTCGGCGGGACATGGGAACAAGTCCCGGTACAAGGATAGGAACAACGCAGGGGACAACCCCGCGACTTCGCCCAGGGTACGGCTGCCCGGTCAACCGGCAGTCGTGCCGTCGTCCGAGGAGCCGGAATCGGAGTTGACGCGGATCGCGCGCCGCGGTCCCGTCGCCAGCCAGGCCAGCGCGGCGGGCCAGATCACCCACCAGATGACCGTGTCCCAGGGGAACTCGCCGCGGCGCGCGCCCATCCAGTACATGCCGGCCGCGAGGACGGCGACCGCGCCGAGCAGCAGAGCGGCACGGCCCCACGGCGAGCGGATGCGACGGCGGGCCTCCGTCTGCTCGATGTGCTGCCGGGCCCACTGCACGGCGGCCCGGCGCAGCCGCTCGTCGTCGAGCCGGCGCCCCCACGTCACCGCCGACTCCACCCGCGCCGTCTCCTGCGGCGTCAGGCCGAAGCGCCGCATGGCATCGCCCCACGGATCCGGATCAGCCCCCGGACGAAGCCGCGACCAGACCCGGCGGTTGCCCACCCACCAGGCCAGCAACGGCAGGCCCAGCAGGATCGCTACAACGACGATCACGGCGCCGGTCACCGGCGCGCGCTCCCACCGGCCGGCAGTTCTGCCTGGAGCCGTCGCGCGATCCGTAGCCGGCGCTCGGACCAGCGGAACGCGACCAGGCCCACCGCAGCCACGATGAGCGCGAGAACCCAGACGCCCCAGGCGTTGTCGTTCGCGATCACCGCCGCGACGCCGATCAGGACGGCGACAACGGCGGCGTAGACCGCGGCCAACCACCGCAGGCCGTTCCACTGCCGGACCTCCGCGGTCAGCACGCGTCGCCACAGCTCCGGCTCGGCATCGGCTGGGAGAGAGCCGGACCGCATCGCCGGTGCGACGAACCTCCGCCGCGCGGGACCGACCAGCGTGGCAGGAGCCTGCTGACGGACGGAGCGGTCGGCCGCCTTCCAGACCAGCCACATGGCCGGCGGCCCGAGCACGGCCCACCCCACGACGTACACGGCCATCTCGGCCCAGTTCCACGGTTCCCCACTCACCAGGCCGAGCACCGCCTGCTGGAAGCCCCCGACGAAGATGCCCGCGGTAACCCCGAGGACCAGCAAGAGGCCCCAGCACTGCCCTCTCCGCTCCTCGGTCACCGGGTGATCATCGAGACGACGCCGTCCAACCGCCACCGGTCAGCTGCTCGGTTCACCCAGCCGAGCGGGTGAGCGGGAGTCGGTGCGTGGTCGCCCGACCGCTTCTGCCGCTATCGCTGCCCACCGGCGCAGTGGTTCACCTCCTCTCGGGCACCGGGGCAGCTCGCGCGGCGGAGACACGACCGACATCGCTGCTTCTCCACCGGCGCGGCACATCACCTCCTTCGGTGCGCGGGTGTGAGCAGCGTGCCGGCGTCACCACGCCGCTACTGCGTTCATCTCTGTTCAGTTCGTCGGAGCGGAGCCCGGCGGGCGGTGGCCGTCCAGCTCGCCTTCCGTCGAGCTGCCGGGGATGGTCGGACATGCCGGCGCGGTGTCAATCGATCTGCTGCCGGGCTGGTCCGGCCCGGCCTTCCGTGGCCGATCGGCCATACCGGTCACCCCGGACAGAATGGCCGGGTGAAGTACTCGCTGACTGCCCTCGGGCCGGACCAGTTCGAGGACATGATCCGAGCACTGTGCGTGAAGGCCATCGGCCCTGGCGTCACCGTCTTTGGCGACGGTCCCGATGGCGGTCGCGAGGCCTCCTACGTCGGCAACTTCGACATGACCAGCGGCGAGACCTGGTCCGGTCACACCGTCATCCAGGCCAAGTTCATGGTCACGCCGCAGGGCCCAGCCGAGAACCTCAAGTGGCTGCAGAACGAGATGGCGAAGGAGCTCGGGCGCTGGGGCAAGGCCGACTCGAAGCGCCGGCAGAAGGGCCGACTGCCCGACAACCTGATCATCGTGTCGAACGTGTCGTTGTCGTCGGCCCCCGGCGGCGGCATCGACACCGCGAACGACGACCTCAAGCGGTTCGCCGACGAGCAGAACGTCCCCCTGCGGAACTGGCGGGTCTGGCCGGAGCAGCAGGTCACGGCGCTCCTGGATGATGCCCGGAGGATCCGCATCGCCTACGGGGGCTTCCTCACGCCCGGCGACGTGCTCGCTCAGATCGCGGAGCGGCTCGACCTGCAGGACGACGACCTGACCGAGGCGCTGACCGCACACGTCGTCAAGGACATGCTCCAGGCCAAGTGGGTCGCGCTGGATGCGGTGGGCCGAGACGACAGCGACCGCGTCGAACTCGGCCGCGTTGGGGTGGATCTACCCGCGAGCGCGATCACCCCGAACGAGAATCGCAAGGTCCGTGCCGTCGACTGGATCATCCGGCACGCCGACGTCGTCCAGGGCTACCGGCCGGGCAGGCGCGCACCGCACGTACTCCTGGTCGGTGGGCCGGGCCAGGGCAAGACCACGCTGACCGCCCTGCTCGCACAGGCGTACCGCATCGCGCTGTTGAGCGACTCGTCGGCGCTGACCGGAGAAGCGCAGCGCTTGCATGCCGACCTGTCCCGGCAGCTCGCCGACAGGCAGGTGCCGGTCCCCAGCAACCGGCGCTGGCCGATCCGGGTAGATCTGGCGGCATTCGCCGAGGACATCGCCGGCGACACCGAGCCCTCACTGCTCCGCTACCTGGCCAGGCGGATCACCAGTCGTTCCCCCCACGACATCACGGCCACGCAGCTCAACCGGTGGCTGGGCCGCTACCCCTGGCTGCTGATCCTCGACGGGCTGGACGAGGTGGCATCCGCGGCCGTCCGCGAGCAGGTCCTGCGATCGGTCTCCGACTTCCTGGTCGATGCCGGGAGCCGGGACGCCGACGTAGTCGTCGTGGTGACGACCCGTCCGCAGGGATACGCGGACGAACTGGATCCCCACGACTTCACGTGGCTCGGTCTCAACGAGCTGACCACCAAGCAGGCTCTGGCCTACGCCGACCGCCTCGCGACAGAGCGGCATCCCGACGATGCCGACCTCCGCGAGCACATCCACGCCCGGCTGGATGAGGCGTCGTCGAACCAGATGACGGCCAGGCTGATGACCACCCCACTGCAGGTGACGATCATGTCCCGGCTGCTGGAGCGACGTCAGCGTGTCCCGCAGGAGCGGTACGCCCTGTTCGAGGAGTACTTCGAGGCCATCTACAGCCGCGAGGTCAACAAGAAGGGGCACATCGCCACGTTGCTCGAGGAGCGCCGCAACGACGTCGCCTGGGTACACGAACGGGTCGCACTCACCTGCCAGGTGGAGGCCGAGACCGCGGAGGGTGTCAGCGCTGCCATCGAGAGGACCCGACTACGCGACATCGCCCTCGAACGTCTCTCCCAGGAGGGTCTGGACGACGCCGAGGCGCAGACCATCGCCGACCGGATCGCCGATGCCGCGCTGCAGCGGCTGGTGCTCTTGGTCCCCCACGGCGCCGGTGACAGCGTGGGCTTCGAGATCCGCAGCCTGCAGGAGTTCATGGCGGCCCGCGCCCTGACCGCCGCCGAGGGTTCGGACATCCTGCAGCGGCTCCTCCCGCTGGTCCCGTCGGCGCACTGGCGGAACACCTGGCTGTTCGCGGCTGGGTACCTCTTCCGCCACCGCGAACACCTCCGCAGCAGCCTCCTCGGCCTGCTTCGAGAGGTCGACGTCCAAGACGACCTCCACCAGCTCGCCGCACCGGGGTCCGAGCTTGCGGGCGAACTCGTGATGGACGGCCTGGCGGCGAGGTCGCCGCAGACGAACCGCGCGCTGGCCCTCCACGCGATGGATCGGCTGCACCTCCCTCGACGAAACGCTCGACGACCAGCTGCCCCGTCGGTCACGTCCGGCGTCCCCCACATCACGGCCTCGTGGTGAACCGGGGGCAGCAGCCAGCCGACTACGTCGTCGGCGAGTTCCCGGGCGGGCATGTCGTCGCCTCGGCGCCGGTTGCTCGCTCGGTACGCACTTGCGATCGTCCGAGCTCTGCGGGGCGAACTGCGTGATGGCCGCGGTCTGAGTTGTGCCGCGACGCCGGCTTTGCCCGCAGCACGGTTCACGGTGGATGCCGTCAGGCACGGATGGCGCTGACCAGCTCCCGGAAGGGGCGGGACCCGCGGGGGCGGTCAGCCGTGGTCGCCGATCACCGCCAGCAGGGAGCACTGGTTGCAGCTGCCCTCGATGACTGTGGCGGAGCGGATGAGCGAGGGTGTCCCGACGACGACGGAGGGGCTGCCATGAGCGCACCGAACGTTCCGGTGAACTTCTTCGGCATGCCGTTCGGCCTGGCCGGGCTGGGCGAGGTCTGGACCACGTTGGCCGACTACCACCACGCGCCCGCGCTGGTCGGCGAGCTGGTGCTGCTGCTGTCGGCGGCGGTCTGGTTGACGCTCATGATCGCCTACCTGGCTCATGTGCTCCCACGCCGGTCTGAGGTCGAGGCCGCTCTGCTCGATCCGGTCGCCGCACCGTTCGCCTCGCTGGCGTTCATCACGCCGATGCTGCTGGCCGGCCAGGGGTTGTACCCGCACGCGGCGGTTGCTGGCCGCGTCGTGACCGACGTGTTCCTGGTGCTCACAGTGCTGTTGGGCGGCTGGCTGACCGGGCAGTGGATCTACGGTCCGGTCGACCTCGACAGGTTCCATCCCGGGTACTTCCTGCCGACCGTGGCTGGGGGACTGATCGCGTCCGCAGCGGCGGCCCAGGTCGGACAGCGCCTCCTCAGCGAGGTCATGTTCGGGCTGGGCGTGCTGTGCTGGATCACGCTCGGTTCGGTCATTCTCGGCCGCCTGCTGCTACGCCCGATGCTGCCGCCGCCTCTGCAGCCGACGCTGGCCATCGAGGTGGCGCCGGCGGCCGTTGGCAGCCTGGCCTGGTTGGCGCTCAACGGCGGGAGAATTGACGTCGTCACCGCCTTCCTCGCCGGCTACGGGTTGCTCATGGTCCTTGCGCAACTGCGCTTGCTGCCCGTCTACCTCCGTCTGCCGTTCATGCCGAGCACCTGGTCATTCACCTTCAGCTGGGCCGCGGTCGCTACCGTGGGACTCACCTGGCTGCAGGCCACCCACGTGACCGGCTACCGCGCCTGGCAGGACGTCCTCACCGCCGCCATCACCCTGCTGATCGGCGGCATCGCCGTCCGCACCCTTGTGGCACTCCGCCGCCGGCAGCTCCTGCCCCCGCCACCCCCGGCCGCAGCCGCTCCTGCGGCCGCCCAACCAGCGGCACCGCCCGCAGCGCCTGCCGCCGTTCCATGACCACCGCACCCCAGCGGACGGAGAGCGCCGGAATGGCCGTCACGGCGACGCCCGGCCGCAGGCTCGCACCAAGAGGAGCCCTCACCTGCCGCCGACCTGGCTGACCGTCCTGGCCTGGGCCGCCCTGGCGGCCGGCTTCGCCAGCGCCGCCGTCATAGCCGTCGACATCTACGGCCGCGGCTACCGGCAGCGGGACATGCCGGTGATGGCGGCGGTGTGGCCGATCACCGGGCTCTACTTCGGCCCGCTGGCGGTCTGGGGCTACCACCGCTTCGGCCGCCCCGCCAGCACCCGCTGGCTGAGGGAGCACGGCGGCCACCACCCGCCGGACGAGCCCCGCTGGGCCGGCATCGCCGTCGGGGCCAGCCACTGCGCGGCCGGCTGCACCCTCGGCGATGTCATCGCCGAGTTCGGACTCATCGCCCGCGGTGCCACCATCGCCGGCACCGCACTGTGGGGGAGATGATCGGCGACTACATCCTCGCCGTGGCGCTCGGTCTCGCCTTCCAGTACTTCGCGATCGCCCCGATGCGCGGTCTGTCCTTCCGCAAGGGCATCGCCGCCGCGGCAAAGGCCGACATCCTGTCGCTGACCGCCTTCGAGGTCGGCCTGTTCGGCTGGATGACCCTGATGGCCTTCGTGTTCTTCCCCAATCCACACCTGATGCCCAGTAGCCCGGTGTTCCGGTTCCTCATGCAGCTCGGCATGATCGTCGGCTACTTCACCTCCTGGCCGGCCAACGCGTGGCTGATCCGCCGCGGCATCAAGGAGGGACCTCACGCGCTTGAGCGGTCATGCCACCAGCCGTTCGTCAGCTTGCCCGCGGCATCGGTGCAAGGGTGCGTCGGTACGTCATCCGCATGGAGGCCAACTTGGTCAAGCGGTAGCAGCCGGAATCAGTCGGCAACCCGCCTCGGAGCCAGGGGCGCCAGACCGCCGCTCGACGTGGGCAAACAGTGCCCGGAGACGTTCCGGGTGACGCCGGCCTGCGTTCCACGATCGCCCACTCTGCGTCCCGAGACGCGGAACGGCTCTGAGCAGCGAGAACTGAGAAAGCACAGGTCACCGGAGTTGTTCCCATACCCCACGTCGGCGGGACATGAGATCGAGCCCCGGGACAAGGATAGGGACAACCCAAGCGGCGAACTGCCTCCGCTTCCGACCCGAGGGCCAGTTTCGACGTCCCGGTCACCACGGGGTCCACCAGCAAGCCGAACGACCACCAGCTGAGTGTGAAGCCCGTGGCCTCCGTGACGTAGGGGCCGGGCCGAGGTCGTCGAGCACGTCCCATGCGCGCACGATCGGGACATGACAACTCCCGTGGTCGCCCTCCTCGGCACCGGCACGATGGGTTCCGCGATGGCGCGGTCGATGCGCCGCGCGGGCCTTTCCGTCCGCGCCTGGAACCGCACCCGGACCAAGGCCGAGCCCTTGGTCGATGCCGGCGTCGTGGTCGCCGACTCCCCCGCGGATGCCGTGCAGGGCGCCGACATCGTGCTGACCATGCTTTTCGACATCGATGGGGTGGTCGACGCGATCCGTCAGGCCGCGCCGGCCCCGGGAACGCTGTGGCTGCAGGCGAGCACGGTGGGCGTCAGTGACGTGCAGACAGCAGCGGGGGTAGCAGAGGAACTCGGCCTCGTGATGGTGGACTCCCCCGTTCTCGGCACGCGCCAGCCGGCCGAGAAGGGCGACCTGGTCGTGCTCGCGTCCGGTCCGGACGACGCCCGCGAGCAGGCGGCCTTCGTGTTCGACGCGATCGGCAGCCGGACCCTGTGGCTCGGAGGGGTCGGCCAGGGGACGCGGCTCAAGATGGTCGCGAACGCATGGGTGCTCAGCCTGACGACCGCCATCGCGCAGTCGGTCGCCATGGCGGAGGGCCTCGGCCTGGATCCGCAGTCCTTCCTGGACGCGATCGCCGGCGGGGCGACCGACACGCCCTACGCGCAGGTCAAGGGCCCGGCCATGGTGAAGCAGGAGTATCCGATTGCCTTCGGCCTCGCGGCGGCTCTCAAGGACGCGGGACTGATTCTCGAGGCGCTGGACAAGGCTCGAGTTCCCGACGTGCTCGGCGCCGCGGTGCACCGGATCCTGTCGACCGCCGCCGAACGGGTCGACCCCACGGCGGTGGACCTGGCCGCGGCCGTGGAGGCGCTACGCCCCCAGCGCGGCTGAGCCCTTCTGCGCGGACGCGCGCCGATCAGCCGGCCGCGGAGGTGTAGGGGCGTGGGTGGTCGGACGGGTCGCTGCCGAGCAGGCCCGCGAGTGGCCGGCGGCCGAGCCCTTCGCCGACCTGCCGTCGACGACCCGCCCTCACCGGGTGGACAGCTCTGCCAGCAGCCGCCGCGCCATGCCGATACGCCGCCCGCACCAACGGCAGGCGGCTACGCCCACAACCACGACCACGACCGTCCACACGCCCCAGGCGCTGCCGTTGTCCACCACAGCCGCAGACCCGATCAGACCGACGGCCGCCGCTGTGAACACCACGGCCAGCCCCCGCTGCCCGGGCAACTCCCGAACCTCACCGGCGAGTGCTTGCCCAGCGTGGATTGCCGGGCGCGGACGCTCGCGGAGGGACTCTGCAGAAAACGGCGCCGATCGACTGCCTCCGGATGAGCCACCAGACCGGCGGCATCACGACTGTCCACACCAGGACGTACATCGCCATCCCCGCCCAGCTTCACGGCTCACCCCCAGCAGACCGCGCACCGCCTGCTGCGTTCCCCCGACGAAGATCCCTGCGGCGACGCCGTAGATCAGCAGGGCTTTCCATCGCCGCCCCTGCCGCACTCCGGTGATCATCCGGGGACGCCACCGGGCCGCCAGCGGTCGACTGCGCGATCCAGTCGGGACACTGAACCGCGACTCGGAGCACGTGTCCTGTTCAGCAGGCCAAGGGTCTTGCCAACAGACGGCCGGAGTCGTGCGCGCCGATCACCACGGTGACGTGGTCGACGGGGGCCGGTTGTTCCGAGCCGGCCAGCCCCAGGCCTCCGGCGAGCACCCCGGCCGGCGGGCGCTGCCCGTCCGGGTACAGGACGGCGGATGTCGTGGCGTCGGTGGTTGTGACCACGCCGACCCGGATCCCGGCCGCGGCCAGGCGTGAGGCCAGCTTGGTCGCCTCTGCCGGAACTCCGGAGCCGTTGCGGATATCCACGGTGGCCGGTGCCTCCGACGACCCGCTGCCGCAATGAGCGGTGGGAACCGGTGTCGGAGTCGTCGGAGTCGGCGTGGTCGGCGTCGGAGTCGGCGTCGGAGTCGTCGGAGTCGTCGTCGGAGTCGTCGTCGGAGTCGTCGGAGTCGGAGTCGGAGTCGTCGGAGTCGTCGGAGTCGGAGTCGGAGTGGTCGGCTCCGTCGCGGTCGGCTCCGTCGCGGTCGGCGTCGGAGTGGTCGGCTCCGTCTCGGTCGGAGTCGGCTCCGTCGTGGTCGGAGTCGGCTCCGTCGTGGTGGCCGACGACGCGGCCGTCGACGGCACCTGCGGGGTAGCGGTCAGGGTCGCCGTCGGCGCGGCGGCCGCAACGGTCCTGTCCATGACCACAGCGGGCGGTCCGGCGGGGTTGGCAGGTGCCTCCGTCGGCAACGGCTGGGTGGATGGGGCGGGGAGTTCCGGCGGTGGTGTACCGGCGTAGGTGGCGGCGAGCGTCAGCACCGTCGCCACGTAGCTGTCGGAATGGTTGTAGGCGAGCACGGCGAGCGTCTGCCGAGCCACCGAGGACAGGTCTCCCCCAGCGGCGCAGAGGTACTGCGCCGACGCCGCGGCTGCGTCGTTGATGTCGAACGGGTCGCTTCGCCCGTCTCCGTCACCATCGGTGGCGTAGGTCCGCCAGGTGGCGGGGATGAACTGCATCGGACCCACGGCATGGTCGTACACGGGATCGCGGTCGAACTGACCCCCGTCGGTGTCGTGGACCAGCGCGGTGTGGATGCCGTCCAGAGCGATGCCGATGATCGGGGGCGTCGAGCGTCCGTCGGTGTGCAGCACCGCACCGGCGAAGCGCCCGTGGTTGGACTCCACGCGGCCGATGGCGGCGACCAACGGCCAGGCGATGTGGCACGTGGCGGGGCTGGCGGCGGCAGCGTTGACGTATGCCTCGAGCGCGGTCGGCGGGATGCCGTCGACAGCCAGTGCGGAGGCCACCCCGCTCGCGTCGGGCGGAGCACTTGACGACTCATCCGGTGCTTGGGACGGCGCCATCAGGACCGGGCTCTCCGGAGGGGACGCAAAGGACGTGGCGACAGGAGACGTGGCGGCAGGAGACGTGGCGACAGGAGACGTGGCGACAGGAGACGTGGCGACAGGGGCCGTCACGACGCCTGCGGCGGGTTCATATGCGTATGCCGACGGCGCTGAGGAGGCCGGCCCGGTGGGAGCTGCGGGGGCCGCCTGCGGTACCACGACCAGGACTCCCACGCTGATCCCTACGGCCGCCCGCCGACGGAACGCGTCCAGGTGTCGCGATGTCCTCACCGGCTCGGCCGCCGTCTCACTGACCCGCCACGGCCTGCTCGGTGACACCACGCCATGAGGTCACAGGGCATCGAGGTCCTCCCCCGGCCGCGGCTGGGCATCCGTCACGAGTCGGCGCCTGGACCCAAGGTTTCAGACGATTTCGGTCCGCGCACCCCCTTGCAGCGCGCCGATCAAACCGCGACGCCCGATCACCCAGAACGGTCGTCCGCGTGACGCCGGCACGTGTCGGGCCGCAGCGCATCCCGGTAGGGCAATCCGGGGCCGGAGGCGACGGCCCGAAAGCCGGGTCACCGGTCTTGTTGCCTACGCACGTCGGCGGGCGACCACAGCGGCGCTCCTAGATGCCGCCCGCGGCTCAGGCGGCGTCGGTGTCCGCCACGGGCCCGCGGTGCACCGGTCCCCCGCGCACGAAGGCGGCCGGATCGCTCGCCCGGGTCGGCCCCGCGGCCATCCAGCGGGCGAACCCGCCGGGGTCGCGCCGCTCGAGTTCATCGAGCGCCTCCTCGCGACGGGCCACCAGCCACTGCCGGGCCGCCGGGTCCAGCCCGCCGGCGAGGGCCGCCGTCGTGCGCAGCCACTCGTCACCGAGGGCACGTGTGGTCAGTGCCGTCACCGGCGGGAGGAGTAGGGGAATCCCGTCCAGGTGGCCCCGGACCGGCGCTGGGCCCCGATCCGGGCTGACGGGCGCGTCGACCCCGACAGGCGACGTCCGGTCCTTCGTCGTCGCGCCCGCGTGGTCGTGCCGCCGGCGCCGCCGACGGATCACACCGACGACGACGAACGCGACGAGCCCTGCCGCGACCGCGAGGGTGGCCACCGCCCCGCCGGCGACGGTGGCGACACCCGCCACCACCAGCACCGCCCCTGCGGTCCAACCCGCCGCCCAGACGGCGGACTCGATGATCGAGCCGCGGACGGGGGTAGGGGACTCACGGGCGATGCCCGCGGCGGTGCAGGCGGCCAGCGTCGCGGCGAGGCCAACGCCGATCAGTCCGGGGCCGCGCAGGGCGAGCCCCCCGATCACGGTGAGCGCACTCCCACCGAGCAGCGCGCAGCCCAGCAGCACGCGGGAGAGCGGACGGCGGATGGACACGGGCAGCCTCCAGGTGCGCTCGGACGAACCGGTGCGAGCCGCCCGTCGACGCCGGAGCCCACCCCGCTCGTCCGGCATTACCCCTCCGCGGCTGTTGATGCACACGCGCCATGAGGTCTTCCCTCTCGCGACCGCGGCGAGGAGGCTCGACGGCTGGGACGGAACCACTGCTCCCGGAGGTGCACCGTGTCGATGTCGTCCCCGACCGGCCGCGCGGAGGACGTCCGCGCCGCGAGTGCGACGGACGGCGAGGATCCACCGGGCCGCGACGTCGTCGTCGGCGTCGACGGGACCGAGGTCGGGCTCGGAGCGGTCCGCTGGGCGGCCCAGGAGGCGGCCCGGCGGAACGCGCCGCTGCGGATCCTGCACGCCGCGCCGTATCTCGGCCGACGGGGTCCGACCGGCGCGCCCCCGCCGGAACTGCCCCGCGCTCGGGGCATCACCGCCGTCGCCTACACCGTCGCGCGGCACACCGAGCCGGGTGTGAAGTCGTCGACGGAGGTCGTGCCGGGTGACCCCGTCACCGCGCTGCTCCAGGCGGCGGCCGGTGGCCAGTTGGTGGTCCTCGGCAGCTCGACGACGGGGGCGCCCGACGAGATGGTGCTGGCCACGGTGGCCGCACGAGTGGCCGCGCGCTCCCCTGTACCCGTCGTCGTCGTGCCGCGCCGCCGCGGCGGAGAGCCGAGGGGCCGGCCGGCAGTGGCGATTCTGGGCGTCGGTGAGCGGGCCGACGACGAGGCGGTCGCCCTGTTCGCCGCGACCGCCGCGCAGCGCTCCGGCCTCCCCCTCTCGGTCCTGCAGACCCGGCCGTCGCGGCAGACCGTCCCCGAGAGCTGGGTCGACGACCCAGCCGTGTGGGCCCAGCGGTTCCCGGGTCTGGAAGTCCAGCACTCCGAGCTGCCGGCCGCCCGCGCGAACCAGGTCCTCGGCGCCACGTCCCCGTCCCCGATGCTGGTGATCAGCGCCGGCCACGGCACCCTGCTGCACCGGTCGCTCGACGGGCCGCACCGCTGGCTGCTCCGGCACTGCACCTCACCCATCGCGCTGGTGCCACCGGTGCACCGGACCGAGCACGAAAACCACGAGGAGGGCGTCGCGAGCGGCTGAGGGCGCACGCCCCGCTGCCTCGCGCCGGGCCACCCGGCAGGATCGGCCGGCGTGGGTTCCTCCGTGGTCGATGTCGGCCCGCGTCTGGCCGTCGTCCTGATCGTCCTGACGGTGCTGGCAGCCGTCGCCGGGCGACTGTCCGGGCTGGGTCAGGACCGGCCGGTGGTGATCGCGGCCGTCCGCGCCACGGTGCAGCTCGCCGCGGTGTCGGCAGTGCTGCTCGTCGTCGTCCGGTCACTGCCGCTCTCGACGGCCTTCATCGTCCTCATGCTGAGCGTCGCCACGATGACCTCGGCCGGCCGAGTCACCGGGCGCCGGCTGCGGTCGCCCGGAGCGGTCGGCCGGCTGCTGCCCACGGCGCTGCCGATCGTCGGCGGGGCCGCGCCGGTGGTGGCGCTCGTGCTGGCCAGCGGCGCGGTGCCGCTACGGGGCGCCGCGGTCATCCCGATCGCCGGCATCCTGATCGGCGGCGCCATGACGGCGACGTCCCTGGCCGGCCGCCGGTTGCGCGACGAACTCCGCGCCCGCCGCGGCGAGGTGGAGGCCGCACTGGCCCTGGGTCTGCTCCCCCGGGACGCCGTCCTGCTGGTCGGCCGCCCGGTCGGCGCCACCGCGCTCGTCCCGCCGCTGGACCAGACCCGGACCGTGGGGCTGGTGACGCTGCCGGGGGCCTTCGTGGGGGTCCTGCTCGGCGGCGGCAGTCCCCTGCAGGCCGGCGCGGCTCAACTACTGGTCCTGATCGGGCTGCTCGTCGCAGAGGTGCTGGCCATCTGGGCGGTCACCGAGCTCATCGCACGGGGGGCGATCCTGGATGACGTCCCGCGCTGACTTGCAGGAATCTCACAGGCAGCCTCCAGCGACGGGCCAGCGGCGGCGCGCACAGTGGTGTCGTCGCGGCGGCCACGTCGGCCGCGCGGAGGGAGGACCACAGCAGTGAGCGAACACGGAACCGGGCCCGCGGCGGGCGGCGACGCCCCGGGGGGGTCGCCCGGGACGGGGGCCTACCAGGCAGCCGCCGCACCGATGCCCGGCGCCACGACACCTGCGCAGCCGGCCTACGGCGGCGGGCACTCACCGTGGGCGCCCCCTTCTGCGCACACCCCGCCGGTCCCGCCGTACTACCCGGGCTACGGCGGTCATCCGCTGGGCGCCCCGGAGCCCACTCCGGCGCCCACCACCCCGTCACGCCGCGCGGGCCGGCTCCGGATCGGCATCGCCGGACTCGTGGCTGGCGCGCTCATCGGTGGCGGCGCCGGGGCCGGTGTGGCCGGACTGCTCGACGACCCCGCGGCCACCTCGAGCACCAGCGCCTCGGCCCAGAACGTCGTCATCAAGAATCCCCAGACGGCGACGACCGCGACCGCCGCGGCGGCGAAGGCCGCACCGAGTGTGGTCACCATCTACGTCTCGAGCGGGACGAACTCCGGCAGCGGCTCGGGCGTCGTCCTGACCGGCGACGGCTACGTGCTCACGAACAACCACGTCGTCACCCTCGAAGGGACCGGCACGGGAGCTGTTCAGGTCCGCACCGCCGACGGCACGCTCTACGACGCCACGGTGGTCGGCACCGACCCGGCCTCCGATCTCGCCGTCGTCCGTCTCACCGGCGCGAGCGGGCTCACCGCGGCCACCTTCGCGGACTCCGACAAGGTGCAGGTCGGCGACGTCGCGGTGGCGATCGGAGCGCCCCTGGGGCTGTCCAACACCGTTACCGACGGGATCATCAGCGCCACCGGGCGGGCGGTCGCCACCGGTTCCACGCAGAACGACGCCACCGTCATCGACGCGCTCCAGACGGACGCGGCGATCAACCCGGGGAACTCCGGAGGCGCGCTGGTCAACGGCGCCGGCGAGGTCGTCGGCATCAACAGCGCGATCGCGACGGTCGCCTCCGGGTCCCCGGGATCCCAGTCGCAGAGCGGGAACATCGGTGTCGGGTTCGCCATCCCGTCCAACACCGCGCAGCGGATCGCCAAGGAGCTCATCGCGAACGGCAAGGCCACCCGCGCGTTCCTCGGCGTGAGCACCCGGACCGCGGCCAACGGTCAGAACTCCGACCTCGGGACCGGCGCCCAGATCGTCTCCGTGGAGTCGGGCAGTGCCGCAGCGAGCGCCGGGCTTCAGGTCGGCGACGTCGTGACCGCGGTCGGCGAGCGGCCGATCACGAGTTCCACCGATCTGACAGCGGCGGTCCGGAGCAAGGCGCCGGGCGACACGGTCACGCTGACCGTGCGGCGCGGGGGCGCCAGCAGCACCACCGACGTCACCCTGGGGTCGGCCAACTGAGTGGGACGGCGGATGGTGGGGTCCCTACGCTGGTACGGGTGCCGGCACCCCGACCGTCCGCCCCCCTCGCGAGCTCGCTCGACGACCCGGAGCGAGCCAGCGATCTCACCCGCATGAAGCGGCTGGCGACCGGCCTGTTCCTGCTGGCCGCAGCCGTCTTCCTCGCCTGCGTGCTGCTGGGCCGCGACGCCGGCAGCTGGGTGGGCTACGTCCGCGCCACCGCCGAGGCGTCCATGGTGGGGGCGCTCGCCGACTGGTTCGCGGTCACCGCGCTGTTCCGGCACCCGTTGGGGCTGCCGATCCCGCACACCGCGATCATCCCCCGCAAGAAGGACCAGATCGGCGCCAGCCTCGGCACCTTCGTCCAGGAGAACTTCCTGACCCGGAGCGTCATCGAGGCGAAGCTGACGACGATCGACGTGCCGGGCCGGCTCGGCCGGTTCCTGGCCGGTCCGGGCCGGGCCGAGCGCCTGGCCGGGGACGCCGCGGCGCTGGTCACCGCCATGTCGGAGCTGCTGCGCGACGAGGACCTCGAGCCGGCCGTCGCCGACCTCGTGGACCGCAAGCTGCACGCCACCCCCGCCGCACCGGCCGTGGCCCGGGTTCTGGAGCTCGTCGTCGAGGGCGACCGGCACCAGGAGGTCATGTCGGCCGCCCTGCGTGGCCTGTCCCGCTTTCTGCAGGACAACCGGCTGGTCTTCCGGGCCCAGCTCGGTGACGCCTCCCCCTCGTGGGTCCCCGACTGGGTGGACGACCGGGTGTTCGACCGCGTCTTCGCCGGCCTCCAGGGCTTCCTCGAGGAGGTCGGGACCGATCCGCGGCACGAGCTGCGGCGTTCCTACGACGCTCGGTTGCGGGCCTACGTGCAGGACCTGCGCACCGACCCCGACACCGCCGCGCGGATCGAGGACCTCAAGAAGGAACTGCTCGAGCACCCCGCCGTCCGCGCCTGGTCCGGATCGCTGTGGACCAACGCCAAGAACGCCGTCCTCAACGCGGCCGGCGACCCTGACTCCGAACTGCGGTCCCGACTCGCCGGGCTCATCGGTGACGGCGCCCGGCTGCTGCAGCACGACCCGACCGTCCGCGAGCTCGTGCAGCGGCACTCGCACAGCATCGCCGGTTACCTCGTCGAGCGGTTCTCCGCCGACATCGCCGACCTCGTCAGCAGCACGGTGGCCCGCTGGGACACCGAGGAGACCAGCCGCCGGATCGAGCTGCAGGTGGGCCGCGACCTCCAGTGGATCCGGGTCAACGGCACCGTCGTCGGCGGGCTTGCCGGCCTGGTCATCTATACCGTCGCCCAACTGCTCGGCTGAGCACTCACGCCGCAGGCGCAGCGCGGCCGGTCACGGCCTGGAGGGTCGCCCGGGCGCCGCGTTCGTGCAGGGAGTCCAGCGCCGCGCGGTAGTGGGAGACGAACCGCTCGTCGTCGACCAGGTCCCCGAACAGTTCACGGTCGGCGAGGAAGGCCAGCGGGTCCTCCCGCTGGCGGCGGGCGTTCGCCATGAGGCGGTCCCGTCTCCGGTCCATCACCTCGATCGGCCGACCCTCCTCGTCCACCCCCTCGCAGTACCGGCCCCAGCTGGCGACGACCGCGGCCGAGCGGCGGATCTCACCGCCGGTGGTCAGGTTCTCCTTGATCACCGGGAGCAACCACTTCGGGATCCGCTCGGAGCCGTCGAAGGCCAGCCGCGCCAACGTGTCGCGGATGGCCGGGTTGGAGAAGCGCACGATCAGGTTCTCCCGGTACTCCCCCAGGTCGATCCCGGGGACCGGCCGGAGTGTCGGCGTCGCCTCCTCTTCCATGTAGCCGAGCAGGAACTTCTGGAAGAGCGGGTCCTGGGCCGCCTCGTGGACCAGCCGGTATCCCGCGAGGTAGCCGAAGTAGGCCAGCGCCTGGTGGCTGGCGTTGAGCAGCCGTAGCTTCATCAACTCGTAGGGCTCGACGTCCTCGACGACCTGGACGCCGGCGTCCTCCAGGGGGGGCCGACCGAGGCTGAACTCGTCCTCCAGCACCCACTGCGTGAAGGGCTCGCACACCACCGGCCACCGGTCCTCGATGCCGAACTGACGGCCGACCTCCGCCCGCTCCTCGTCGGTGGTCGCCGGGGTGATCCGGTCCACCATCGAGTTCGGGAACGGCACCTCCCGCTCGACCCATGCACCGAGGTCGGGATCCCGCAGGGCGGCAAAGGCGGTGAAGCTGCGTCGAGCAACGTTCCCGTTGCCCTGGATGTTGTCGCAGGAGACGACGGTGAACGGGGCCAGCCCGCGCTGCCGCCGGCGGACCAGTGCCTCCGTGACCAGGCCGAACGTCGTCCGGGGCAGCGCCCCCGGCTGCAGGTCGGAGACGACGTCAGGGTTCGTGGCGTCGAACTCCCCGGTCACCGGCGAGAAGTTGTAGCCGCCCTCCGTCACTGTCAACGACACGATCCGCGTCGTATCGGCAGCCATCTTCTCGACGACCGCCTCCGGGTCGTCCGGGGCGAACAGGTACTCCACGATCGACCCCACGACCCGGGCCTCGTGGGTGCCGTCGGGGTGCTTGACCACGAGCGTGTAGAGCCCGTCCTGGGCCGCCATCACCTCGGCCATCCCCCGGTCGGACGACAGCACGCCGACGCCGCAGATTCCCCAGTCCTGCGCCTCGCCCTGCTCCAGGAGACGGTCGAGGTACATCGCCTGGTGTGACCGGTGGAACGCACCCACCCCCAGATGCACGATCCCCGGCCGAACACGCGACCGGTCGTACGTCGGCGCGGACACCGCGCTGGGGAGCGACGGCAACGATCTCTCGTCGAGCGACTGCATGGGTGGTCCTTCCACGCGGACGGCGGGGGCTCCCGGGTCCCGGGCGCCTGAGGGGCGCACCCGGAAACCCGGCTCGCCGAGACTAGGTGGCCATCCGCCGGCCGGTCGTCTTGGAGAAGAGGTGTTCCTTGCCGGGCTGGATCCGGAGGTACACCTGCTCACCCTTCTCGGGCGGACGGCTGGGGTCGACCCGGGCGATGATGTTCCCGCTGTCCAGCGATGCGCCCTCCGGCAGTTCCGGCAGCGTTCCGTGCAGGAAGGCGTCGGAGCCCAGTTCCTCCACGACACCCACGATCACGGGGAATGCGCCCGGTTCGTTCTCCGAGACCAGGTCGAGGGATTCGGGGCGGAATCCGGTGATGACCCGGTCAGCCCCCTCAGCATTCAGCGCCTTCAGGGCCGCCGTGCTGAGCGGGATGCGCGCCCTTCCGAGGACCGCGTGCCCGTCGTCGACCTGGAACTCCGCGATGTTCATCCCGGGCGAGCCGATGAAACCGGCGACGAAGACGTTGACGGGTTCCTGGTACAGCCGCAACGGGGTGTCGCACTGTTCGAGGACGCCGTCCCTGAGGACCGCCACCCGGTCCCCCATGGTCATGGCCTCGACCTGGTCGTGGGTGACGTAGACGGTCGTCGTGCCCAGCCGCCGTTGCAGAGCGGCGATCTGCGTCCGGGTCTGCACACGCAGCTTCGCATCCAGGTTGGACAGCGGCTCGTCCATGAGGAACACCTGCGGCGAGCGGACGATGGCCCGGCCCATGGCCACCCGCTGGCGCTGGCCGCCGGACAGCGCCTTCGGCTTGCGGTCCAGGAACGGCTCCAAGTCCAGGATCTTGGCCGCCTCCGCGACCCGGGTCGTGATGTCCTCCTTGCTCCTGCCGGCGATCTTCAGCGCGAACCCCATGTTCTCCCCCACCGTCATGTGCGGGTAGAGCGCGTAACTCTGGAACACCATCGCGATGTCGCGGTCCTTGGGTGCCAGGTTGGTCACGTTGCGGTCCCCGATGAGGATCTCGCCCTCGTTCACGTCCTCCAGGCCGGCGAGCATCCGGAGACCGGTCGACTTGCCACTGCCCGACGGTCCGACCAGGACGAGGAACTCCCCGTCGTCGATCTTCAGGTCCAGCGCGTCGACCGCAGGTCGTTCGGAGCCCGGGTAGAAGCGACTCGCCTTGTCGTAGGTGACGGTGGCCATCGGAGGTCTCCTTGATCGAGCGAGCTGAACGGAAGAAACATCAGGTCTGCGGACGGACGACGGCCTTGACCGACTGCGGGTCGCGCCGGGCCGCTGTCAGCGCCTCCTCGGTCTGATCGAGCCGGTAGGTACCGGTGACCAGACGGTCGAGGTCGATCCGTCCCGAGGCGACGAGTGCGATCGCCGTCGGCCAGGTGTTGGCGTAACGAAAGACGCCGGCGAGTTCGAGTTCGCGCTCCTGTACGACCGGCAGCGGCAGTGCCACCTCGTCGCTGCCCATTCCGACGAGTACCGCGCGCCCGGCCCGGTCCAGCGCGCGGATCGCCTCGGCGATCGCCGGGGCGTGTCCCGAGCACTCGAGCAGCACCTGGGGCGGGCGAGGGAGATCGGAGACCCGGGTCTCGCGGACGTCGACGGCCTCCGTGGCGCCCAGTTCCTTCGCCAGGGCGAGCCGCGCCGGGTTGATGTCGGACACGACCACCTCGGTGGCTCCGAAGGCCAGCGCCGCCTGGACGCAGACCAACCCGATCGGTCCCGCGCCGGTGACGAGGACCCGATCGCCGGCGGTGATCCGGGCCTTCCTGCACGCCCAGATCCCCACCGAGAGAGGCTCCAGCAGCGCGGCGGCGTCGTCGCTGACGTTCTCGGGCACCGGGTGGGCGAACGCCTCGTGCACGACGACGTACTCGGCCAGCGCACCATCGAACGGCGGCGTCGCGAAGAACCGCATGCCGGGACAGAGGTTGTAACGCCCGGCCAGGCACTGCTCGCAGGTGAGGTCCGGCACTCCCGGCTCGATGGACACGCGCTGTCCGACGGTCAACCGTGTGACGCCCGGTCCCAGATCCGTCACCTCGCCCGCGGCCTCGTGACCCAGCACGAGCGGTGACTCGACGACGAACCGGCCGATGCGCCCGTGCTCGTAGTAGTGGGTGTCCGACCCGCACACCCCGACGGAACGGACCCGGACGACGACCTCTGCCGGACCGGGCCGGGGAACCGGCCGCTCATCGATGGCGACGTCTCCGGGTCCGCGCAGGACGGCGGCCCTCATCTACGGCTCCTGTCCCCTCTGCCCCGGGATCCCGGTCCGGGGGCAGCGTGTCGCCGGCTCACTTCACAGCGCCGAGGGAGAGCCCTTGGACGAGCTTGTCCTGGGCCGCGAACCCCGCGATGAGAACCGGCAGCGACACCGCGAACGCGGCCGCGCAGACCTTCGCGAGGAACAGTCCCTGGCTCGTGACGAAGCCGGTGAGGTACACCGGCGCCGTCTGCGCCACGGTCCCGGTCAGGACCCGGGCCAGCAGCAGTTCGTTCCAGGAGAAGATGAAGCAGATCAGCGAGGTCGCGGCGATCCCCGGCAGGACGACCGGACCGACGACCCGGCGCAAGGTCAGGAGGAGTCCCGCGCCGTCCATCGACGCGGCCTCCAGGATCTCGACGGGGACCTCGGCGAGGAACGACCGCATCATCCAGACCGCGATCGGCAGGTTCATCGAGGTGTAGAGCACGATCAGGAACCAGATGTTGTCCAGCAGCCCGGTGTACTGCGCGAACAGGTAGATGGGCAGCAGCCCGGCCACGATCGGCAGCATCTTCGTGGACAGGAAGAAGAACAGGACGTCGGTCCACTTGCGGACCGGGCGGATGGACAGGGCGTACGCCGCGGGGATGGCAAGGACGAGCACCAGGATCGTGGACAGCACGCTGGCCGTGAGCGAGTTGAGCAGCGCCGGCCACGGGCTGGTACCGGCACCGGCACCGAAGAACTCGCGGTAGCCCTGCAGGGTCAGCGGTGCGGCCAGGGACGGCGGGTTCGTGGCCGCGTCCGCCTCGCTGTGGAAGGACGTGAGCAGCATCCACAGCACGGGCAGCACGAAGAGGATCCCGATCAGCCACGCGACGAGCCCGAGGGCCGCACCGCCCTGCGGCTTCCTGGGCCGCCGGGGAGTGCCCCTGGGCGTGCGGGTCGCGGGGACCGGGCCGACGTCGGTGATGGTGCTCATCGTGCGGTCTCCTCGCGGAACAGGGTCGACACCGTCCGCAGGGCCAGCGTGGCGATGATGATCGTGCCGATGACGACGACCACGCCTGCCGCGGAGGCCCGGCCGTAGTCGTGGGCCTGGTAGAAGGTCTGGTAGATCGTGTAGGGCAGGTTCGCCGTGCCGAGCCCGCCGGACGTGATCGTGAAGACGTAGTCGAAGTTCTGCACGATGTAGATCGCTCCCAGCAGCCCGCCGAGTTCGAGGTATTGGCGCAGGTGCGGGAACGTCATGTATCGGAAGATCTGCCAACTGCTGGCGCCGTCGATGCGCGCCGCCTCGATCACGTCCAGGGGCCGGCTCTGCAGCCCCGCGAGCAGGATCAGCATCATGAACGGGGTCCACTGCCAGATCAGGGCGGCCTCGATGGAGATCAGCGGAGCCTGGGAGATCCAGTCCGGCTGGGGCGGGTTGCCGGAGCCGAAGAGTCCCCAGATCCAGGTGAGGACGCCGTTCAGGAGGCCGTACTCCGGGTTGAAGAGCGCGTGCTTCCACAACAACGCGGCAGCCACGGGGACGATGAGGAACGGCGTGATCATCATCGTCCGGACGACGCCGCGACCGCGGAACTTCCGGTCCAGGAGCAGCGCGATCCCCATGCCCAGCGCCAGGCTGACGATGACCACGGTCGCGGTGAGGATGACGGTGGTGACGATCGAGTCGCGCATGTTGACGTCGGTCAGCACCCGCGCGTAGTTCGACACGCCCGCGAACCCGCGCTCGTCCGGGTAGTAGGCGTTCCAGTTCATGAACGAGATGACCAGTGTGGCCACGAACGGGAGCTGGGTCACCACGATCGTGAAGATGAGGGCCGGCAGCAGTGGGGCCCGGCGGGCCCAGTCGGCCGACCGACGCAACGCACCACTGGGTCCAGCCTGCCCCGTTCCTCGTTCGGTCCCGCGGCTGCGTTCGAGCGTGACGCTCATGCCGCCTCCTCTGCTGTCGTCCGGTCAGGCCGCGCGAGTGGCGCGCGGGTCGACGTCCAGGCCGTGGGATCGCTCGCTCGCTCCGGTCATTTCGAGCGTTCCCGGTACCGCGAGGCCACGTCATCGGCGAGCTGTTGTCCCCGTTTCAGGGCGGCGTCGACCGAGGTCTGGCCGGCGATCGCGGAGCTGACCCCCTGGGACACCTGGGTGCCGAGGTCGGGGAACTCGGGGATGTCGACGAACTGGATGCCCGGCGCCGGGCGCGGCTGGACCCCCGGATTGTTCGGGTCGGCCCGGAGAATCGCATCGAGCGTGGGCTGGGCGAACGCCGACGACTCCTTGACGTACGCCTCAGATGTGTAGGTCGACGCGCGCTTTCCGGCCGGCACCCGGGACCAGCCGAGCTGGGAGCCGACCAGCCCCTCGTACCCCTTGCTGGAGGCCCACGAGATGAACTTCCAGGCGTCGTCCTTCTTGGTGCTGGCCTGCTGGATGCTCCAGGACCAGGCATAGAGCCAACCCGAACTGGGCGTCTCGACCACCGGTGCGGCGACGTAGCCGATCTTCCCGCGCACCGGGGAGGTCGCTGCCTCCAGGGAGCCCGCGGCGGAGGTGGCGTCGTACCACATGGCGGCGTTGCCCTGGATGAGGTTGTTCAGGCACTCGGTGAAACCCGCCTGAGGCGCACCGGTCTCGCCGTGAGTCCGGACCAGGTCGACGTAGAACTGCACGGCGTTCCGGAACTCCGCGCTGTCGACTTGGGCCTGCCAGTCCTTGGTGAACCAGGTACCGCCGAAGGTGTTCACCACGGTGGTGAGCGGGGCGAAGACCTGACCCCAGCCCGGCTGGCCGCGCAGGCAGATGCCGGCCATCCCCGGCTGGGCGCCGTCGACCCTGGCCGCGATGTCGGCGACCTGCTGCCAGGTCGGGTTCGCGGGCATCTCGATGCCCGCGTTCGCCAGCACGTCCTTCCGGTACATCAGGAACGAGGACTCGCCGTAGAACGGTTCGCCGTAGAGCTTGCCGTCCGCCGCGGACAGGGATGTCGTCATCGGCGGCAGGATGTCGCTCTGGTCGAAGGTCGGATCGGCCGCCACGTAGTCGTCCAGCGGGGCTATCCACTTGCTCTTGGCGTAGATGGGGATCTCGAAGTTGCTCAGCGTGGCGACGTCGTACTGGCCTGCCTGACTGGAGAACTCCTGGCTGATCTTGTCCCGGACGTCGTTCTCCGGGAGGACGGTGAAGTTCACGTTGATGCCGGTGTCAGCGGTGAAGTTGGCGGCGGTGAGCCGCTGGAGGTCGACCATCTGCGGGTTGTTGACCATCAGCACGTTGATGCTGTTCGGCCCGCCGCCACCAGGCCCACCGCCCCAGCCCGCGCATCCGCTGACGACCAGCGTCACCGCCGTTGCCGTCGCGACGGCGAGTGTGGGTCGCACGCTTCTACGCATGGGTCGGTCCCCTCCGGCGTAGGAACCCCGGACGGCGCCGCGCACGGCAGTTCCTGGATATGTCCACCGATGAACCGCCGACCCTCGTCCACGAGAGGGCCCCGGCGGCGGGTGGTAGGCCAACCGGTCGCCCCGTGCCGCGCGTCATCGCCGGGCCGGGCGTGCCACTCGACATGGGCATCTCCGCGTCGGAATACTCGACGGCTCTCTGAACGCTCAGATGAGCAGGTATAGCCTCAGGTGAGCCGTGAACGGAGTTTCCATGGTCGAGCCGGGCCCGTCAAGGCTGAATGCCATAGTGTCGGCGAGCCGCTCGTATGAGCAGGAGGAGGCCATGGTCGACCAGGTCGCCGGACCCGCGCAGGTAGTGCTGACCGCGTCGATTGCGCGTCGCTACTACCTCGACGGGCGTTCCAAGGTGGAGATCGCGGAGGAGTTCGGGCTGAGCCGCTTCAAGGTGGCCCGACTCCTCGACGCGGCCCGTGACA
>JAOPWM010000124.1 GCA_025965695.1 Blastococcus sp.
CTCACTTCTCGATCGGGACGCCGACGAGCGAGCCGTACTCGACCCAGCTGCCGTCGTAGTTCTTGACGTCGGACTTGCCGAGCAGCTCGCGCAGCACGAACCAGGTGTGGCTCGAGCGCTCACCGATTCGGCAGTAGGCGATGGTCGCCTTGCTCTCGTCAAAGCCCTGCTCGGCGTAGAGCGCGGCCAGCTGCTCGTCGGACTTGAACGTGCCGTCCTCGTTGGCCGCCTTGCTCCACGGGATGTTCATCGCGGTCGGGACGTGGCCGCCCTTCTGCGCCATCTCCTGCGGCAGGTGGGCCGGGGCGAGGATCTTGCCCGAGAACTCGTCGGGCGAGCGGACGTCGATGAGGTTCTTCGTGCCGATCGAGGCGACGACCTCGTCGCGGAAGGCCCGGATCGACAGGTCGGGCTCGCTGGCCTGGTACTGCGTGGCCGGGCGCTCCACGACGTCCGCCGACAGCGTCCGCCCGTCGAGCTCCCACTTCTTGCGGCCGCCGTCGATCAGCTTCACGTCGCGGTGGCCGTAGAGCTTGAAGTACCAGTACGCGTAGGCGGCGAACCAGTTGTTGTTGCCGCCGTAGAGCACCACGGTGTCGTCGTTGCTTATGCCCTTGGCCGACAGCAGGGCCTCGAAGCCGGCCTTGTCGACGAAGTCGCGGCGCAGCGGGTCCTGCAGGTCCTTCCGCCAGTCCAGCTTGACGGCGCCCTCGAGGTGGCCCCCGTCGTAGGCGCTGGTGTCCTCGTCCACCTCGACGAAGACCAGACCGGGCTTGCCGAGGTTCTCCTCGGCCCAGTCGGCGGTGACGAGCACGTCGTTGCGGCTCATATGGGTTCCTCCGTAGATCGGTGTGAGTGCGTGGTGTGGTCGTGGTGCGCGAACGGTCAGGCGCGGGCCGGCAGGGCCCGCCGGGCGATCAGGTAGAGCTCGCAGCCGAGGCAGAAGCCCGTGGCCGCGTTGAGCAGAGCCGCCACCAGCGCGAATCCGGTGGCGACGGCACCGAGCACCGGCGCACCGAGCAGGTAACCCCCGGCACCCACGACGGCGAAGAGCAGGCCGACGAGCTGGGCGAAGCGCGGCGGCGCCTCCGGCTCACGCTCGCGCACCGGACCGAGCCGGGGCGCTACGACGAGACGGAAGAACGCGCCATAGGGCGCATACCGCAGACCGGCGAACGCCCCCAGGGCGAACACGGCCCCCTGGGCGGCGACGAGCACACCGCTACCCAGGACGAGGGCGACGGCGAGCACGACGGCGGTGACCCACGCAGAGAAGCGCGGGCCCCGCACATCGACGGAACGGGATGCTGCAGTCATTGCAGAAGAGACTCTCCGGACGGCGGTCAGGGCACGTCTGGGCGATGAATGATCGCCCTCAGGAGGTCGGACAGAGGCAGCTGTCGACGCGGCACAGGTCGACTGTGCGTCGCGACGTCAGCAGGGTGCCCACGCCGCGAGAGTAGCCGATCACGAGCCGGCCCCGGTATGGGCATCGACGAGAGCGGTCAGCTCGTCCGGGCGCGGGGCCCCGCTGCTACGGCCGATCAGCTCCCCGTCCCGCCCGAGATAGAACAGCGTCGGGGTCCGGCGGACGTCGAGCGCACGCACCTCATCGAGGTGGCTCTCGGCGTCGACCTGGACGACGGCCAGCCCCGGCCGGGTGGCCTGCAGTTGCCGGAGGCGAGCCTTGGTGGCGCGGCAGGGACCACAGAAGGCGGTGGAGAACTGGACAACGGTGAGGTCGGCCTCGCCGGGCCGCACCCCGAGACGGTCGAACGCAGACGCCGCCACGCCGTCCTCCTCTGTGCCCGTGGAGCGCACCGCGCCGTCGCGCGTGCGCAACCACCATGCAGCGACGGCGGTGACCGCCAGTGCGGCGACGACGACGACCGCTCCCATCCCGCTCATTGCCCGGGGAACGGTGGCACTCCCGCCGGCTATTCCTCAGCCGCTGAGGACCGCGTCCCGCGCCGCGACCTGGACGTCCACGCCGTCGTCGCCCGGTTGCACCCCGGTGAGCTGCAGCCCGAACGGCAGCGCCGGGACGGCGTAGCGCAGGTCGAGCAGATTGCTGACCCGCGTGACGAGGAACTCCGGCACGTCCACGCCGGCCCCGGTGGCCCGTTGGACGTCGATCACGAGCGCGCCGCCGTCGAGCGCGACCGTGCCGACCGCGGTCAGCGGGAACGTCTGCCCCAGCAGCTCCACGGTCTTGGTGATCCGCAGCCCGTCGCCCTCGCGCCGCACGGTGGCGTCACCGCCGAGCTGGGCCGACAGCAGCGCGTAGGACAGCGTCGCCGTCCCGGCGATGCGGTCGACCGGGACCTCCGCCACCGAACCGGACAGCACGCTGGAGAGCGGCACGTGGACGCCGTGCAGGGCGATGTCGGCCCGGGTGCCCGCGGGCTGGCCCAGCTCGGCGGCGGTGAGGGAGATGCGGACGTCGTCGTAGCGGCCGGCCACCGCCTGGGTGAGGAAGGGGAACCCGCCGATGGACACGTCGGGTGTGCCTGCCAGGCCGCCCTTCGCCGCGACCTCGCGGGCCACCCGGCCCTCGGCGACGCCCACGGCGACCCGGTCGGCCACCACGGCGAGTCCCAGGAGCAGCAGGACGACGACCACCAGCGCTCTCATGCGGATCAGAGCACGCTCTGCAGTGCGAGGGCCACCGGACCGCACGCCGCCAGCGGGAGCACGCCCGGGATCAGCGACAGCGCCCACAGCGGCGGCGGCTGATCGCCCACCGGCGGCTCGGCCGCGGCCGCGTCGACGACGACGTAGCTGCCGACGAGGGACACCATGGCCGCCACCCCGCCGAGGACCGCCCCGTAGATGACGGCGGCCAGCGGGTCCACCGTGCCGCTGATGCCGCGGCCGAGGAACGCCACCGCCGCACCGGCCACGACGGCCAGCACCAGGCCGAGCAGACCGCACGGGACGCCGTCGGCCAGCTGCGGGCGGGGCAGCACGAGATCGACCAGGTGCCCGACGAGCAGGGCGGCGCCGACCGCGAGCAGCGCGACCCGCGCGCGGCCGTGCCCGGCGTCGGTCCGGCCCAACAGGAGGAGGGTCGCCAGCGCACCGGTCACCGCGAGCAGCAACGCCGCACCGGCCAGCGAGGCGACCAGGTCGTGCCGGGGCCGCCGCAGCATCTGTTGGAGGACCGCCGCGAGGAAGCCCACCCCGAACACGGCCAGCAACCCGCCCATGGCCGGTCGTCCGGGTAGGGCCAGGACCAGGTCGGCGGCGACCGCCGCAGCCGCGCCCACGGTCAGCGAGCCGGCGAACCCCTGGATGCCGGTGACCAGCACCCACACGAGGACCAGGCCCAGCTGCAGCACGATGACCGCGGCCAGCCGGCCCAGATCACCCAGGAGTTCCGGCAGCACCACCAGCAGCGCGACGGCCCCCGCGGCGAAGCCTGCGGCGGGCAGGTGGTGCGCCCGGGCCGGCAGCGCGGACTCCAGGGCAGGGGAACTCACGGGTCGATCGTCGCAGAAGCCCAGCGCCCGATCCGCTCGACGAGCGGAGCGGTGGCGCCACTCTCGGCGTGTCCGAGGCCCGGGACCACCCACGCGGTGGCCCCCGGGCCGACCACCTGCGGCGGGACGGCGGCGAGGTGAGCGAGCTTGCGAGCTCACCAGATGGCAGAGCAGCCTGGGCGAGAGCGCTCGACGAGCGCCGGCGAGGAGAGCGGCCGAGCCATGGCTCGTCCAGGCGCAGCCGCATGACCCGCGAGCCGAGCGTCGGGGCGGTGGCGGCCCAGTGCGGCCTGGCAGAGGGCCGCACCGCCGCCCATGGACAGGCCGACGGTCACCACCGCGTCCGCGCCCGCGGCGCGCGCTGCCGCGACCGCCGCGTCGACGTCGCGCATCTCCGGTCCCCACCCACACCCGAACCGCCGCCCGAGAGGCCGTGACCGCGGAAGCCCAGCGCCCGTACCTCGCCGGGGGGCGGGGGCGGCCTCGCCGGCAGGACGAGTCCGGCGAGGTCGATCCCGTCCTCCGTTCGGACGGCCAACCGCCGAACTCCGGCCACGGCGAGGTGATCGGTGGCCACGTCGGTTATCCTGCCCTTTCACCTCGACAGCGCCGTCGTAGGTCCGAGGGCGACGCCGGTCGTCCCCGGCCCCGTGAGGAGACGACATGCGACTCGTACTCATGACCGCGGCACGACAGGCCACGACCGAGGTGCTGCCCGCTCTGGGGCTCCTGGCCCATCAGGTGCGGGTGGTGGCCCCCGAGCTCTCCAGCCTGCTCGACGGCGACTCCGGGGACGTCGTCCTCGTCGACGCCCGCCACGACCTCATCCGGGCCCGCACGCTGTGCGGCCTGCTCTCCTCGACCGGCGTCGCCGCCGCACTGGTGGCCGTTCTCTCCGAAGGCGGCCTCGTCGCGCTCTCGGCCGACTGGGGAGTCGACGACGTCCTGCTCGACACCGCCGGGCCGGCCGAGGCCGACGCCCGGCTGAAGTGGGCCAGCGCCCGCCGGCTGGCCGCCGCGACGCCCGCCGACGGCGCCGAGGGCGGGGTCACCCGGGCCGGTGAGCTGGTCATCGACGAGCACAGCTACTCCGCCAAGCTGCGCGGCCGCCCCCTCGACCTCACCTACAAGGAGTTCGAGCTGCTGAAGTACCTGGCCCAGCACCCGGGCCGGGTCTTCTCCCGCGCGCAGCTGCTGCAGGAGATCTGGGGCTACGACTACTTCGGCGGTACCCGCACCGTCGACGTCCACGTGCGGCGGCTGCGGGCCAAGCTCGGCACCGAGCACGAGGCTTTGATCGGGACCGTCCGCAACGTCGGCTACAAGCTCGACCAGCAGGTGGCCGACGCGACCGCGGCCGCGGCGCGGGCCGCTACCCCCGAGACCGCCGTCGACGCCGAGCTGGTCTGAGGCAGCACTGAGCGACGACCTGGACGCCCCCGACGTCGCGGACGTCCTCGGGCTGCTGCGCGCCGCCACCACAGCGGACGGCGTCCGGCCGCTCTCGGAAGAGGCCGAGCTGCGTCTGCAGCACGGCGGTGCGGCGGGTGGCGGCGACCTCGTGATCCGGGACGGCACCGACCTCGCCGGCTACGCGCGGTTCGACATCGGCGTGGACGGCGCGCTCGAGGCGGAACTGGTCGTGCACCCGTCCTTCCGGCGGCGGGGCTTCGGCACTGCTCTCCTGGGCCGGCTCCTCGAGCTCGCCGGTTCCCGTCCCCTGGACATCTGGGCACACGGTGACCTCCCGGGTTCGGCCGAGCTCCTCGCACCGCACGGCTTCGAGAGGGCCCGCGTCCTCCTGCAGATGCGGCGCGACCTCGCCGGCGTCGATCCCGATCCCCGTCCGTCCCTGCCCGACGACGTCCGGGTGCTCCCCTTCCGGCCCGGCCGCGACGAGACGGCCTGGCTACGGGTCAACGCCCGGGCCTTCGCCGCACACCGCGAGCAGGGCAGCTGGACCGCCGAGGACATCCTGGTGCGCGAGGCAGAGCCGTGGTTCGACCCGGCGGGCTTCCTGCTCGCCTGGCGGGGGGACCCCGACGACGGCGGTGACCTGCTCGGCTCGCACTGGACCAAGGTGCACCCGCCCGGCGACGGCGCGGACGAACCGATCGGTGAGGTCTACGTGCTCGGCGTCGACCCCGACGCGCAGGGACTGCGGCTCGGCCGCGCCCTGACCGACCTCGGCCTGGCGCACCTGCGCGGTCGCGAGCTGAAGCAGGTCCTCCTGTACGTGGATGAGGACAACACGGCGGCGGTGCGGCTGTACGAGGGCCGCGGGTTCGCCCGCTTCTCCGTCGACGTCTCCTGGCGGCGCACCCCCCGCTGACGGGCCGCCGGAGGGTGGTTCACCCATTGGCCTTACCGTGGCCGCCCGCCCGTGACGCAAGCCTCAGGCTCCGTTCACCTGCCGTTCACCGAGGCACCCGGATCCGTCCACTTCGGCTGCTTAGCGTCTTTGTCGTTCGACCTCACCTGCCCGGGCGTGGCGTACCTGCAGACGTCCGGGTCTCCTTCAGTCGAAAGGCACTGAGTTGAAGCTCAGCACCACGACGCGCGCCGCGATCCTGACCGCGGCTCTCGCCGGCTCCCTCTCCCTCGCGGCGTGCGGGGCCTCCAACGAGAGCGGTAGCACGGGTTCAGCCGGCTCCAGCAGCGCCGCCCAGCTCAGCGGTGATCTCGTCGGCGCGGGCTCCAGCGCCCAGCAGGCCGCGATGCAGGCCTGGCAGGCCGGGTTCAACAAGCAGCAGCCGGGCGTCAACTTCAGCTACGACCCCGTCGGCTCAGGCGGCGGGCGCGAGCAGTTCCTCGCCGGCGCGGTGGACTTCGCCGGTTCCGATGCCGCGCTCAGCGACGACGAGGTCAAGAAGGCCGCCGGACGCTGCGGGGCCTCGGGCGTCTTCGAGCTGCCGAACTACATCTCGGCGATCGCCGTCGTCTACAACCTCGACGGCGTGAAGGACCTGAACCTCGCCCCGAACACGATCGCCGGGATCTTCAACGGCTCGATCACCACCTGGAACGACCCGAAGATCGCGGCCGACAACCCGAGCGCGAAGCTGCCGAGCACCGCCATCGCGCCGGTGCACCGTGGCGACAAGTCAGGTACGACGGAGAACTTCACCGACTACCTGAGCAAGGCCGCCGGTGGCGTGTGGACCAGCGGAAAGGTCGGCGACTGGCCGACGGCCGGCGGCGAGGCCGCCAACGGCACCTCCGGTGTCATCGCCTCCGTCAAGGGTGGCCAGGGGACGATCGGCTACGCGGACGAGAGCCAGGCCGGTGGCCTCGGCATCGCCAAGATCGGCGTCGGGAGCTCGTTCGTGGCCCCGTCGGCCAAGGCGGCCGCCGCTGTCGTGGCCAACTCCGAGAAGGTGACCGGCCGCGGCGACTACGACTTCGCCATCTCGGTGAACCGCACGACCACCTCGGCCGACGAGTACCCGATCGTGCTCGTCAGCTACCACATCGGCTGCGTCCAGTACGCCGACCAGGCGAAGGCCGACGCCGTGAAGGCGTTCGAGACCTACGTGATCAGCGACGAGGGCCAGAAGGCCGCGGCCGACGCCGCGGGCAGCTCGCCGATCTCCGCCGACCTGCGTGACCAGGCCCGGACCGCGGTCGACGCCATCACGGTGGCCGCCTGACGGCCGGATCCACAGCGGTACAGCGGCCCGAGGCGTCCTTCCGGATGCCCCGGGCCGCTGCGGCGGTTCCGGGCCGACCGGCCGCATCTCGGCAGACCCGTGCACAATCCCAGCACTGACCAGACGGAGCGATCGGTGACCACCACCAGCGCACCCCCTCAGCCGCCGCGTCCCAAGCGGCGCGTCGGCGACCGCATCTTCGCCGGCAGCACCACCGGCGCGGGGTTCCTGATCCTGCTCGTGCTGGCCGGCGTCGCCGTCTTTCTGATCACCGAGGCCTGGCCTGCGGTGACTGCACCCGCCGGCGACATCCCGGGTGGCAACGGGCTCGGCGCGTACATCGCGCCGCTGATCTTCGGCACCCTGCTGGCCGCGGTGATCGCCCTCGTGGTCGCGACGCCCCTGGCCGTCGCGATCGCGCTCTACATCACGTACTACGCCCCGCGCCGCCTCGCGACCGCCATGGGTTACGTCATCGACCTGCTCGCCGCGATCCCCAGCGTCGTCTACGGCTTCTGGGGGATCGCGACGCTGGCGCCGGCCCTGGTGCCCTTCTACGTCTGGGCCGAGGACCACCTCGGCTTCATCCCGCTGTTCGCCGGCCCTGCCTCGCCGACCGGCCGCACCATGTTCACCGCGGGGCTGATGCTGGCGGTGATGATCCTGCCGATCATCTCGGCCATCTCGCGGGAAGTGTTCAGCCAGGCGCCGGCACTGCACCGCGAGGCCGCCCTGGCCCTGGGCGCTACCCGCTGGGAGATGATCAAGATGGCGGTCCTCCCCTACGGCAAGTCCGGCGTCATCGGCGGGGCCATGCTCGGCCTGGGCCGGGCGCTGGGCGAGACGCTCGCCATCGCCATCGTGCTGTCCGCCTCGGGCGGGATCACGTTCAACCTGATCTCGTCGAGCAACCCCTCGACGATCGCGGCGAACATCGCGCTGCAGTTCCCCGAGTCGACCGGCCTGGACGTGAACACGCTGATCGCCAGCGGCCTGGCGCTGTTCGTCATCACCCTCGCCGTCAACATGCTCGCCCGCTGGGTCGTCAACCGGCGGGCCGACTTCTCCGGAGCCAACTGATGACCGCGACCCGGTCCGTGGACCCCGGCACCGGCACCCGACCCTCGGGTGGCCTGGTCGAGCAGCACCGCCGGCTGCCCCGCTCAGCCTCGGCCGGGCTGTTCGGGACCGGCGCCGCCGTCGGCGTGCTCGCCTCCGTCCTGACCGGGTTCAACGTCGTGCTGGCCGTCGCCTACGCCGTCGTCCTCGGGACCCTCGCCCTCTACGTCGCGACCCGGTCCGTCGAGGGCACCCGCAAGGCCTTCGACCGGCTGGTGACGTGCGTGGTCACGACGGCGTTCGCCCTCGCCATGGTGCCGCTGGTGTCGCTGGTCTGGACCGTCCTGAGCCGCGGGCTGCGCCGGCTGGACGGCGAGTTCTTCAACTCGTCGATGCTCGGGGTCGTCGGCGAGGGCGGTGGGGCCTACCACGCAATCCTCGGCACGCTGATCATCACCGGCCTGACCGCGGTCATCTCCGTGCCGGTCGGACTGCTGACCGCGATCTATGTCGTGGAGTACGGCACCGGGCGGCTGAAGAAGGCGATCACCTTCCTCGTCGATGTCATGACCGGCATCCCGTCGATCGTGGCCGGCCTGTTCGCCTTCGCCCTGTTCGCCATCTTCTACGGCCCGGGCGTGCGGCTCGGGATCATGGGCGCGGTCGCCCTGTCGGTGTTGATGATCCCGGTGGTCGTCCGGTCCTCCGAAGAGGTCCTGAAGCTCGTGCCCAACGAGCTGCGGGAGGCCGCCTACGCCCTCGGCGTGCCCAAGTGGCGGACCATCCTCAAGGTCGTCATCCCGACGGCCATCGCCGGCCTCGCGACCGGCGTGACCCTGTCCGTCGCCCGCGTGATCGGCGAGACCGCTCCCCTGCTGATCACTGTCGGCATCATCAACGGCACGAACGTCGACCCGTTCGACGGGCGGATGGCCACGCTGCCGGTCTTCGCCTACTACCAGCTCACCCAGCCCGGCTTCCCGCCGGAGTTCGCGATCGACCGGGCCTGGACGGCCGCCCTGGTCTTGATCATCCTGGTCATGGCGCTCAACGTCGTCGGTCGCCTGATCAGCCATTTCTTCGCCCCCAAGACCGGTCGCTGACCGGCGACCCTGGAGGAACCTGTGGCCAAGCGCATCGACGTCTCCGACCTCGACATCTACTACGGCAACTTCAAGGCCGTGGAGGGCGTGACCGTCTCCATCGAGGCACGCAGCATCACCGCCCTCATCGGGCCGTCCGGCTGCGGGAAGTCCACGTTCCTGCGGTCGCTCAACCGCATGCACGAGGTCATCCCGGGCGCCCGCGTCGAGGGCAAGGTCGTCATCGACGGCCAGGACCTCTACGGCGCCGACGTCGACCCGGTCGACGTGCGCCGGCAGATCGGCATGGTGTTCCAGCGGCCGAACCCGTTCCCGACGATGTCGATCTACGACAACGTGGCCGCGGGTCTGCGGCTGAACGCGCGCAAGGTCAAGAAGAGGGACCTCGACGACCTGGTGGAGCGCTCACTGCGCGGGGCCAACCTCTGGACCGAGGTCAAGGACCGCCTGAACCGGCCGGGCTCCGGGCTGTCCGGCGGCCAGC
>JAOPWM010000199.1 GCA_025965695.1 Blastococcus sp.
TGCGCGGCAGGTCGCCCGGCCCGTACTGGACGTGCAGCAGGGCTCGGCGGGAGTCGGCGACCGGTTCGCCGTCGAGGCGCACGCGGATCCACCGCGGCGTCGGCTCGACGAGCGGCCACCACTTCCCGGTGCCGGCCAGCTCCGTCAGGGCCGCGCCGGCTTCGCGACTCATCGGGCCCGGAGCGCTCACCCGGCGAGCGTCCTCGTGTCCGCGGCGCCGAGCAAGGGTCAGTCGTAGGACGGCCGTCTTGTGCCCGAGCGGCCGGCGTCCGGGGCCGCCTCGGACCCGAGGAGAGGGAGGGTGGCCCAGCAGCTCGCGCACCTCAGCGCCAACGGCGCCGCGCTGCGCACGGGTCACCTGTTCGCCTCCGGCACCGTCAGCGGCCCGGAGCGGAAACCAGTGCGGCTCGCTCATCGAGCTGTCCCGGATCGGCCAGGAACCGCTCACCCTCGCCGACGGCTCCTCCCGCACGTTCCTGGAGGATGGCGACGTCGCCACGATCTCAGCGACCGTTCCCGATATCGGGGCGGCCGGATCGGCTTCGGCGAGGTCACCGGGCAGTGCCGCCGCCCGCTGAGGACGAGGCGCCGGGTCCGGCCGCCGGGCGTACCGTCCCGGGCAACCGTCGTTTCCAGGGGACGCCGATGGCTCTGCTCCGCCGCATCACGGCCGCCGGCAGCGCGGCCCGGACGGTGGCCCGGCTGGCCGCGACCGGCGCCGGGCTGGCGGCCGCACCAGCCGTCCTGACCGCGGGCCTGCTCGCGGAGCCCACCCGCGCGGCCGCTCGGCTCGCCCGCGCCGCTGCGGACGCTACGACCGCGGTGGCGGGCGGCTCACTCCAGCTCGCGAGGACGGCGGCGGAAACCGGGACCCGGGCGGTCGGCACCCTGGTCACCGGAGCGAACCCGATTCCGGATGGGCACGTGCGGAGCATCGCCCGCGTGGCCCGCGGCATGTTGGAGCCCCCCGTGGCGCGGCACACGCGACGGGTGTGGGCCGACCGGGGGCACGTCCACGTCGAGGTCGCCGCGCCCGCCGCGGAGGATCAGGCCGAGGTCCGTCGCGCCTTGCGGCGACACCTGGAACGGCTCGATGGCGTCGAGTGGGCGACGGTCAACGACGTCGTCGGCCGGGTGCTGGTGGGCATCGACGACCGAAGGGTCTCCGTCGAGGAGGTCGTCGGCGTCGTGACGGCCATCGAACAGGGCCGGGGCGCGCGGCAGGTGTTCCCGCAGCGCCAGGACCATCCGGCCGACCTGGAACCGCTTCTGGCGGCAGTCCTCGACGCCGCGATCGACACCGCGGCGGTCGGCGTGGCGTTCGCGGCCAAGGTCCTGCCGGTGCCCGCGATGACCCGGCACGTGACGCTCGCGATCGCCCTCGTGGACTCCCAGCAGTGGATCAAGGACGGGCTCGAGGCGCGGATCGGACCGTTGGGCACCGACCTGGTGTTGACCGGAACCAGCGCGTTGCTGCACGCGCTCACGCAGAGCCCGACCATCCCGGCGATCAATGCCGCCGCCGCCCTGCAGCAGGTGATGGAGATCCGTGCCCGGCGGCAGGTGTGGCGGCGCCGCGAGCCGGAACTGTGCCGGCCCGAACCGGAGGAGGACACCTCCGAGCCGCTCGCACCGCCCGGCGGTCGCCCCGGGCCGCTGCCCCGGGGGCCGATCGAGTCCTACCGGGCCCGGCTCGGCCCCGTCGCGCTCGGGGGCGCCGTGGGTCTGCTGCCCGTGACCCGCAGTCCCGGCCGGTCCGCTGACCTGCTCAAGACGCTCACCCCCAAGGCCGCGTTCCTCGGGCGCGAATCCTTCGCCGCCGTCATCGACCTGCTCATGTGCCGCCGCGACGTCCTGCCGATGGACGGGTCCGCCTACCGCCGCCTCGACCGCGTCGACACCGTCCTGCTCGACGCCGATGCCCTGTGCACCGGGCCGCCGGTGGTGATCGACGCCGGCGCCGACGCCGAGGGCTGGGACACCGCGGCCGTCTGGACGGCGGCGGCCCGGCTCCTGGGCGCCGTCGGGTCAGGGACGCCGGACGCGGAGGACGGCGATCACAGAGGCCTGCGGCTGGGGCCGGTCCGGGAGTCGCCGGACGCGCCGGGCGGACAGGTACGCACGGTGCTCCAGGGCCGCCGTCGGATCGGGCGGGTCACGGTCGCCCGCCAGCTGGACCCGCACGCCGAGGCCCTCCTCACCGCCGCGACGGGGGCCGGCCACCGGCTGGTGCTCACGCCACACGTGGGGACGCGCGAGATCGCCGCAGCGGCCGACGAGGTGGTTCCCGCGGACGAGGCGCTCGCCGACACGGTGCGCCGCCTCCAGTCCGAGGGGCACGGGGTGCTGGTCGTGTCGGACACGGACGGTCCCGCCCTGCTGGCGGCCGACGTCGCCGTCGCCCCGGTCCGGGAGGGACGCGCCCCGGCGTGGGGCGCGGACCTGGTCACCACACCCGGTCTGGCCGACGTCTGCCGGCTGGTCGCGGCGACGGCGGTAGCCCGTGCCGTGAGCCGTCGCTCGGTCAGCACCGCGGCGACCGGCAACGTCCTCGGAGCCCTGCTGGCCGCGGTCGGGAGCGCCCGCTACGGCCAGCGCAAGGCCACGGCGCCCGGCAAGACCGCCACGACCGTGACGATGCTCGACGGCGCCTGGGCGGCCGTCCGGGTGGCCCGACGTCCGGCGCCGCCGCCGTCGGTGCACACGCCCTGGCACGCACTGGACCCCGACGACGTGCTGAGGCGGGTCGCCGACCTCCCCGGCGAGCGGGAGCCCGAGCGGCATCGGCTGCCGGCGCCAGTCCGCGCCGCCACCTCGCTCGCGCTCGTCCGCGAGCCGGTCCGGCTGGCCCGGACAGTCGCCGCGGAGCTCTCGGACCCGCTGACTCCGATCCTGGCCACCGGCGCGGCGGCGACGGCGGTGCTGGGGGAGTCCACCGACGCCATCCTGGTGGGCAGCGTGACCGTCGGCAACGCGCTGATCAGCGGCGTGCAGCGGCTGCGGGCCGAGTCGGCTCTGGAGTCACTCCTGCTGGAGCAGGACGTCACCGTCCACCGGGAGACCGACGGTGGACGCGAGGAGGTGCCCGGTCCTGCGCTGCGGATCGGCGACATCGTGCAGGTCGAGGCCGGCGACGTCGTGGCCGCGGACGCCCGGCTGCTGGAGGCGGTCGACCTGGAGGTCGACGAGTCCAACCTGACGGGTGAGTCGCTCGCCGTGTGCAAGACGGTCGAGGCCACGCCCGGCGCGGACGTCGCCGACCGGACCTGCATGCTCTTCGACGGGACAACCGTGGTGGCCGGCCGGGGGCGGGCCGTCGTGGTCGCAGTGGGGCCGGCCACCCAGGCGGGCCGGGCCGCGCGGGCCGCAGGCGGCGCCGCACCACC
>JAOPWM010000234.1 GCA_025965695.1 Blastococcus sp.
CGCGCCGGTCGCGTGCGGTCGGCGCTGCGCAGCCCGCTGGCCGCCGCGCTCGGGGTCGTCGTCGTCCTGGCGGGGGCGGGGGCTGCCGCCGCGGCCGACTGGCTGCCGATCTTCCACACCGAGCAGGTCGCCGTCGTGCCCGTGGACACCGGCCAGCTGAACCAACTGCCCGATCTGTCCGCATACGGCGACGTGCAAGTCACCGGGAACAGTGCCCCGGCGACGGTGGCCGACGCCGCCACGGCCCACGATCGCACCGGCCTCGACGTTCCCCGGGTCACCGACCTCCCCCGCGGCGTGACCGGCGACCCCACGTACGAGGTGGGCGACCAGGTCAGCGTGACGTTCACCTTCTCCGCCGCGAAGGCAGCTCAGGCGGACGCCGCCACCGGACAGGCGCTGCCGCCGGTCCCTGCGGGGCTCGACGGCAGCAAGGTCCGGCTCCAGGCCGGTCCCGGCGTGGCCGAGGTCTGGTCGCAGCCCTCCGGCGTGCCGACGCTCGTGGTCGGGCGGCTCGTCGCGCCGACAGCGGACTCCTCCGGGGTCCCGTTCGACACCGTCCGCGACTACCTGCTGTCGCTGCCCGGGCTGCCCGACAGCCTCGCCGCACAGTTGCGCGCCTTCCCGGCCGACGCCTCGACACTTCCCCTTCCGGTGCCGGCCGACCTCGTGACCAGCTCGTCGGCTCAGGTCGGACGCGCGCCGGCGACCGTGCTCGCCTCCCGGGACGGCATCATGGCCGCCGTGGTCTGGGTGGACAAGGGCGTGCTGACCGGCGTCGGCGGACCGCTCGGCACGGACGAGGTTCTGGCCGTGGCCCGCGGGCTGCGCTGAGCGATGCCGTCCGACACCACAGCTGCCGTCGGGAGTGCGGCCGACCTGCTCGCCGCGCTTCCGCCGTCCCCGGCGGTGTGGTGCTCCGGGCTGCGCAAGCAGTACGGCCGCCGGACCGCCGTGGACGACGTCTCCTTCACCGTGCAGCGCGGCGAGGTGCTCGGCCTGCTCGGCCCGAACGGCGCCGGGAAGACCAGCGTCATCAAGATGCTGCTGGGCCTGGTGCGGCCCGACGCCGGTGAGGTGATGCTGCTCGGGCGGCCGGCCCGCGACCCGCTCGCTCGCACCGGCGTCGGCTACCTGCCCGAGCTCTTCCGCTACCAGCCGTGGCTGACCGCGGCCGAGGTGCTGGCCCTGCACGTCCGTCTCGCGCGGGTGCGCGTCCCGGCGGCGGAGCAACGCGACTGTCTGACCCTCGTCGGGCTGGCCGAGCGGGCCGATGACCGGGTGGGCGAGTTCTCCAAGGGCATGCAACAGCGGCTGGGGCTTGCCGTCGCGCTGGTGGCCCGCCCGGAACTCGTCGTCCTCGACGAGCCGACGAGCGCGCTGGACCCGATCGGCCGGGTCGACGTCCGCGACCTGGTGCTCTCCTTGAAGGCGCGCGGGGTGACCGTGCTCCTGAACTCGCACCTGATCGGCGAGGTGGAGCGGGTGTGCGACCAGGTGCTGATCCTGGACGGTGGCCGGGTCGCGGCCTCGGGCACCCTTGACGAGCTGCTCGGTCAGCAGGAGGTCCGGCTGCACCTGGGCGGCGTGGACGCGCGCGCCGAGGCCCGGCTGAGGGCCGGCGGACCGCTGTCGCGCTCCGGCGACTGGTTCACCGTCGCGGTGCCCGCGGACGACGCCGGGACGACGGTGCCCCAGCTGGTCCGCGATCTGGTCGGTCTCGGTGTCAGCGTGCACGCGGTCGAGCCCGGCCGGATCAGCCTGGAGGAGCGGCTGCTCGGCATCCTGCGCCGCGAGCCCGGGGACGGACGATCGTGACCGCCCTGACCGTCGCCGCGCTGACCCTGCGCGAGGCGTCCCGCCGACGCGTGCTCTGGGCGCTCGTGGTGCTCACGGCCGCCCTGCTCGCGCTGAGCGCCTGGGGCTTCTCCCGGCTGGCCGGCCTGGAGACCTCGCAGGGAACCCTCACCAGCGGCGAGGCCCGGCTGGTGGCCTCCCAACTGCTCAACCTGGTCATGTTCGGCATGAGCCTCATCGCCGCGCTCGGCACCGCCTTCCTCGCCGGACCGACCCTCGCCGGCGAGATCGAATCCGGAATGGCGCTGGCCGTCCTCGCTCGGCCGGTCCGCCGTTCGGCGGTCCTGCTGGGAAAGTGGCTCGGCCTGGTGGCGTTCGGCTGCGGCTTCGTGGCCGTGGCCGGGCTCGCCCAGTTCCTCGTCGTCCGCGCGACGGTGGGCTACTGGCCGCCGTCGCCGCTGTCCGGGCTGGCGCTGCTCGCCGCGCAGACGGTGGTGCTCTTGACGTTGGCGCTGCTGCTGTCGAGCGTCGTGTCGACGATGGCGTCGGGCATCGTCGCGGTGGGGCTGTTCGGAGCGACATGGGTCGCCGGTGTCGTCGGTGGGGTGGGCGAGGCCCTGGGCAACGACGGGGTGGCCCGCGTCGGCACGGTCTCGCGGATCCTGTTGCCCACCGACGGGTTGTGGCGAGGGGCCATGCACGCCTTCCAGGACCCGACGGCGCTTTCCCAGTTCGGCTTCCAGAACTCAGGCTTCCCATTCCTCAGCGAGGCCCCGCTGACCGTGGCCTACCTCGTGTGGGCGGGTGTCTGGGTGGCCATGGTGTGGGGGCTGACGGCGTTCTCGTTCCGGCTCCGCGACATCTGAGAAGGGCCCCCCTCCCGCATCCCCTCACAAGCTCGGGGACGCCCTGGAGGGGGCCGAGGGGCAGGGGCTAGCGTCGGCACCGAGATGAACGAGCCTGTGATCCCGTCTGCCTCTGCCGTGTCGCGCGCGGTCACTCGCGCCGAGCGCGGCGTGACCCTCGACGCGACGGAAGCCGAGACCCTGCTGCACGCCCGCGGGCTCGGTACCGGAGAACCTCTGGACCGGCTGCTGACCGCGGCCGGCCGGGTCCGCGACGCGGGGCTCGCCTCGGCCGGGCGCCCGGGCGTGGTGACCTACAGCCGCAAGGTGTTCATCCCGCTCACCCACCTGTGCCGCGACCGCTGCCACTACTGCACCTTCGTGACGACGCCGGGCCAGCTCCGCGCGCAGGGCAAGGCCCCGTTCCTGTCGCCGGACGAGGTGCTCGACGTCGCCCGCGCCGGCGCCGCGATGGGCTGCAAGGAAGCGCTGTTCACCCTCGGCGACCGCCCCGAGGACCGCTGGCCGGTCGCCGCCGAGTGGCTGGAGGCGCACGGGTTCGACTCGACGCTGGGCTATCTGCGGGCGATGGCGATCCGGGTGCTGGAGGAGACGGGGCTGCTCCCCCACCTCAACCCCGGCGTTCTCACGTGGGAGGAGATCCAGCGACTCAAGCCGGTCTCGGCCTCGATGGGCATGATGCTGGAGACCACGGCCGAGCGTCTGTGGTCGGAGCCCGGTGGGCCGCACTACGGCTCGCCGGACAAGGAGCCCGCCGTCCGGCTGCGGGTGCTGGAGGACGCCGGGCGGTCCGCCGTCCCGTTCACCACCGGGGTGCTGCTGGGCATCGGCGAGAACTACGCCGAGCGCGTCGACGCCGTCCTGCAGATCCGGGCCTCGGCACAGCGCCACGGGCACGTGCAGGAGGTCATCGTCCAGAACTTCCGCGCCAAGCCGCGGACGGCGATGCAGGCGCACGACGACCTGGAACTGCAGGAGTACGTGGCCGCGGTCGCCGTCACCCGCCTGCTGCTCGGCCCGAAGGCGCGGGTGCAGGCGCCGCCGAACCTGTCGGACTCGACCGAGCTCGGACTGCTGCTGCGGGCCGGAGTCGACGACTGGGGCGGGGTCAGCCCGCTGACGCCCGACCACGTCAACCCCGAGCGGCCGTGGCCGGAACTCGAAGCGCTGGCCAAGCTCTCGATCGACGCCGGTTTCACCCTGCGCGAGCGGCTGGCCGCCCAGCCGCCGTACGTGCTGCAGCCCGAGCCGTGGCTGGACCCGCGGGTGCGCCCGCATGTGTTCGCGCTGGCCGGCCCCGACGGGCTCGCGGTCGAGGGCCGGAACCCGGTCGGGCTGCCGTGGCAGGAGCCGGACGAGTCCTGGACATCGTCCGGGCGCACCGAACTGCACGTCGAGGTCGACACCGTCGGGCGCACCTCGGATCGGCGCTCGGACTTCGACGCCGTGTACGGCGACTGGTCGGAGCTGCGTGAGCGCACGACGTCGGCGCGCGACGGGCACTCCACCGCCCTGACGATCGGCGACCCCGAGGTGCACGCGGCGCTGGCGCACGCCGAACGGGACCCGGCCGGACTGTCGGACGCCCAGTACCTGGCGCTGCTGGGCGCTGACGGTGCTGACCTGGAAGCACTGGCGGCGCTGGCGGATTCGGTCCGCCGCGACGTCAACGGCGACGACGTCACCTACGTCGTGAACCGGAACATCAACTTCACCAACGTCTGTTACACCGGCTGCCGGTTCTGCGCGTTCGCGCAGCGGCGGACCGACGCCGACGCCTACACGCTGTCGATGACGCAGGTCGGCGACCGGGTCGACGAGGCGTGGGCTGCCGGCGCGACCGAGATCTGCATGCAGGGCGGCATCCACCCGGACCTCCCCGGGACGGCGTACTTCGACCTCGCCCGCGAGGTGAAGAAGCGCCAGCCCGGAATCCACCTGCACGCGTTCAGCCCGATGGAGATCGTCAACGGCGCCGCGCGCACCGGCCTCTCGTTCGAGGACTTCCTCACGGCGGCCAAGGAGGCGGGGCTGGACTCCGTGCCGGGCACGGCGGCCGAGATCCTCGACGACGACGTCCGCTGGGTGCTGACCAAGGGCAAGCTGCCGACGGCGTCCTGGCTGGAGATCGTGAAGACCGCGCACCGCGTGGGCCTGCCGACGACGTCGACGATGATGTACGGCCACGTCGACACCCCGGCGCACTGGCTCGGGCACCTGCGCACGCTCGCCGCGGTCCAGGACGAGACGGGTGGCTTCACCGAGTTCGTGCTGCTGCCGTTCGTGCACCACAACTCCCCGATCTACCTGGCCGGGGTCGCCCGGCCAGGGCCGACGGTGCGGGAGAACCGCGCGGTGCACGCCGTCGCCCGGTTGCTGCTGCACGGCCGGATCTCCAACATCCAGACGTCGTGGGTGAAGCTGGCCGACGCGGGCACGAAGGCGGTGCTGCAGGGCGGCGCCAACGACCTCGGCGGCACGCTGATGGAGGAGACGATCAGCCGGATGGCCGGCAGCGAGAACGGCTCGCTGAAGACCATCGAGGAGCTGGAGGCGATGGCCGCCGCGATAGGCCGGCCCGCCCGTCAGCGCACCACGGAGTACGGGACGCCGTCAGCGGAGCGGCTCGCGACTGCCCGCTCCGACGAGGGACGCCGCCGGCTCACCCTCTCGATCACCCCGAACTGACCGCCGCCGGCTCCCCGGACGCGGCTGACCTGGGCAGTTAGGGCCCGTCGATGCGGATCGTGGCGATCTCCGACGTGCACGGCAATCTGATTGCTCTGGACGCCGTGCTGGCCGACATCGCGACGCAGTCCGTCGACGTCGTCGTCGTCAGGCGCGTTCGGGGGGCTCTTCCGCGGCCGTGACCTCGTCCGGCTGGTCCTTGAGGAACAGGTACCAGTAGGACGTCGCCACGAAGACGACCGCGCCCACCAGGTTGCCCACGCCGGCGAACAGCCAGTTCAGCAGTGCGTCGCCCCAACCGATCTGCGGCACGCCCGCCCAGATCGCGGCCGGGATGAAGAACATGTTCGCCACGACGTGGTCGAAACCCATCGCCACGAACGCCATGATCGGAAAGAAGATCGCCAGGATCTTCCCGGAGACGGACTTCGCGGCCAGTGACATCCAGACAGCGAGGCAGACCAGCCAGTTGCAGCCGACCGCGCGCAGGAAGACCTGCCAGTGCGACTCCCCCGTCGCCTTGGCCTGAGCGATCCCGGCCAGCCGCTCGTAGGTCAGCCCGGCGTTCCCGCTGGCACCCGAGTGCCCGATCACCCCGGTCTGCACGGCGAGGAAGTACGCCACGAACAACGCACCGATCAGGTTGCCGACCAGCACCAACGTCAGGTTGCGGACGACATCGGCCAGGCTGATCTTCCCGCGCATCGCGCTGAGGGGGACCAGCATCATGTTGCCGGTCGCGAGGTCCGACCCGGCGATCACGACGAGGACCAGCCCGAGGGTGAAGGCCGCACCCATGAACAGCGTGGGCAGGGTCCCCCAGGTCGCGGGGTTCAGACCCGATGACACCGTGATCGCGACCAGCCCCCCGAAGGCGATGTACGCCCCGGCGAGAAACGCACTGACCAGCACCCGGTCCCAGGTGCGGTGTACCTTTTTCGCTCCGGTCTCGGCGGCGACCTGCGCCATCTCCTGTGGTTCGCGCGCGGACATCAGCGCCTCCCGAGGGTCGTTGCCGGAAGTATGGCGGGTGGAGCGGGGGATGGCTTCTCGGAGGTGCCACGTGCGCGGACCGGTCACGGCGTCGGACTCCTGGGCCAGCGGCCAGAGCTACGAGTCCTACGTCGGCGGGTGGAGCCGGCTCGTCGCGGCCGAGTTCGTGGCCTGGCTCGCCGTCCTCCCGGGCCGCCGGTGGCTCGACATCGGCTCGGGCACCGGCGCCCTCACCCAGACGGTGCTCGTCCGCTGCGCCCCGGTCGAGGTGATGGGCGTCGAGCCCTCGGCCGCGTTCCGCGAGTACGCGGCAGCGCACGTCCCCGATCGCCGCGCAACCTTCCGGGCGGGCGAAGCGCAGGCCCTCCCGGTCGACGACGGCGCCTTCGACGTCGTCGTCTCGGGACTCGTCCTCAACTTCGTGCCCGATCGGGCGGCCGCCCTGGCCGAGATGCGCCGCGCCGCCCGGCCCGGCCGGACCGTGGCCGCCTACGTCTGGGACTACCCGGGTGGGATGCAGTTGCTGGGCCACTTCTGGGATGCCGCCGTCGCCCTGTTCCCCGCCGCCCGCGCACTGCACGAGGGAATGCGCTTCGACTTCTGCCGGCCGGACCCGCTCCGGGCGCTCTTCGCCGACGCCGGCCTCCGCGACGTTGCCGTCGAGCCGATCGTCGTCCCGACCGACTTCGCGGGCTTCGACGCCCTGTGGGCGCCGTTCCTCAGCGGCACCGGACCGGGGCCCGCGTACGCGATGTCGCTGAGCGACGAGGACCGCGCCGCCCTGCGCGACGGGCTCCGGGCCCGGCTGCCCACTGCGGACGACGGCTCGATCCACCTCACCGCCCGCGCCTGGGCGGTGCGAGGGACGGCGTAGTCCTCAGCCGCGGAGCAGTCGAGCGAGCTCGCCGACATCCGGCAGGTCGAGGTGCGGGCGGACGTCGGCCGCACGGTCGGTGAACGACTCGGCGTGGCCGATGCCGGTGTGTACCGCGACGGCGAGCGCGCCGCCCCGGTGGGCCATCGGCACCTCGAGCTCCGGGTCGTCGCCCACGACGGCCAGCTCCGACGGCGCGAGCCCCAGCCGGCGGGCCGCCGTCTGCAGGGCCTCCAGCGACGGCTTTCCGACGACGGTGACCGCGCACCCCGTGATGTCGGTGACGACCGCGCTGATCGCCCGCGACGTCCCCAGCGACCGGCCCTCCGCCGTCGCGAAGAACAAGGACTGCGATGCCGAGTAGAAGTGTGCCCCGTCGAACACCGCGAAGACCGCCGCCTCCAGCGCGTCGAACGTCAGCTCCTGCCGGAACCAGCCCACCATCACCGCGTCCACGGACGTCCCGCGCAGCGGCGGCAGGGCCTCGACCCCCGCGGCCTCCAGCGGCTCGGTGATCCCCTTGCCGCCCAGCACCATCACCCGCCGGTAGCCGCGCTCGACGAACAGCTCGACCGCCGCTGACGTCGGGGTGAGCATCCGGTCGGCCGTCACCGGGAAGCCGACGTGCCGCAGCGAGTCGGCGTACTGCTCCGGGGTCCGCGTCGTGCCGTTGGTGAGGATGCAGAACGGCAGGTCCAGGTCGACCAGCGTCTGCACGAAGTCCAGCGCCCCGGGCAGCGGGTTCAGGCCCTGGTTGTTGCGGTCGCCCAGCACCAGCGTGCCGTCCATGTCGAGGACGAAGCCGCGCACCTCGCGGAGGCGTTCGAGAGCAACGGGGTCAGGCACAGCGAACTCAGGCATGGGGCGTCCCTTCGGAGGCGCGGCGCACGGAGAGTCGGAGACCCGGCTTGGTGATCGCGAGGTCGTGGACGGACGGCCGGGAGCCGAGCTCGCCGAGCAGCGAGAGCACGGGGGCCAGCGCGGGGTTGAAGTGCCGCGGCGCCGGGCCGGCCGCCACCATGGCGTCGACCTGCTCAGCCGGCATGTGCGCCCGCAGCAGGAGCTCCTCGTCGCTCACCCCGGGGAACCGCTTGCGCAGCTCCGCCGGCGAGGGTGGCGGCGGCTCGTCGGCGAGTTCCCGGGCCCGCGGCCGGTCGAGGATCCGGTCGAGCACGTCGGGGGCGATCGGCGCGGTGGGCCGCCCGAAGCCGCCCATCGCGTACCGGATGACCTGGTCCGAGACGTTCGCGTAGCGCTCGCCCATGACGTTGAACAGCGCCTGCGAGACGACCATCTGCGGGAACGGCGTCACCATGATCGGGTACCCGAGCTCGGCGCGGACCTGCCCGACCTCCTCGACGAGGGTCTCGAAGCGGTCCTCCATGCCGATCTCGCGCAGCTGCCGCCGGGTCGTCGTCATGACGCCGCCGGCGATCTGGTGGTGCAGGAACGCGGCGTCGAAGTCCTGCGGCCGCCCCACCGGCAGCTCGTCGGCCGCGGCCAGGCCGTCGAAGAAGTCGCACACCTGGCCCAGCGCGCGGTCGTCGACGTCGACGGTGTGCCCCATCTCCCGCAGGTTGGCCACCGTCCGCCGCGCCTCCGGCAGTGACGAGCCGTTGCCGAGCGCCCCGCTGCCGACCTGCACGACCTCGACGCCGAGGTCCGGCGCGAGCGAGTAGGTCAGCGGCGAGAGCCCGATCGTCGCGTGCGAGTGCAGCTCCAGGGCCTTCGCGCCCAGCTGCGCCGTGATCGCCGGGAACAGCGTCCGCGCGCGCTCGGCGGTGAGAATGCCGGCCGGGTCCTTCACGTACACCCGGTCGAAGTTCGGGTCGGCCGCGAACTGCTTGGCCAGGTCGGCGTAGAACGCGTCGTCGTGGACGGCGCTGATCGTGTAGGTCAGCGCGCCGATGACCTCGTCGATCCCGGCCTGCTTCAGCCGGCGGGCGGTCTCGCGGGCGGCGTCCATGTCGTGCATCGGGTCCAGGACGACGACCCGGTCGATCCCGTTGACGGCCAGCCGGTCATAGACCAGCTGCATCGTGTCCGGGTGTGAGTTCTCCCAGGAGATGAACCGGAACCCGGTGCCGATGAACTGCAGCTTGGTCGTCGGCATCGCTGCCCGGGTCAGCCGGAGCCGCTCCCACGGGTCCTCCCGGTGGTTGCGCACCGCGACGCCCATCGCCGTGCTCGAGCTGTAGTCCAGCGCCCGGAAGCCGACCCGCTCCATCAGCGGCGCCACCTGCAGCACGTGGCCGGTCCGGATGCCGGTGGCACCCCACAGGCTCTGGTTGCCGTCGCGGAGCGAGACGTCCACGAGTCCGACGTCCATCAGCGCACCCCCACGAGGTTCTGGGCTTCGAGGAATCGCTCGAAGAACGTGGTGTCCACTCCTCCGGCGGCGAACTCGGCGTCGGCCAGCAGCGCCCGGTGCACCGGCACCGTCGTCGTCACGCCGTCGATCCGCAGCAGGTCGAGCGCGGCCCGCGCCCGGTCGAGCGCGTCGGCGCGGTCGGTGCCGTGCACGATCAGCTTGGCCAGCAACGAGTCGTAGAACGGGGGGACGACGGAGCCGCCCTGCACGTGGGTGTCCACGCGGAGACCCTCGCCGACCGGCAGCACGACGCGCGCGATCCTGCCGGGTGAGGGGCGGAAGGCGTGCGCCCAGTCCTCGGCGTTGATCCGGCACTCCACCGCGTGACCGGTGAGGACGACGTCCTCCTGCCGGATCCGCAGCGGCTGCCCCTCGGCGACGGCGAGCTGCTCGGCGACCAGGTCGAGGCCGGTGATCATCTCGGTGACCGGGTGCTCGACCTGGATGCGGGCGTTCATCTCCAGGAAGTAGAAGGTATCCCGCTCGCGGTCGACCAGCAGCTCGACGGTGCCCAGCCCGCGGTAGCCCAGGTGCGCGGCCAGCTTCAGCGCGGCCTCGGCCATCGCGGCCCGCAGGGCGTCGCTGATCAGCGGGGCGGGCGCCTCCTCGAACAGCTTCTGGTAGCGGCGCTGCACCGAGCAGTCGCGGTCGCCCAGGGCGACCGCGGTCGAACCGTCGCCGAGGATCTGCACCTCGACATGTCGACCTGACGACACGAAGCGCTCCAGGTAGACCCGCGGGTCACCGAACGCGGCCGCGGCCTCGGAGACGGCGAGGTCGAGGGTGTGGGCCAGGTCGGCCGGGTCGCGGACCAGCTTCATCCCCCGGCCACCACCACCCCCCACTGCCTTCACCAGGAGCGGGTAGCCGACCTCGGCGGCCACGGCCCGCGCGCCCGCGAGGTCCACCGCCTCCCCACCCGGCACCACGGGCAGCCCGGCGGCCAGCGCGTGCGACCGCGCCTTCAGCTTGTCGCCGACCGCCTCCAGCGACTCCGGCGTCGGCCCGACGAAGACGATCCCGGCCGCGGCACACGCCCGGGCCAGCGACGGGTTCTCCGACAGGAAGCCGTAGCCGGGGTGCACGGCGTCCGCGCCCACGGCGACAGCTGCCTGCACCACGGCGTCCGGATCCAGGTAGGACGCCGACGCGGCAGCGGGCCCGAGCCGCACGACGCGGTCGGCCAGCCGGGCCGGCAACGACTCGAGGTCGGCGTCGGAGGCGGCGAGCACCGACTCGATGCCCAGCCGGGAACAGGTGCGGACGACCCGGGCGGCGATCTCGCCGCGGTTGGCGATCAGCAGCCGGCGGATCCGCGTCACTGTGCTGGTCCCCCACCCCGCCCGACCGAAGGCTCCACCACCAGCAGCACGGCGTCAGCCTCGGCGAACTCGCCGTTGCCGGTGCGGAACTCCACCACGGTGCCGCGCACGCCGGCGTGCACCGGAGTCATCATCTTCATGGTCTCCACGACGCCGACGACGGTGTCCTCGTCCACCCGGTCACCGACGTCGACGAACGGCGGGGACCCCGGCTGAGGTGCCCGGTAGAAGGTGCCCAGCAACGGCGGGCGGACGGCGACGAGCCCCTCCCCCACCTGCGTCTGCACCGGCGCGGTGCCGGCGGCCACCGGTGCTGAGCTCGACTCCAGCACCGGCGCGCGGAGGACCTGCTGCTCCGCCGTCCACTCCGCCGCACCCTCCCGGCGCACCGTCAGCGACAGGTCGGCGAGCTCCAGGTGCAGCTCGTCGAGTCCGCTGGAGTCCAGCACCCGCAGGACGTCGCGGACGTCGTCCGGAGTCAGTTCCATGCCGCTCAGCTCCCCGACGGGCGCTTGCCGCCCAGCAGGTTCAAGACGTGGTCGAACGGTCGCGCGGCGGGTGCGGCCGCGGCCCGCTCGGCGTCCTTCTGCGCCCACACCGTCTCCGGGCGGCTCTGCAGCAGGAAGACGTTCTCCCCGCCGGCCGCCGACCGCGAGACGGCCCACTCGATGTCCTGCGGGCAGCCGTAGTGCGCCTCGACCGTCCGGGCGATCGCGACCAGTTCGGCGATCTCCTCGTCGCTCAGCGACGGGACGTCCTGCAGCTGCCCGGGGACCTCGGTCTCGACCACGCCGGAACCCGACGGGTCGGGCTGGTGCCAGGTCGTCTTGGTCGCCACCGTGCGCCGGGTGATCTCGCCGGTCACCTTGCTGACCATGAACGAGTCGGGCGTGACATCGCCGCTGACCACCGCCGAACCGAGGCCCCAGCTGGCGTCGAGGCAGATCACCGAGCGGTCGCCGGTGAGCGGGCTGCGGGTGAACAGAACGCCTGAGCTGCGGGAGTCGACCATCCGCTGCACGACGACGGCCATCGCCAGGTCGTCCTCCGGGATCGCCCGGCGCAGCCGGTAGGTCACCGACTCGACGCTGTAGAGGCTTGCCCAGCAGCGGCGCACCTGCTCGAGCACCTCGGCGGCGCCGCGGACCCAGAGGTAGGTGTCCTGGAGCCCGGCGAAGCTCGCGTCGGCACTGTCCTCGCTCGTCGCGCTGGACCGCACCGCCACCGGCAGGTCGTGCTCGCCGCTCTCGGCACACAGCTCCACGTAGCTCGCGGTCACCGCATCTGCGACGTCGGCCGGCAACGGCGCGGACTCCACGACGGCCCGGACCTCCGCGGTCGTCGCAGCCAGGGTCGCGGCGTCGGCCGGGTCGAGCGCCGCGATCCGGCGGACGATGTCGCCCTCGGCGTCCAGGTGCTCGATCGCCTGCCGGAAGGCCGCGGTCGTCACCACGAAGCCGTTGGGCACGCGGATGCCGGCGCGCAGCAGCTCACCGAGGCTGGCGCCCTTCCCACCGACGGAGGGGACGTCGTCGATGCCGACGTCGGCGAAGCGCAGGACAGGTCTGGTGCTGGTCATCGTGGTTCCCATCAGAGGTCAGCTGATGACGGTGACGACGCCGCGGTCACCGTCGACGCGGACGCGGTCACCCGTCTTGATCCGGCTGGTGGCCATGCCGGTGCCGACGACGGCCGGCATGCCGTACTCGCGGGCCACGATCGCCGCGTGCGACATCGTGCCGCCGATGTCGGAGACGGCCGCGGCGATCTTGCCGAAGACCGGGCCCCAGCTCGGCGCGGTCACCGGGCAGACGAGGACCTCGCCCTCGCGGATCTGGCCGATGTCGTTGACGTTGAGCAGTACCCGGGCGACGCCCTCCACCACGCCGGGCGAGGCCGCGTAGCCGCGGACGGTCGACTCGTCGTCGTCGTCACCGCCGAGCCAGGTCTCGACGGTCTCCTGGGTGATGCCCCAGAGCATCTTCACGGCCGGGTCGTTGAGCGCCTCCGGGACGGCGCCCAGCGCCGGCGGCGGCGACCAGCCCGACAGCGCCTCGACGATCCGCTTGCGCTCGGCGACGATCGGCTGCCAGTGCCGGGCGCCGAGCTCGGTGCCGCCCGAGGCCCAGGCCAGCATGACGTCGGCCAGGGCGTCCTCGACCTCCAGGTGCCGCAGGTGGAAGACGTCGTCGGCCTGCAGCAGCACGCCGCGCTCGGCCAGGAGCGCTCCGAAGGCGCGGATCTTCTGGAAGAAGCGGGTGGTGAACCAGTGCTCGCAGTAGATCTTGTGCGACTCGATGTAGGGGAAGACCAGCCGGCAGAGGCCGAGCATCTGGTCGAAGGCCCCGCGCTCGTCCTCGGTGGCCAGCAGCGCGCGGTACTCCGCGGCGATCCGGTCGCGCTCCTCGGCCAGCCGCTCGGTCGGGCGGGTGAGGTCCTCGCCGGCCGCGATCTGCTCGACGTAGCGGGGCAGTGCGGCGAAGGGCACGGTCAGGTCGTCGGCCCAGGACAGGTGGTGGTGGTAGAAGCCGTCACCGACCGAGACGTTGAACCACGGGTCCTTCGCCGCCTCCAGCGCCGCGAGCCAGCGGGCGCCGGCGTCGCCGCGCTCGCCCAGCGCCGAGAGCACCTTCGACGGCTCCGCGCCCTCGACGAAGAGGTCGGCGAGGTCGAGTTCGACGGCCAGCGCGGCGAGTTTCTTCAGCTCGTCGTCCGGTCGGTACATGGTGACGTCCATGCCGGCGACCATGCGGGCCACCATCTGGTCGCCCATCTCCGGGAAGGCCTGCTTGCAGAACTCGAAGAACACGACGTAGGCGCCGTAGCCGAGCATCAGGAACTCGGTGTGGTGGTGCCACATCGTCGAGTAGAGGTCGATGCAGCGGTGGAAGCGCTCCCGCAGGAAGTGGTTGGAGGCGAACCCGCGCCCGCTCGTGATCACCTCGAGGGGATCGAGGTCGCCGAGCTCGGGTACCTCCACCGCCTCGATGTCGGCGATCAGTACCTCGATGCGCTGCTGCCACTCGCCGTAGAGCCGGTCCCAGTTCGCGTAGTAGTAGCCCGCCCGCTCCTGGAAGTCCGCGAACCGGGCCTCGACCTGGGCGGGGTCGGTGACCGGGTTGGCGGTGATGTAGACCCGCCCGTTGATGATGCGGTACTCGATCCCCATCGTGGTCGGGAAGGAGAACAGCCGGGCGGTGTTCGCCCCGATCGCGGTGTAGGGGATCTCCGAGGTGATGCCGTCGAACGCGGGCACGACCTCGGGGAAGTGCATCGAGTTGTAGAACCAGAACCGCTCGTCGTCCTCGGGCTGGAAGCGCGAGAAGTACGGGTACATCGCCTCCCATCCCTCCGCCCCGGGCACGGCGGCGATCTGCGACGGCAGGGGGAACGAGCGCTGGTCCATGGGGGTCCTCGGGGTGGTGGGGTGGGCGGCCGGCAGAGCGTCTGAGGTGGGTGGGGGTCCTGCTGATCAGCTGAGCGAGTAGTCCTGCTGGGTGCGGGCGTACTCGGCGATGTCGGCGAAAGCGTCCGGATCGGCCATCGCGTTCGGGTCGGCGACGTCGCCCGGAGCGGCGCCCAGGAGCACCCGGCGGACCGGGATCTCCATCTTCTTGCCGCTGCGGGTCAGCGGGATGGCGCCGACGGCCACGATCGTGTCGGGCACGTGCCGCGGCGTGTACTCGGCCCGCAGGCTGCGACGCAGCCGCGCATGCAGATCGGCGTCCGGCTCCTGGCCGGGGCGGAGGACGACGAACAGCGGCATGAAGAAGCCGCCCCCAGGCAGGTCGAGGTTGACCACCAGCGAGGTGAGGACGGCGGGGTCGTCCTCCACGACGCGGTAGATCTCGGCGGTGCCGATCCGCACGCCGTGCCGGTTGAGGACGGCGTCGGACCGGCCTCGGACGAAGCAGCCGCCGCGCTCGTTGACCTCGAAGAAGTCGCCGTGCCGCCACACGCCGGGGAACGTCTCGAAGTAGCTGGCCCGGTAGCGGGCGCCGTCGTCCCCCCAGAAGAACAGCGGCATCGACGGCATCGGCGCGGTGATGACCAGCTCGCCGACCTCCCCGACGACGCTCTTCCCCGACTCGTTCCACGCCTCGGCGGCCACGCCGAGGGAGCGGGCCTGGATCTCACCGGCGTACACGGGCAGCGTGGGCACGCCACCGACGAATCCGGTGCAGCAGTCCGTCCCGCCGCTGCCGGTGGCGATCGAGAGGTCGTCCTTGACGTCGGCGTAGAACCACGCGGTGACCGCGGGGGTGACGGGGGAGCCGGCGGGCATGACGACGTCCAGTGCCGAGAGGTCGAAGCGCACCCTGGGGACGACGCCGGCCTTCTGCATGAGCTCGACGAACGTCGGGCTGGCGCCGAAGAGGCGGGCCCGGCTGTCCTGCGCGATCCGCCAGAGGACGTCGACGTCGGGGTGGCTCGGATTCCCGTCGTAGAGGACCGGCGCCGCTCCGACCAGCGGCATGCTGACCAGGAAGTTCCACATCATCCAGCCGGTGGTGGTGAAGAAGAACGCGCGGTCGCCGGGGCGCAGGTCGTGGTGCAGGACGTGCAACTTCAGGTGCTCGAGCAGGATCCCGCCGTGACCGTGCACGATCGCCTTGGGCAGCCCGGTCGTGCCGGAGGAGAACAGCACCCACAGCGGCTGGTCGAAGGGCACCTGCGCGAACTCGAACTCCGCCGCCGGCACCGCCGGACCGGAGAGGACGTCGTCCCAGGGGGTGCCCGGCTGGTCGAGGCCGAGCACCGGGACGTGCACGACGGCACGCAGGCTCGGCAGCCCGGCGACGATCTCGGCGACCTCGCCACGACGGTCGAAGTCGCGGCCCCCGTAGCGGTAGCCGTCGGCGGCGAGCAGCACCGCGGGGTCCAGCTGGCCGAGCCGGTCGAGCGCGCCGCGGGCGCCGAAGTCGGGTGAGACGCTCGCCCAGATCGCGCCGACGCTCGCCGTCGCGAGCATCGCGACCATCGCCTGGGGGATGTTGGGCAGGTACCCGACCACCCGGTCGCCGGCCCCGATCCCCTGTGACCGGAGATGGGTGGCGACCGCGCGGACCTGCCGGGCGAATTCCTCCCACGACAGCTCGCGCAGCGGGGAGGTCTCGTCGGCGAACAGCAGCGCGGGCGTGCCGGGGCGCTCCTGCCGGAGCAGGTGCTCGGCGAAGTTCAGTCTCGCCCCGGGGAACCAGCGGGCACCGGGCATGGTGCGGTTCTCGAGGACGGCGGTGTGCGGAGCCGAGGAACGGACGTCGAAGAAGTCCCAGATCGCCTGCCAGAACTCCTCGAGCTCGGTGGTCGACCAGGCCCACAGCTGCGCGTAGTCGGCGAACCGGCGGCCGGTGCGGGCCTCCGCGAACCGGGTGAACTCCGTGAGCCGGGCGCCCTCGACCCGCTCAGCCGACGGCGTCCAGAGCAGGTCGCCCTCCCGCACCGTGGTCTGCGGCAGGTCGCTCTGCGCCACGTTGATCTGCGCTGGGGGAACCGGCATGCGCAGACAGTGGCGCAGCACACATGTGATGGGCAACACTCAGCATCAAGCTTTTCACTCTGCGAAAAGCCAGAGGCCGAGAGGATGACATGCGGGAGTACCGGGTCAACCCGATCGAGTCGCTCGGCCGCGGGCTGCAGGTTCTCCAGGCGCTGCAGGAGATGCGCGCGGCCAGCCTGCACGACCTGCACCTGGCCACCGGCATCCCGAAGCCGACCCTGACCCGGATCCTCTACACGGCCCACCAGCACGGATTCGTCTGGCAGCGCATGGTCGACGGCGCCTTCCTGCCCAGCCAGACCCTCCTGCGCCGGGTGGAGTCCGACGACAGCGCCTGGCTGGTCGAGATCGCCTCCCCCGTTCTGGACGAGCTCTCCCAGCGGCTGCAGTGGCCCTCGGTGCTGTCGGTTCCCCGCCTGGACTACATGGAGACCCTGGAGACCAACAGTTCCCGCACGTACTTCGACGCGCTGCCGCCGCGGCCGCACGGGTTCCGGGTCAACATGCTCGGCTCGGCGAGCGGACGCGCCTATCTCGCGTCCTGTCCCGAACAGGAGTTCCGCGCCGTCATCGCCCGGCTGCGGCTCAAGAACATCCCCGCGCACGCGATGGCCTTCGACGACGAGGCCCTGCAGCGACTCGTCGCCACCACCCGGGAGCGCGGGTACGCCGTGCGCGCGCCGGACTTCGGCGGCGACTACTACCGCCCGCGCTCGGAGGTCGACGACGGGCGGTCGTCGATCGCGATGCCGGTCCGGCTCGACGGCCGGGTCGTCGGCTGCATCAACCTGACCTGGCGGCGGCAGGTGCTGTCGCTGACCGGTCTCGTGCAGCGCCACCTCGGGGACCTGCGCGCCGCCGTCCGGACCGTGGAGCAACGCGCCCGGGAGGCCGGCCTCGGGCAACCGGTGACCGGCACAGTGCCGTAGGGAGGTTTTCCGCACCGCTCCGCGCCGGTACTCCCCCTGCATGGCACCGACGGTCGTGTTCGACCTGGACAAGGTCCTGCTCGGCGGCGACGCGTCCACGCTGTTCCTGCTCGGGCGGCTCCGCCAGGCGCCCCGGCGGCTGCTCCTGCTGCTGCTCGCGGCTCCGCTCCTCGTCCCCGGCGCGATGGTCCCCCGGCTCCGCCCGCTGGCGGCCCGCGGCATGACCCGGATCGCGGTCGGCCGGCGCCGAGGGTCCGACGTCGAGCCGGTCGCGGCCGCCTTCGGCGAGGCGCTGACCCGAAAGCCCGAGGCGGCGGTCGCCGACGCGATCGCCTGCGTCCGCGAGCACCAGCGCACCGGGAACGTCGTCGTGGTCGCCACGGGCTGCGAGGAGACCCTCGCCCGGGGATTCCTCGCCGCCATCGGGCTCGGGGACCTCGACGTGGTCGGCTCCACGGGAACGCTGTGGCCGCCCCGGGTACGACGGGCGATGGGCGAGGCGAAGGTGGCCATGCTGATCGAGCGGGGATACCTCCCGCCGTGGTCGGCCGCCTACAGCGACAGCCCGTCGGACCTCCCGCTGTTCGCCGGCACACAGCGGCCCGTGCTGGTGAACGCCGACGAGAAGGCCGCGGAACAGGTGGAGCGCACTCTGGGCCGCCGTCCCGAGATGCGCACCTGGCGCTGACCCCTGGGGGCCCGGCAAGCCTAGCCTGAGGCGATGAGCCAGCCGGCCGCCGAACCGGGCCCCGTCGACCTCGCGGCCCTCGCCACCGAACTGCTGGACAAGGCGACGGCCGCACATGCCCGCCGGGCATCGCACACCCTGGCGCACCCGGTCGACGGGCTGCGCCAGACGGTCATCGCCCTCTTGGCCGGCGTCGACCTCGGGGAGCACGAGAGCCCCGGTGCGGCCAGCCTGCAGGTGCTGCGCGGGCGGGTCCGCGTGGTGGCCGGGAACGGCGCCGTGGCCCTCCGCGCCGGCGAGATCGCGCCCGTCCCGATGCAGCGGCACGGTGTGCACGCCGACGAGGACAGCGTCGTGCTGCTCAGCGTCGCCGTCGAGGTCGAGCCGCCTGGCTAGCCTCGGGCCGTGGGTCTCTTCGGGAAGTTCGCGTACAGCGCCGGCCGGTGGAGCACCGGGGGGCCGACCGCCGTCCCCTTCCTGATCATCGATGTGCACGACAGTCGGATCGCGACGGTGGACTACCGCGCGGCCGACGCCTCGGGCGGCCGCTTCTTCCTCGGTTACGAACCCCGGGTCTACTTCGAGGAGCCGGACGCCGGGGCACCGGTGGACACCGCAGCCGAGTCGGAGGGCTTCGCCCGGTGGGTCCTCGATGCCGAGGGGAGGACCGTCGACCCGGCCGAGGTACAGCACCTGATGGCCTCGCCGGACGGCGCGCCGCCGGCGGACGAGATCGTCGAGGACACGGTCGTGCGCCTCGTCGCGCTCGCCGGGCTGCCTGCTCCCGACTGGCCCACGGACGACGACGCACCCCCGGCCTGACGGCAACCGCCGGCGTGGCCCGCATACATGCGGGTAGGAGCCAGCCCGTGCGAGCCATCTCCTACAGTCGTCCCGGCGGCCCCGACGTCCTGCAACTCGTCGAGCGGCCCGTCCCCGAACCCGGTCCTGGCGAGGTGCGCGTCCGCGTCGCCTTCTCGGGGGTGAACCCCACCGACTGGAAGTCCCGGAGCACGGCCGACCCCGGGCCGGACGGGAAGACCCCGAACCAGGACGGCGCCGGCACCATCGACGCGGTCGGCCAGGGCGTGGACCCGGTGCTCGTCGGAGAGCGGGTCTGGATCTGGGAGGCGGCCTATCAGCGCCCCTTCGGGACGGCGGCGGAGTACACCGTCGTCCCGGCGCGACAGACCGTCCTCCTCGGCGCCGAGCCGCCCTTGGAACTGGGCGCCGCGCTCGGCGTCCCGTTCCTCACCGCGCACCGCTGCCTGACCGTCGCCGAGTCGCTCCCCGACCGGATCGATGCCGGTTCCCTGAGCGGGTACACCGTACTGGTGCAGGGTGGCGCGGGCGCCGTCGGGAACGCGGCGATCCAGCTCGCCCACTGGGCCGATGCCACGGTCATCGCCACGGTCAGCAGCCCGGACAAGGCCCAGCTCGCGGCCGCGGCCGGGGCTGACCACGTCGTCGACTACCGCCAGCAGGACGTCGTCGCCGAGGTTCGCAAGATCGTCCCGAAGGGCGTCGACGCGATCGTCGAGGTGTCCGCCGCGGTGAATGCCGGCATCGACGCGCAGGTCATCGCAATGCACGGTGCCGTCGCGATGTACGCCGACGACGGGGGCGCCGAGGTCACGATCCCCGTGCGCCTGCAGATGCGGCCCAACGCCCGGTGGCAGTTCGTGCTCGTCTACACCGAGCCGGCGCGCGCCAAGGAGTTCGCGGTCGAGGACGTCAACGCCGCCGTCCTGGACGGCGCGATCCGGGTCGGCCGCGAGGCGGGCCTGCCGCTACACGTGTTCCCGCTCGCGCAGGCTGCCGAGGCCCACCAGGCGGTCGAGGACGGCGTCGTCGGGAAGGTGCTCATCGACGTCACCGCCTGAACCCGGTCAGGCAGAGAGCGACGGCGTCATCGGGGGCATGACCTCCGACAGCGGCGCCATCCGCGCAGCGACGGCGGCGGGCAGCGCGTTCCGCCACTCCTCACCGAGTTCCGTGCGGCGCCCGTCACCGTGCAGCGGCGAGAGTCCCCGTGCGGCCTGGATGCCGAAGACCGTACGGACGAGCTTGTTGCCGACGCCTCGGCGACGGTGGGCGGGTGCCACGTAGATCTGGTGGACCAACCCGGTGCCGGGCCACCAGCGCAAGGCCCCCACCTGACCGGAACCATCGACGCCGGCGTGGCGAGCCCGAACGTCGTCGACCACGGTTCCATCGGCGAAACGCACGTCGGAGAAGGCCACGAGAGTCGAGGCCGCCGGACGGCCCGTGGGCTCCGGAAGCTCGACGAACCACAGCAGCGGCGCGCCCGGTAGGGCGACCTCCACCCGGTGCACGCGCGAGCCGTCGACATCGGCCTGCACCGCGACCTGCCAGTCCGACGGCCGACGGCCGCCCGGGAGATGCACGACCGTGTGCGCGGGGAACTCCGCGGACAGCACGGCGACGAGCGTGTGCCGCGGTGGCGTGCCCGGCTCCCCGGGTTCGGGGAGCCGGGCCCACCACGGGTCCAGCAGGAGGTCAGGCCCTGCGGCGGGCATGACGCCGAACCAGCCCGGCTGCGACGACCACGACGATCAGGAACAGCACACCCAGAGCCATGAGCAGCCCCTTGTCGGGGAGGTTGCTGCTGACCGTGGTGATCGCAGGGCTGGTGACCCCTCGGGCCTGCGGTGGGGTGGCGGGCTCCCCGGCACCGGACCGGTGGTCGAAGGTCTTGGTCGCCGACGAGGCCGACGGCGTGGCCGGCTCCGCCGCGATCGGCTCGGCCGGCGCTGCCGGAGCCGGAGCAGCCACGCGCCCCGGCCTGCTGACGGCCGGTGCGCCGGCGCCGGCCGGAGTCGCAGCGGGTGCGGGGACCGGCGCCGGCGTCACGGCCGGGGTGTCGCCGCCCGGGACGACCGGAGCGGGGATCGCGATCGGCCTGAGGAGCCGCGGGTCCAGCGACACGCGCAGCACGCCGGTCGACGGGGCGATCTCGATGCCGGTGGTCTCGGTGTCGGCCACATACCCGTCCACGGAACTGACGGGCGCCAGCACGTACGCGGTGCCCGGCAGGAACCATCCGGTGAACGTCAGGCTGCCGTCGGCGGCGCTGGTCGCCCGGACCTCCTGAAGCAGCGGGGACTCGAGCGCGGGCACGTCGTCGGCGACGCTCTCCTTCGAGATCCTCTGCGCCTCGACGAGCACGGTGCCCTCGTCGCCGGTGCCCTCGTCGCCGGTGCCCTCGTCGCCGGAGCTCTCGTCCTCATTGGGCGCATAGTCGAAGCCCGGGCCGGTGAGCGTGTAGACCGCGCCCTCGATCGGCGCACCGGTGACTGCGTCCTCGACGGACGTCACGACGGGAGATCGGAAGATCGAGTCGTTGACGACCGGGTCGAAGGAGTCGTACCCGCAGTCCCTGTCCAAGCTCTCGAGCCAGTTGCAGAGGTGGACCGAGCCCGCACCGGTCGCAGCTGTCAGGCCCACCGAGTGGTCGGTCTGGGTCACGGTGTAGTCGCCGGCCGGCACGAACCCGTTCAGGGCGTTGCTCTCGACGGAGCAGAAGCCGGTGGCGTCGGTCGTGCAGGTGTACACCCCGGCCTCGCCGGTCAGGGTGAACACCGCGCCGGACAGGTCCAGCCCGGACGGGGCGGTGGCCTCGTCGTACTCGACCTGGAAGCCGACACTCTTCCCGCTCCCGAAGAAGCCCTCGATGGTGGCGACGGGGCGAGCGGCGTCGACCTCCTTCACGGCTGGGTTGAGCACCTCCGGCGCCGACTCGCCGACAGGGGCGAGGCCGGCCTCGGGAGCAGGAGTCCCGGGGGCGACCGCCTCGTCGTCGGCGAAGGCGGCCGGAATGCCGGATGCGGTGAGGGCGAGCATTCCGACGCCGACCAGCGAGCCGCGGGCGAGCGCTCGCCTGCGAAGCACTGGGCCACGGGCGGGGGGACGAGGCGGGGCGAGCATCACGGTCTCCAGCGGTCTCCCGGCGACCGTCGTCGAGAGCCGGAGGGGACTGTGTCCGACCGGGCGCTGCCATCTCCGCGCGGCAGACGAACGCGCCGGGACGATCCTGTTCCGTTGCCTCAGTACCCCCACACGCCCCGGTGACCCCACCCAGGCCAGACGCGAATCGCCTAGCTGACCTGCACGTTTCCGTTTCCGCGCCGCTGGTGCCAGTGCGCAGATGTCGACGTCTCAGGGGCTGCCGAGACGGCGATATGTGCGCACTCGTGGCCTCACCCGACGCCGAGGTCGCGGGCGATCAGCATCCGTTGCACCTCGCTCGTCCCCTCACCGATCTCCAGGATCTTCGCGTCGCGGTAGAACCGCGCGACCGGGAACTCGTTCATGAACCCGTACCCGCCGTGCACCTGGGTGGCATAGCGGGCGTTCTCCATGGCCATCTCCGAGCTGTACAGCTTGGCGATCGACGCCTCCCGCTTGAACGGCTCCCCGCGCAGCATCTTCTCCGCCGCCCGGTAATAGGACAGCCGCGCGGTGGAGGCGCGCACCTCCATGTCGGCGATCATGAACGCGATGGCCTGGTTGCGGTCGATCGGCTGGCCGAACGCCTCCCGCTGCGCCGCGTACTTCACCGACTCGTCCACACAGCCCTGCGCCAGCCCGACCGACAGCGCTGCGATCGCGACCCTGCCCTCGTCGAGGATCGAGAGGAACTGGGCGTAGCCGCGGCCCCGCTCCCCCACCAGGTTCTCCTCCGGCACGCGCACATCGGTGAACGACAGCTCACGGGTGTCCGAGGCGTTCCAGCCGACCTTCGAGTACCGCTGCCCGACGGCGAATCCGGGCGTCCCCGAGGGGACGATGATCGACGAGATCTGCTTGCCGCCGTCCGGCCGCGTGCCGGTCACCGCCGTGACGGTGACCAGCCGGGTGAGCTCGGTGCCGGCGTTGGTGATGAACGCCTTCGACCCGTTGATCACCCAGTGGCCGTCCTCCAGCCGCGCGGTGGTCTTCGTGGCCCCGGCGTCCGAACCGCCACCGGGCTCAGTCAGCCCGAAGGCACCCAGCGCCTCCCCGGAGCACAGCCGCGGCAACCATTCCTGCTTCTGCTCCTCGGTGCCGAACCGGTAGATCGGCATCGCGCCCAGCGACACCCCGGCCTCCAGGGTGATCGCCACCGAGCTGTCCACCCGGGCCAGCTCCTCCAGTGCCACGCACAGGTGGAAGTAGTCACCAACCGAGCCGCCGTACTCCTCGGGGAACGGTAGGCCGAAAAGTCCGAGCTCACCCATCTGCCGAACGATCGCGGTGGGGAACTCGTCGCGCTCGTAGAACTCCCCGATCTGTGGGGCCACGACCTCGACGGCGAACTCGCGGACCGTCTTGCGCAAGGCCTCGGTCTCGGCGTCGAGGCGGTAGTCCAACATCAGTTCTCCTGCTGCTCAGGAGCGGACGCCGATGGGGTCACCACGGCCACCCGCTCGTCCAGCGCGACCGTCTGGCCGGCCGTCACGCCGAGCTCGGTGACCGTCCCCGTGACGGGGGCGGTCAGCACGTGCTCCATCTTCATGGCCTCGACGACGAGCAGCGGGGTCCCCGCCGTCACCTCGTCGCCGACCGCCGCCTGCACGACGGTCACCGTTCCCGGCATGGGTGACGTGACGGCGCCGCCGTTGCCCGATCCTTCGGCGTGCGCGGTCAGCCGCTCGTGCTCACGCAGTGCCGCCACCCGCCCGTCGGCGGCCAGCCAGACCGTGCCGCCCTCGTGCTGCACGGTGTAGGACATGGTGAGCCCGTCGAGGGTCACGGTCAGCCGGCCGGCGTCCCGGAAGGCGCGGGCGGCCACCGGCTCGCCGTCCCCCACGCGGACCTCCGCCGCCGCCGACCGGCCGCGCAACCGGACCTCCACCGGGTCCCCGCCCGACACCTGCAGCCGCCGGACCGTCCAGGCCGGCTCCCCGAGCCGCCAGCCGTCGGGCACGTCCCAGCGGTCGACGACGGGGCCGGCGGGCTCGGACTCGATGAGCAGCGCCAGCGCCGCGGCGGCATACACGTGCGGCGGCGGGGGCTCGGGTGCGGTCAACTCGGCGCCGCGCCGCTCGATCAGGCCGGTGTCGAGCTTCCCGGCGACGACGTCGGGGTCGTTCAGCAGCGCCCGGAGGAAGGCCGCATTGGTCGTCACCCCGAGGACGGCGGTGTGCCCGAGCGCCCCCACGAGACGGGCCCGCGCAGTCTCCCGGGTGGGCGCCCAGGCGATCACCTTGGCGAGCATCGGGTCGTAGTCGGTGCCGACCACGGTGCCCACGGCGAGCGAGCTGTCCACCCGGATGCCGGGGCCGGTCGGCTCGACCAGGCCGAGCACGGTGCCCGCCTGCGGGAGGAACCCGCGGGCGGGGTCCTCTGCGTAGAGCCGCGCCTCGATGGCGTGCCCGTCGAGGGAGATGTCGCTCTGGTCGAGCGGCAGCCGCTCCCCCGCCGCGATCCGGATCTGCTGCTCGACCAGGTCCAGGCCGGTGATGCACTCGGTGACCGGGTGCTCGACCTGCAGCCGGGTGTTCATCTCGAGGAAGAAGAAGTCGCGGGGGCGGTCGGCGTCGACGATGAACTCGACGGTGCCGGCGCCGGTGTATCCCACCGCCTTGGCGGCGTCGACCGCCGCCCGGCCCATGGAGGCCCGCGAGGCGGTGTCCAGGAGCGGGGACGGCGCCTCCTCGATCACCTTCTGGTGCCGGCGCTGCAGACTGCACTCGCGCTCGCCGAGGTGGATGAGGTTGCCGTGGGCGTCACCGAGCACCTGGACCTCGATGTGCCGGGAGTTCCCGACGTAGCGCTCCACCAGGAGCGTGTCGTCGCCGAAGGAGCTGCGGGCCTCGCGGCGGGCGCCGGCGATCGCGTCCGAAAGCTCCTCGGTGGTGCGCACGACCCGCATGCCCTTGCCGCCGCCACCGGCACTGGGCTTGAGCAGCACGGGGAATCCGACGGCGACCGCGGCGTCGGCGACCTGGGCGTCGGTCATCCCGGGCTCGGTGCGGCCGGGGACGACGGGCACGCCGGCGGCCATCACCGTCTGCTTGGCGCGGATCTTGTCGGCCATCGCCTCGATCGCGGCGACGGGCGGGCCGATGAAGACGATCCCGGCCTTCTCGCAGGCGCGGGCGAACTCGACGTTCTCCGAGAGGAAGCCGTATCCGGGGTGGATCGCCTGGGCGCCCGTCCGCGCGGCCGCCTCCAGGACCCGATCGATGGAGAGGTAGCTCTGCGCCGCCGGAGCCGGCCCGATGGGCACGGCGACGTCGGCGAGCCGGGTGTGCAGCGCACCGGCGTCCGCGTCGCTGTGCACCGCCACCGACCGGATGCCCATCTCGCGGAGCGTGCGGATCACCCGGACGGCGATCTCGCCGCGGTTCGCCACCAGAACGGTCTCGAACACGACGGTCACTGCCCCCGACCGAGTACAGACGGGACTTTCGGCGCCGAAAGTCCGGCCGTTCGGTGGACTTTCGGCGCCGAAAGTCCCCTCTCACATGCGGAAGACGCCATAGCCGACCTCCTCCAGGGGCGCGTTGGCGCAGGCGGACAGGGCGAGGCCGAGCACGGTGCGGGTCTGCGCGGGGTCGATCACGCCGTCATCCCAGAGCCGGGCGGTCGCGTAGTAGGGGTGCCCCTGCTGCTCGTACTGGTCGCGGATGGGGGCCTTGAACGCCTCTTCCTCCTCCGCCGGCCACTCCTCGCCGCGGGACTCGGCGCCGTCGCGGCGGACCTGGGCGAGCACGCTCGCCGCCTGCTCCCCGCCCATCACCGAGATGCGGGCGTTGGGCCAGGTGAAGAGGAAGCGGGGCGAGTAGGCCCGCCCGCACATCGAGTAGTTGCCGGCACCGAACGAGCCGCCGATGACCACGGTCAGCTTCGGTACCCGGGCGCAGGCGACTGCGGTGACCATCTTGGCGCCGTGCTTGGCGATGCCGCCGGCTTCGTAGTCGCGGCCGACCATGAAGCCGGAGATGTTCTGGAGGAACAGGAGCGGGATCTTCCGGCGGTCGCACAGCTCGATGAAGTGCGCACCCTTGAGCGCGGACTCGCTGAACAGCACACCGTTGTTGGCGATGATCCCGACGGGGTGGCCGTGCAGCCGGGCGAAGCCGGTGACCAGCGTCGGCCCGTAGAGCGGCTTGAACTCGGCGAACCGGCTGCCGTCGACCAGCCGGGCGATGACCTCCCGGACGTCATAGGGCGTACGCGAGTCGGGCGGCACGACCTCGTACAGCGACTCCGGCGCGTGCAGCGGTTCCTCGACCGGCTCGACGTCCCAGGGCCGGGGGCTGCGCGGCCCCAGCGTGCCGACGATCTGGCGGACGATCTGCAGGGCGTGCGCGTCGTCGTCGGCCAGGTGGTCGGTCACACCGCTGACCCGGCTGTGCAGGTCTCCCCCACCGAGCTCCTCTGCGGTGACGACCTCCCCGGTCGCGGCCTTCACCAGCGGCGGGCCGCCCAGGAAGATCGTGCCCTGCCCCCGGACGATGACGGCCTCGTCGCTCATCGCCGGGACGTACGCGCCGCCCGCGGTGCACGACCCCAGGACGGCGGCGATCTGCGGGATCGATGCCTTCGACATCGTCGCCTGGTTGTAGAAGATCCGGCCGAAGTGCTCGCGGTCGGGGAAGACCTCGTCCTGCATGGGCAGGAACGCGCCGCCGGAGTCGACCAGGTAGATGCAGGGCAGCCGGTTCTGCAGCGCCACCTCCTGCGCCCGCAGGTGCTTCTTCACCGTCATCGGGTAGTAGGTGCCGCCCTTGACGGTGGCGTCATTGGCGACGACGACGCACTCGCGCTCGGAGACCCGCCCGATGCCGGTGATGATCCCGGCCGCGGGCGCCTCGCCGTCGTAGAGGCCGTGCGCGGCCAGCGGGGAGAGCTCGAGGAAGGGACTACCCGGGTCGAGCAGCGCGTCGACCCGTTCGCGGGGCAGCAGCTTGCCGCGGTCGACGTGCCGCCGGCGTGCCCGCTCACCGCCACCGAGGGCCACGCGCTGCAGTTGGGCGGCGAGATCGGCAGCCAGTTCGGCGTGCGCGGCGGCGTTGCGGGCGGCGCCGTCGGCGTCGACCGCCGTGGCTCGGGGCAGCACCGGAGCGTCCACGGGCAGAGGTTAACGCTGGTTCACTCCGACGGTCCACTTCCCACCCCGGAGTGGTTAACGGACGTTCACTTCACCGCTAACATCCCGACCGTGACCTCGACGCCCGCGGCACGAGACTCCGCCCAGGACATCGCCCTGCACGCCGATGCCGATCGTCCGTCGCGCCGGGAGCAGATCCTCCAGGCCGCCGCACAGCTGTTCGCCGAGCGCGGCTCCCGGGCGGTCGGGATGGACGACGTCGGCGCGGCCGTGGGCGTCACCGGTCCCGCGATCTACCGGCACTTCGCGAGCAAGGACGCAATGCTCGCCGAGATGCTGGTGCGGATCAGCGAGCGGCTGCTCGCCGGCGGGAGCGACCGGGTGGCCGAGGCCGGCGCCGACCCGGTCGCCCAGTTGCGCGCGCTGATCGCCTTCCAGGTGGAATTCGCCATCGACAACCCCGCGCTGATCACCGTGCAGGACCGCGATCTCGGCTCACTTCCCGACGCCGAGGCCGGACAGGTCCGCCGGCTGCAACGCCGCTACGTCGAGGTGTGGGTGACCGTGCTGGCCCGGCTGCACCCGGCGGCCGATGCCGCGACCTGCCGGGCCCGCGCCCACGCCGTCTTCGGGCTGATCAACTCCACCCCGCACAGCGCCGGCCGCCTGGACCGCGCGGCCATGGGCGCGCTGCTCGCCGACATGGCGTGGGCCGCCGCCGCCTGCTGACGATCCCGCTACCCGGCGGGGAAGGGTGGCACGGCGAGGGCCAGGCCGTCGTTGGCCATCCGGTCGATGTCCGCCGAGCTTCCCTTGGCGTCCTGGTTCACCCAGGCGGTCTCGACGATCGTCACGGTGGGCCCGGAGACGGCGCTGGCGTATTCCGCCCGGGACAGCTCCGCGGGGCTGCCCGGGTACCGGACACCCTCCCGGAGCAGGTCGCTGACGTTCCCGCTGCCGTTGCGATCGGTGAGAGACCGGAGGTCACGCGCGGCGGCGGCGTCGGCCAGGCGCACGCGGGTCACCGAGACGACGACCGGTTTGCCGCCGATCTCGGCCGAGTACAGCGCCCGGGACAACCCCGTGCAGTCGTTGTCGGCGAAGAAGCCGGCGGTGTCGCCGTAGGCGTGGTTCAGGCAGGTGCCGTCGACCTCGACCGCCTCCACGGTGTACGTCACGCCGCCGAGGTCCTGGACGGCGCCGACCGCCGGCCCGCCGGTCGTGGGCTGGGCGGCCGTCGAGCCGCCGGCGGTACCGCTGCCGCCGCCGCCCGCGCCGCCGCGCAGGAACAGCCAGCCGCCGATGCCGAGCACCGCCACCGCCACGACGCCCACCAGAACCATGACCAACGCACGACGGCCGGGGCCGCCGCCGGGCTTCTCGTCCGTGGCCTCGCCGGCCTGGGACTCCTCGGTCCAGTACGAGAAGCGCTCACCCGGCGGTTGAGCGGCAGGCGGAGGACTCGCCGGGAAGACCGACGTCCGTGGCGGCACCAGGGTCATCGACGGCTGGGCCGGCTCGGCGTTGGCGAAGAGGCCACCGATGCCGTTGTCGTGTGGCGGCGACGGGGGTGCGTCCACCGCCACGGTGTCGCGCTGCGACTGGACGGGGGCCGGCGGTGCGGCGGGTGCCGCCGCGGCGTGCGCGGCTGCGGCCGAGG
>JAOPWM010000263.1 GCA_025965695.1 Blastococcus sp.
CCTCGTCGGTGGTGTCGACGAAGGCGAACGCCCGCACGCCGGTGAAGTGCTCCCGCAGCGCCTGGGTCAGCATCAGCGTGAAATGGCTGAAGCCCGCCACGGAGCCGCTGACGTCGCAGAGCACGACGAGCTCGGGCTTGTGCACCTTCCGCGGCCGGTGATGGGTGACCACCGGAACGCCGCCGGTGCCGAGAGACGCGCGCACGGTCTTGCGGAAGTCCAGCCGGCCCTCGCGTCCCAGCCGCCGCCTGGCGGAGAGCCGGACGGCGAGCCGTCGGGCCAGGGGGGCGACGGCCCGGCGCAGCTCGGCCAGATCACCGGCCTGTGCCCGGAGGAAGTCGACCTGGTCGGCCAGCGGCCGGACAGCGTTCTTCGCGACCTTGTCCCGGCCTTTCTCTGCCGCGGTCCGGCGGCGGACCTCGGCCTCGATCGCGGACCGGAATGCGGCCAGCCGTTCACGGACCGTCTGCCGCGCGACCTGCTCGGCCAGCCCGCCACGCTCCCCCTCGTTCAGCAGGCCGGCCAGCAGCTGGGAGACGAGGGTGTCCGGTGACAGCGCCCTGAGCACGCGGTAGCTGAAGAACGACTGTCCCGACGGCGAGGGCTGCCCCCGTCCCAGTCGGTCGACGGCCGCTCGCGCGAACCGGCGCAGAGCTTCGTCGTCGCCGTCCATCAGGAGCTTGAGCAGCCGGGCGCGCATCAGCTCCGACAGGTCCTCGTCCCCGGATCCAGGCACGTCGAGGGTCGACTCCCCCGGATCGCCGTCCGCGGCGTCGCCGTCGCCGTCGCCGTTCCCGGACGTGCGAGGCCGGTCCGACAGTGGCCACCACAGGTCGAACAGCACGTCGTAGGTGGGCCGCTGCGCGGCCCGCTGCAGCAGCACCGCGGCCAGCCCGTGCCGCAACTGCTCGCGGTCGAGCAGGTCCACCACCATCAGGATCTCCGCGGCGTCGACGGCCTGACTGATCCCCACCGGGATCCCCGCCCCCCGCACCGCCCGGACGAAGCCGTCCAGATGCCCGGCCAGCCCCCCGGGCTCGGCCACCCGCACGGCATGGTCGTCCATCAGTTCGGCCCCATCAATTCAGGCGCAGCTCGGCGGCGGCCCGCTCCTGATCGCTGGCGTGCTTGAGCACCACCCCCAGCGTCGAGCGCACCACCGACTCATCCAGGGTGTCCAGACCCAGCTCCAACAGCGTCTGCGCCCAGTCCAGCGTCTCCGAGATCGACGGCGACTTCTTCAACTCCAACGCCCGCAGCGCCCGCACCGTGCGCACCAACTGCTCGGCCAGCCCCGGCGCCAGGTCGGGCACCCGCGACAACACGATCTCCCGCTCCCGCTCCGCGCTCGGATAGTCCAACGACAGATACAGACATCGCCGCTTCAGCGCCTCCGACAACTCCCGGGTCGCATTCGACGTGAGCACGACCATCGGCCGCCGCGTCGCGGTGATCGTGCCCAGCTCCGGAATGGTCACCTGGAAATCGCTGAGCACCTCCAGCAGCAGCCCCTCCACCTCCACGTCGGCCTTGTCCGTCTCATCGATCAACAGCACCGTCGGCTCCGTGCGCCGGATCGCGGTCAGCAACGGCCGCGACAGCAGAAACTCCTCACCGAAGATGTCGTCGTGCACGGTGTCCCAGTCCGCACCGCCGGAGCCCTGCGACGCCTGGATCCGCAGCAACTGCTTCTTGTAGTTCCACTCATACAGCGCCCGCGCCTCATCCAGACCCTCATAGCACTGCAACCGGATCAGCTCCGAACCCGTGGCCGCCGCCAGCGCCTTGGCCAGCTCCGTCTTCCCCGTGCCGGCCGGCCCCTCCACCAGCAACGGCTTGCCCAGCCGATCGGCCAGGAACACCGTCGTCGCGATCTGCGCATCCGGCAGATACCCCGCCGTCGACAGCCGCTTGCCGACATCCGCGACCGAGGAGAACTGCGGGAACTGCGTGGGCGGGCGGGCCATGGAACTCCTCAGCGGAAGGGAACCGTCAGCGGGTGTGCCCGCTGCCAGTGACGATGTAGGTGGTGGAGGTTAGCTCCGGCAGCCCCAGGGGCCCACGGGCGTGCAGCTTCTGCGTCGAGATCCCGATCTCGGCGCCGAAGCCGAACTCACCCCCGTCGGTGAACCGGGTCGAGGCGTTGACCAGCACCGCGGCGGCATCCACCCCGGCGGTGAAGTCGGCGATCGCGGCGGCGGAGTCGGACACGATCGCCTCGCTGTGGCCGCTCCCCCACCGCGCGATGTGCTCCACCGCGGCGGCCAGGTCGTCGACCACCCGCACGGCCATGTCCATCGAGAGGTACTCGGTGGCCCAGTCCTCATCGGTCGCCGGGACGACGGCGTGGTGGGCGGCCTGGGCAGCGTCGTCCCCGTGCAGCGTGACCCCGGCGTCGGCCAGCGCGGCGAGCAGCCGCGGGAGGAACGGCACGTCGCGGTGCACGAGCAGCGTCTCGGCGGAGTTGCAGACGCTCACCCGGTGGGTCTTCGAGTTCAGCACGATCGCCTCTGCCATCGCCGGATCGGCGGCTGCGTCCACGTAGACGTGGCAGTTGCCGACGCCGGTCTCGATCACCGGCACCGTGGACTCCCGCACCACCCGCTCGATGAGCGACGCCCCGCCGCGCGGGATGACGACGTCGACCAGGCCGCGGGCGTTCAGCAGTTCCCCCACCGACGCGCGGTCAGCGGGCAGCAGCTCGATCGAGCCCGCGGGCAGACCGGCCTTCTCCGCCGCCTCGGTGAGGACGGCGACCAGCGCGGTGTTGGTCCCGAACGCCGAGGCCGACCCGCGGAGCAGCGCCGCGTTGCCGCTCTTGAGACAGAGGCCCGCGGCGTCGACCGTCACGTTCGGGCGGGCCTCGTAGACGATCCCGACCACGCCGAGCGGCACCCGCACCTGGCGCAGCTGCAGCCCGTTGGGCAGCCGCGAACCACGGACGACGTCCCCCACCGGATCGGGCAGGGCGACGAGTTCACGGAGCGCCCCCGCGACCCCGGCGACGCGGGCGGCGTCGAGGCGGAGCCGGTCGAGAACGGACTCCGGCGTCCCGGCTGCCGCGGCGACCTCGATGTCAGCGGCGTTGGCGGCGAGAACCTCGGCGGTGCGCTCGACCAATGCGTCGGCCATGGCCGCGAGCGCGGCGTTCTTGGTGTCGGTGGGCAGGGTGCGCAGCACCCGGGCGGCCGCCCGCGCACGCAGCGCGGCGGCACCGATCAGCGGCAGGTCTGCGGCGTCGGACACGGTCGCGAGGGTACGCGGGAGCCGGGGGACGCCATCCCGCTGACCGGTCAGGACCCGTAGCGAGCCAGCCGGTACCGCAGCGCGTTGCGGACGGCGGGCCACTCCGAGTCGATGATCGAGAACACCACCGTGTCGCGCAGCGAGCCGTCCGGCATCCGGCGGTGGTTGCGCAGGACGCCATCCTGCTTCGCGCCCAGCCGGGCGATCGCCGTCCGCGACTGCAGGTTGTGCCAGTGCGTCCGGAACTCGACCGCCAGGCAGCCGAGGGCGTCGAAGGCGTGCGTGAGCAGCAGCAGCTTGCTCTCGGCGTTGACGCCGGTGCGCTGGGCGGAGTGAGCGGTCCAGGTGGCCCCGATCTCCAGTCGCGGGACGTCGGGCTCGATGTTCAGATACGTCGTCATGCCGACGACGCGGCCGGTGTCGGTGCGCCGCACCACGAACGGCAGCATCTCCCCCACCGCTTGACGGGCCAGCCGGGCCTCGATCTCGGCGGCCATGGCCTCGGGACCCGGCACGGACGTGTACCAGAGCTCCCACAGCCGGCCGTCGCGCACGGCGTCGACGAGGTCGTCGTGGTGCCCGAACTGCAGCGGCTCGAGGATGACCAGGTTCCCCGCGAGGGTCACCGGCGCCAGGAATGCCACGTCAGCGCGAGCGCAGGGCGCGCAGTGCCGACTTCCGGGCCTCGCCGGTGAGCCGGTCGAGGAATACCTTGCCGTCGAGGTGGTCGACCTCGTGCTGCAGGCAGCGCGCCATCAGTCCGGAACCCTCGAGCCGCAGGGGGTCGCCGTGGACGTCGAAGCCCTCGGCGACGCAGTGCATCGCCCGGACCGTCGGCGCCCAGATGCCGGGGACCGACAGGCAGCCCTCGTCGCCGTCCTGGGTCTCCTCCGACCGCTCGACGATCACCGGGTTCACCATGTGCCCGATGACCCCGTCGATGTTGTAGGAGAAGACCCGCACGCTCACGCCGATCTGCGGTGCGGCGAGACCGGCCCGGCCGGGGTGGTCGACGGTCTCCACGAGGTCACGCACCAGGGTGGCCAGCCAGCCGTCGAAGGCCTTCACCTCGTCGGAGGGGGTGCGCAGCACCGGATCGCCGAGCTCGCGGATGGGACGGATCGTCACGCGGGGCAGTCTCTCAGGCTGGCGAGTCCGCTTTTCGGACACGTGGCCCGACCAGCACCATCTCGTCGCGGTGGACGACCTCGCGGCGGTACTCCGGGGCGAGGTCGCCGGTCTTGCAGCCGAGCAGCGGCGGCAGCTCGCGGGCGTCGTAGGCGACCAGCCCGCGGGCGACCACCACACCGTCGGGACCGACGAGCTCGACCGGGTCGTCGGCGAGGAAGTCGCCGGAGACTCCGATGATGCCGGCCGCCAGCAGCGAGGCGTGCCGCTCCCGGACGGCGCGGACCGCGCCCTCGTCGAGCAGCAGCCGCCCCCGCGGCCGGCTGGCGTACCGCAGCCAGAACTGGCGGGCGCTGGGCCGCCGGCCCATGGGCGTGAACAGCGTGCCGACCTGCTCCCCCGCCAGCGCGGCGGCGGCCTGCGCCGTCGAGGTGACGACGACCGGCACGCCTGCGTGCGCGGCGATGAGCGCGGCCTCGACCTTGGTGGCCATGCCTCCGGTGCCGACGCCGTTGCGCTTGGCCGAGCCGAGGGTCACCGCAGCGAGGTCGCCGGCGTCGGTCACGGTGTCGATGAGGGTTGCGGGGCCACGCCGCGGGTCACCGTCGTAGACGCCGTCGACGTCGGACAACAGCACGAGAGCGTCCGCCTGCGCGACGTGGGCGACCAGGGCGGCGAGCCGGTCGTTGTCGCCGAACCGGATCTCCTCGGTGGCGACCGTGTCGTTCTCGTTGACGATCGGCAGCGCACCGAGGGCCAATAGTCGCTCCACCGTCTGATGCGCGTTGCGGTAATGGCTGCGGCGGGTGAGGTCGTCGGCGGTCAGCAGCACCTGGCCGACGGTGATCCCGTGCCGGGCGAACGCGTCGGCGTAGGTCTGCACGAGCCGGAGCTGGCCGACGCTGGCCGCCGCCTGGGCGGTGGCCAGGTCGCGCGGGCGCCCGTCCAGGTGCAGCGGGGCAAGGCCCGCCGCGATCGCGCCGGAGGAGACGAGAACGACCTCACGGCCGGCAGCGCGGACGGCTCCCAGGACGTCGACCAGCGCCGACAGCCGTCCGGAATCCAGTCCCCCGGGCAGCGTGGTCAACGATGAGGAGCCGACCTTGACCACGACCCGCCGGGCGCCCGCGATCCCCGGGCGTGCAGCGGGAAGATCGGAGGAGGCGGCGAGCCCACTCACGGGACGTCGTCCGGCAGGTCCGCCGGGAGGTCGTCGTCCGTCCAGGTGTCGTCGCTGAGCTCGTAGGGCACCCGGCGTGCCTTCTTGGCGGCCAGCCGCTCCTCCGCCCGCACCCGGTGCGGCGCGTCGATCCGGCTGTCGGTACCCCGGCCACCGAGACCTGCGGACTCCTCCACGGTGAGCGTTCCGGCCGGCAGGGTGGGCACCCAGTCGAAGGTGACCCCACCGATGGTGACCGCATCGCCCTGACGGGCGCCCGCCCTGACCAGCTGCTCCTCGACACCGAGCCGGTTGAGCCGGTCCGCGAGGAAACCGACGGCCTCGTCGTTGGAGAAATCGGTCTGCCGGATCCACCGTTCGGGCCGGACGCCGTGCACGACGAACGCTCTGTCGTCGCCCGAGCCCTCCCACTCCGGGTCGCGCTCGACGGTGAAGCCGGTGTCGTCCACCGCCTTGGGCACGATGGTGACCCGGGCCGGCTCCATCGGGGGCAGGCTGGCGCGGTGCGCCTCGACGGCGGCCGCGAGGGCGTAGCCGAACTCGGTCAGCCCCTCACCGGTCGCCGCGCTGACCGCGTAGACGTCGAGGCCGCGCTTCTCCAGGGTTGCGCGCACCAGGTCGACGAGCTCACGGGCGTCCGGAACGTCGATCTTGTTCAGGACGGCGATCCGCAGCCGGCCGACCAGGTCGAGCTCGACGCCGCCGTACTCGGCCAGCTCGTGCTCGAGGGCCTCGATGTCGCTCTCGGGGTCGCGCCCTGGCTCCATGGTGGCCATGTCGACCACGTGCACCAGGACGGCGCAGCGCTCGACGTGGCGGAGGAACTGCAGGCCCAGGCCCTTGCCGGTGGATGCGCCCGGGATCAGCCCCGGCACGTCGGCCATCGTGTAGACGGTGTCACCGGAGCGGATCACGCCGAGGTTGGGCACCAGCGTGGTGAACGGGGAGTCGGCGATCTTGGGCCGCGCGGCGGACATCGCGGAGATCAGCGAGGACTTGCCGGCCGACGGGAACCCGACCAGGCCGACGTCCGCGACGCTCTTGAGCTCGATGACGGCGTCGAAGGACTCGCCGTCCTCGCCGAGCAGGGCGAAGCCCGGCGCCTTGCGCCGGGAGTTGGCCAGCGCGGCGTTGCCGAGGCCGCCCTTGCCGCCCTTGGCGAGCACCGCCCGCGTGCCCGCGCCGACGAGGTCGGCGATGACCCGCCCGTCGGGCGTGCTGACGACGGTGCCGGCGGGCACGTGCAGGATCTTGTCCTCGCCCTTGCCGCCGTGCCGGTTGCTGCCCTCACCGGGGCGGCCGTTGCCGGCCTTCTGGTGCGGGTGGTGGTGGAAGTCCAGCAGCGTGTGGACGCTGGGATCCACCTCGAGGACGATGTCGCCCCCGTCGCCGCCGTTCCCGCCGTCGGGGCCGCCGAGCGGCTTGTACTTCTCACGGTGGACCGAGGACACACCGTGGCCGCCGTTTCCGGCGGCCACGTGCACGGTCACTCGATCGACGAAAGCGGCCATCTCCGCCGCCTCCTAGCTAGGGGTGGTGCTGTTGATCAAGCCTCGGCCGCGGTGATGGAGATGGTCTTGCGTCCCCGTCGCGTGCCGAAGGTGACGGAGCCCGGCTCGAGCGCGAACAGCGTGTCGTCGCTGCCGCGGCCGACGCCGAGACCGGGGTGGAAGTGGGTCCCGCGCTGACGCACGATGATCTCGCCGGCCTTGACGACCTGACCGCCGAAGCGCTTCACGCCGAGGCGCTGGGCGTTGGAGTCGCGACCGTTACGGGACGACGATGCGCCCTTCTTGTGTGCCATGTCGAGGTCAGCCCTTCGAGATGTCGCGGACCACGACGCTGGTCAGGGGCTGACGGTGCCCCTGCCGCTTGTGGTAGCCGGTCTTGTTCTTGAAC
>JAOPWM010000271.1 GCA_025965695.1 Blastococcus sp.
GGCGCACGTGAGCTTCACGCCGACGCGCACGTGGCTGCCTCTCTACGCGGCCCGCTCGGCCGGCCGAAGCCGTCGACGTGATCTGTCGCCTGCAGGCGGCCCACGAGTCCCTGGACGAACACCCCGAAGGAGCCGCGCCATGACCCAGGTCGACATCACTTTCGTTGTTTCTGACAACGCCGTCACCCGCCGGGAGAGGCGCCGTCAGTCCGCATTCCGGGAGGAGGTCCTGGGCCTGGCGCCAGGCCGGCGAGGCGACCAGATCCTCGGGAACTACCTGCCGGCCGACGACCGGCGGAACAACTTCCTGAGTGATGAGGCGGCGGACTACGCGGCGGCTCGGGTGGCAGTCGTCCAGGGGGAGGGCGGCCAGCTGGAACAGGCCCGGCTGTTCACCAACATGCTCAGCTCGATGCCGCTGTGCTTCAGCGTCTTCGGTCACCTCCGGGCGCACCGGCGCGCCGCCGTCACACTGCTGTCGGCACTCACCGGACGGCAGCTCATCGATCTGGACCACGTGACGGTCGGCCAGCGGTCGATCGACGGCATCGAGTGCGAGTGGGCGCCCGATCGGCGCGAGCACTTGAACGACGGCACTGCATTCGACGCCGTCGTGGCGGCGCGCCGACTCGATGGCCGGCGGCTGCTGATCGCCGTCGAGGCGAAGTACATCGACACGTTCAGCCGTGACCGTAGGGACAAGACGGGCGAGAAGGACCGCAAGTACCGGCGCCTCTGCGAGGAGTTCGGAATGACCCAGGCCGCATTCGATGCCCTCGGTGGAGACAGGACCCGCCAGCTGTTGCGCAACGTCCTGCTGACCGAGAGCGTTCGGCGAGGCGGCCGCTCAGGGGAGTCGCCGCTCTTCGACGAGGCGCTGACCGTGGTGCTGGCCCGGGACGACGACGAAGCTGCGCGCACCGCAGTGGCTGCGGTCGAGCAAGAGCGCGGCGCCCTACCGACCGCCGTGACGTTCATCGGACACGGAGAGCTGGCCGATGCCGCCGCTGGCGTCGACGAGCTGGCCGAATGGGCAGGCCGCTTCCGTCGCCGCTACGTGGGCGAGACACGACCCTCGAAATGACGAGAGCCGAGGTCACGCCACTCAATGTCGTGAGTTGACCGCTCGATGTCTCAGGGGTGCACGCACTGATCGCCCAGCAATCCGTGACCACCTCGGGCCTCGAGCCCAACTTCATCATTGAGCTGTTCCGAGCCGTCTTGGGTGACTTGTTGTCATCACCCTGGCTGGTGGGTTTCTTCGCATTGATGGCCCTCAACGCCATGGTTCGGACCGTCCGTGCGGTCGTCCACGGGCGTCACTCGAAGGACCCGCAGCGGAGGTTCTCAGGGTTCGACCGAGCGGAGATCTTCGCGCGAGCAGGGAACCGCTGCGAGCAGCACTCATGGCTGTTCGGACGTTGTCGGGAGAGCGAGGGCCTGCAGGCGGACCACATCCACCCGCACAGTCGCGGCGGTGCGACCGCCGTCGAGAACGGTCAGGCGCTGTGTCGACGACACAACAAGCAGAAGTCGGCACGCGTGCCGTGGAACTGGGAGCTCGCCCGGCTCGCGCGGCGTCGGGGGGCCTACTTCCCGCCTGGCATGCCGCGCGCTGTAGTGCGTCACCGAACTACCGCCCGCCCGGTCGCGAACGGCTGATCATCGCGGGCGGACTGGCTGCTCGTGCTGATGCGCGGTCGTCCGCATCGTTACGCCGTTCGGGTGCGATCGACGCATTCTCATCACCCGTCCGAGCGGGAAAACGGGGCTATCCGTATCTCTCGGTGATCACAGCCCGTGATCAGGCCTCGCCTTTCGTTGCTCCGTCACCGTCGCTCCGGCAGTTCAGGGCGTCGGTCAGTGACGCATTCGGCGTCCGTATTGCCTCGACGGCTCGGCGCCAGCTGCACCGCCTCCCTGACCGGGTCGTGCCGGCGATCGTCAAGTTCATCACCGTCGTCCTGCCCGGGAACCCTGTGCGGCTCAGCAAGCCGCTGACGGGAGAGCTGGCAGGACTGCGCAGCGCGCGGCGCGGCGACTATCGAGTCCTCATCCGGGTGGACGAGCGGGAGCGAGACGTCCTTGTCGTCCGCATCGCTCACCGGGCGCAGGCCTACCGGGAGCCCGTCGCGTTGGGCGACGACTGACCCGGCGGGAGGGTGCTCGACAGGCCGGTAGGAATGCGGCTTGCGAGTCCGGTGTCCGCACCTCCGTCGCGGCGTGTCCACTGGTTGTGACAACGGGATGACCCGACCCGGGCAGCTCTATCCCCGGTACAGGTCGCGAGCGTCGATGAGAGCCGCTCGCCGGGCAGCGGTGAGGTACTCGGGCGAGCCGAGGTCGAGCGGACCGAAGGCGTGGTCAGTGGCCTCGACGCCGATCGCCCGCAACAGGGTCCTGCCGCGCTGGGAGGGGGTGTTCGCGCTGACCCCGAACCAGTCCAGCAGTTGCTTCACCGTCAGGCCGCCCTCGTCGAACACGTCGTTGGCCTTGGCGGCGATCCAGCAGATCGCCGCCGCGGTGGTGTCGGCGCGACCGCGCCGGAGGGCCTGCGGGTCGTCCTCAGCGATCCGTGCGAGCAGCCGGCGCGCCACGGTCCGCAGCTCGCGGTCCATCAGCGCGCGGCAGCACTGGTCGACCAGCACGAGCACCTCGCCCGCGCGCTCGCGCGCCTCGGCCGGCACCCGGGACCGGTCGAACGGCTCGTCGGGCAGCGGCGCGTCGTCCAGCTCGGCGAGGGCCTGCGCGCCCCCGACGGCCGGATACAGCCGCTCGAGCATGAGCTCGCCGAAGGTGGGCAGCGCGCCGTCCTCCAGGTCGGGCCACGGGCCGTCCGGATCCAGCACGCCCATGCGGGCGAGCAGTGCCATGGGGCCCTGCGGCCGGGGCGTGCGGATGGTCGCCTGGTAGCCCGGCTCGAGCTCGTCGACGGCGGCCAGCGTCTCGGCGGTGAGCGCGGGCCGGATTCCGCGCTCGGCGTGGCTGAAGCGGATGAAGGCGCGCAGCAGGTCGGGTGCCTGCGCCAGGTATGGCACGTCGGCGACGATCTTGCGGGGAATCCAGTCGTCCAGCAGGATCTCGACGGCAACCGGGCTCCAGCGCAAAGGGTCGCCGGGCCCGTAGTCGGTCCCGAACCACAGCAGCGATTCCAGCAAGCTCCGGCGGTCGGCGTCGTCCAGGCCCGCGCCGAACGGTGAGGCGAAGAACCGCTCGGTCAGCGCCTGCTTGTCGCCGTCGGTCCACTCCGGCCGCACGTACCCGGTGCCCCCGGCCGGCAGCAGGCCGACCGCCCACTCGATGAACGGCTGGCAGGCCGGCCAGGTGTCGGTCTCCAGCGGGGGGAACGTGATCGCGCCCAGCTCGATCGCCTCGGTGATCCGCGCCCGGGCGTCGGCCGGATCGAGGTCGGTCAGCGTCGTGTCCGGATCGTCGGCCGTGGCCCGCATCTTGTCGACCAGCTCCGACGGCCGGCCGGGGACGACGAAGGCGTCCTTCACCAGCGTGCCCAGGTTGTGGTCGATGTAGACCACGGCGCAGAGTTCGTGCCCCCCGGGCAACCGGACGCCGAGAACGACGTTCTCCCCGTCGCCGAGCACGTGCCGCATCTCGAGGACCCGGTCCACCGGCTCTGCCTGATCCAGCGCGACGAGCCAGCGCGGGAGCACATGGCGGCGGTCGGCGATCTCGCGTCGGACCCGGTGCCGCAGGACGTCGTCACCGGCCAGCCCGGCGATGGCCGCCAGCAGCGCCGAGGTCTCGATCAGGTCCACGTCGAAGAAGGTCTGCAGCACGGCATCGAGCGGTGGCAGCGAAGGCTCGGTCTGCCCGCCCAGCGACGGGCGGTCGTCGAACGCGGCCAGCAGGGAACTCGCCACGCCCAGAAGGGACAGAGGTTCGTCTTCGGCCAGCGCAGCCGCGACGTCGTCCATCAGGTCAGACTCGTCCCGCCGCCGCGACGAGGTCGCGACGCTCGACCGCCTCGGTGCGCGTCTCGACTTCGAGCGGGTGGTCTTCGGTCGGCGTGAATGCTTGGGCATCGCCACCAGGTTAGGCACTGTGCGGGTGGATCTCGACCCTTGTTCACCGCCCTGCATGGACGGCCGAGCAGGCGGTCCGCTGGGTGAACGGGCGGAGCGGCGAACCTCTCGGCCGGTACCGCGTCATCCTGCTCACCCGCGATACCGGGGCCTCTTCGACGGTTCGATCAGGCCTCCTCCGGGCGCACGCGCTCGAGGGCGGCGGTGAAGCTGGCGTTCCACAGGCCGAGGTGCGGCCAGCGCTCGGCGACGTGGGCCGTCGCCTCCTCCATCGACATCCCCTCCGTGCGCATCAGCCACGCCCGCAGGACCAGCCCGGTACGCGAGGCGCCGCCGTGGCAGTGCACGAGCAGCCGATGTCCTTCGGCATGGAGCGCGGCCATGTCGTCGAGAACGTCGGCCAGCACGGCGTCCAGGTCGCTGTTGTGCTCGTTGTCGGCGATGTAGGCCATTCGGTGCACCGGGTGCGGGAACGGCTCACCGAGCCGGCACAGCGAGATGACGGCGAAGTCGGTCTCGCTGTACCGCGCGCCGTCGAGGTTGCCCGCCCAGATGCCGGGCAGGACCTCCGTCGGCCCGATCCGTGGGATGACGCCGGGGTCGTAGCTCTGCTGCACTCCACCGTCGAGTGCGGCGGCGAGCTGCGGCAGGTCGGCCAGCCGCCACACCTTGTCACCGTGGCCGGGCACTCGCCCGTGCACCACCGACGCCCACCGGCTCGGGATCCCGCCCATGCCGAACACCGCACCGGCCAGCCCGCCGGCCACTGCGGCAACCGTGTCGGTGTCCCCGCCGAGGTCGATGACGAGCCGGAGAACCTCCGAGAAGTCGCGCCCGTGCCGCAGCGCCCACACCGCCTGGCCGAGCGTCGGCCACACCGCCCCGTTCGACTCCGTCGCCTCCGACGGCGTCCAGTCGGGCGCCAGCACCGTCGCCCACCGTTCCCGGTGCTCGTCAGCGACCAAGGCCAGCGCAGAAGGAACAGCTGCCAGCGGGTCCTCGCCGTCCAGCGCCACCCGCACCAGCTCGTGGAAGATCGCGCAGCCCTCGCCGGCCGACGGGTCGCCGTGGGTGAGCGCCGAGATCCGCCGCGCGGCGTCCATGGTCGCCTCGGTCCCGGAGCGGGAGAACCGGATCGCGGCCGGCGTCGTCCGCATCAGCGACCCGTTCCCGGCCGCGTGGCCGGACCGGGCGAAGTGCTCGGCTGCGGCGACGTCCCACGGCCGGCCGGAACCGAGGACGGCGCGCGTCTGGTTGCCGATGTCCGGTGGCTCGGCCTCGGCCCAGGTGCGGAACCGGTCGAAGAGGTCGGCCTCGTCCAAGCCGTCACGTTCGAGCAGGGACGCCGCCACGAGCAGCGCCATCTGCGTGTCGTCGGTGAACTCGCCCGGCTCCCAGCCGAGCGAGCCGCCACCGCACATCTCCGTCTTCGTCCCGCGCGCCGGCACGGGGAAGCGGGCGGAGAACTGCCCGGGCGGGCCGAACTCGAACGGTGCGCCGAGGGCGTCACCGACCGCCGATCCGACGAGCGCGCCGGCGACCCGGTGGGAGCGGTGCATGGACTGCCTCACGAGCACTCCTGGCTGCGGGAAAGAAGCGATGCGCCGATGCCGGCGCCCGCGGATTCTCTCGAACGGTCCCTTGGCGTGCACGACCCGATGCTCGACTTCTGCCGGACGGTGAGCGAGACCACGCGGATCAGGGCAGGCCGGCGTGCCGGACCGCGACCTCTGTCGTCCCCAGCAGGGCCTCGCGCACCGGTGCTCGTGCGGCGACCGACAACACGTCGATGTCGACCTCGCCCGACCGCTCATGCTGGACGGCGTCACCAGCCTCGACGGGACCGGCTCGGTGATCACCGTTCCGGTCAACGACGGCGAAGCAGGCACTGTCGGCAGCAACCTGATCGCCGTCACGCTGCCCGTCGCCCTCCCCGGCGGCACCGGCACCGGCGGGAGCACCGATTCGTCCACGCCGGCCGGTGGGACGACGTCCGCCACAACTCCTCCTCACCCACGCCGTAAGGCGTCGGCGGTCGGTCCGGCAGTAACACCCGCTGTGAGATGAGCCCGGTCGCCCACGGGCGGCCGGGCTCATCGGCCCTCCATCCATAGTGCGGTCGGCCCAGAGTGCGGTCGGCCTGGCTTCCCCCGGGGCACCGAGGAAGTCAGTCACACCAAGGAGGCGAACACGGCAGGCATGATCCGGAAGCTCATCGCGTCGGGTGCGGAACCGGTCGAGGAGGTTGCCCTCGTCCGAGCCGTCGCGCTCCTCCGTCAACGGAACGGGGCGTCAGGCGTGCTGTCAGGACCGGCGGCTACCCCTCGTACGCCGTCGCGGGCGGCGATGATGAGTGCCCGCCGGGCGGCGGTCAGGTAGTACGAGCCAACCCAGCCCCGACGGCTGGTTCTCCACGTCGAGGACGACGGTCCCCCGCCCTCGGGCGCCACGCGGCTGACGGTGTGCCGTAGAAGTCCGACGCCCACCAGGCGCCGTCGTGCCACCGCGGGCCTCGAAGTACGAGCCACCCTCCAGCACCGTCCCGAGGGCTCGATCCGCCATGCGACCGGACGCTACGGGCTTCCCTGCATGCAGACGAGACGGCGCCAGAGGCGAGGCCGTTTCGCGTCCCTGACCTGTGGATTCAGCGTGCAGCACACCCGGCGTGGAGGTATTATTCGTACATACGTTCGAGTGATTGGGGGTGGCAATGGGCGAGCTGCAGTCGGCCCTCGACGCCCTGGCTGCCGACGAGGTCGGCAGCCTGGCGCCGCGGCAGCAGCTCGACCGGATCACCGAGCTGCTCGAGGCCAGGAACCGGATCGACGCGCAGCTGGCGCGCTCGGTGCGGGCCGCGGAACTGCAGCAGGCCCCTGAGGACGACGGCCTGAAGTCCATGCAGTCGTGGCTGCGCGGCCACGGTCGGCTCAGCCCCGCCGCGGCCGGCCTGCTGGTGCGCAACGGGCGGGCGCTGGACCATCTGCCCGCCCTCGCATCGGCCTTCGCCGACGGTGCCGTCACGGCCGAGCAGGTCGCCGTCGTCGCCCCGGTGGTGAAGGAGGACCGGCGGACGGCGGCGCTCGCGCAGGGCGTCGACCTCGCCGAGGTGGACCGGGCCCTCGCCACCGTCGCCGCCGAGCGGGCCATCCAGCAGCTGACCCGGGTTGTGCACCACTACCTGTCGCGGCTGGACCCCGACGGCCCCGAACCCGACCCCACCGACGAGCGGTCGCTGACCCTCTCGACGTTCTCCGACGGCACGGTCGTCGTGCGTGGCCAGCTCGACGCCATCGGCGGGGAGAAGCTGCAGGCAGCCCTCGAGGCGATCACGCAGGCCGGCCGCCCCAAGGGCGACCGGCGCACCCGCGCCCAGCAGCTCGCCGACGCGATGGTGCAGCTGGCCGACAACCAGCTGGCCTCCGGCGACCTGCCCTTCCTGCGGACCGTCAAGCCGAACGTCGTCGTCACCATCCCCGTGGCCGACCTGCTCGACCCGGCCACCGGACCGGCCACCGCGACCACCGGCTTCGGCGGCCTCCTCTCGGCCGCGAAGACCCGGGCGCTCGCGTGCGACGGCAGCATCACCCCCGTCGTCATCGATGAGCACGGGATGCCGCTGAACATGGGCCGCACCAAGCGGGTCTCGCCGCCACACCTCCGCAAGGCCGTCGAACTCCGTGACCAGGCATGCGTCTTCGCCGGCTGCGCGGCCCCCAAGTACTGGTGCGACGTCCATCATCTCCGGCACTGGATCTTCGGCGGGGAGACCTCGCTCGAGAACTCAGCCCTGTTGTGCGAACGGCACCACACGAAGGTGCATCACGGGTTCCGCGTCGAACGAGATGCCCGTGGACGATGGCGAACGTTCCGGCCCGATGACAGCGAGATCGTCATCGGCACGCCCCTCCTGATCTGAATCGCTCCGAGCGCACCGGGTGGCGCAGTGACCGGTATCGGCGTGCCGACCGGCCGACTCCGAGGGATGAGCGGGGATTCCAAGGGCTCCTGTATCGGGTCATCGTCGACCGGTGACCACGCACCTGCCGCAGGAGCAGCTTTCGGCTGGAAGCCCTCGACGGCGAGCCGGTCACCGAAGCTACCTGGCGGGATCTGGCGGACAACAGGCCCGGCGCCTGATGACGTCCACGTGATGAACAGTCGGAGGCTCGTCCGCTGGCTGCGCCGGCGCGTGCCCACCCTGGACAGGGCGTCGGTCGAGGCGATCTATGAGGCGGCTCGAAGATCGACGACGTGGCAACAGGCCTGAGATGGGAGTATCGCGCCCCCGAGCGCCTGATCGGCTGAGAGCTCGAGTCGCGCGATTGGAAGGCCGTTCGTTCGGGCACCGACAGAGCAACCGACCACAAGGAGTGAACATGGCAGGAATGCTCAGGAAGCTGATTGCGTCCGGTATCGCCGCCAAGGTGATCCAGGAAGCCCGCAAGCCGGAGAACCAGGCCAAGATCAAGAAGGCGATCGCGGACTTCCAGGCCAAGCGCGGCGGCCAGACCCGCCGCCCCTGACCCCCAGGGTCTGAACAATGACAGCGTCTCTCCCCGTGAAGCCCAGGGGAGGGGCGCTGTCGTTCGTCTGCAGCACGTAGTAGACCCACACCGTGCATCGCATCGCCGTCCTCGACGACTACCAGTCCGTCGCCGCCACCTTCACCGACTGGGCGCGGGTCCCAGAACCGGTCGAGGTCGTCGAGTTCCACGACCACGTCTCCGACGAGGACGCACTCGTCGCCCGCCTCGAGCCCTTCGACGTCGTCCTCGCCATGCGCGAGCGCACCGCGTTGCCCCGCACCGTCCTCGAGCGGCTGCCCAACCTGAAGCTGCTCGTCACCACCGGCATGCGGAACAAGTCCATCGACGTCGCCGCAGCGAACGACCGCGGCATCACCGTCTGCGGCACCGGATCCCAGGCGACCGCCACCGCGGAGCTGACCTGGGGACTCATCCTCGCCACTCTCCGCCACATCCCCCAGGAGGACGCCGGGGTCCGCGCCGGCGGGTGGCAGCACACCATCGGCGGTGACCTCGCCGGCGCCCGGCTCGGCGTCGTCGGGCTGGGCCGCCTGGGCAGCCAGGTCGCGAAGGTCGGTCAGGCGTTCGGCATGGACGTCGTCGCCTGGAGCCAGAACCTCACCGACGAGCGCGCCGCCGAGCACGGCGTCCGGCGGGTCGAGCGCGAGGAGCTCTTCGCCACCGCGGACGTCGTCACCGTCCACCTCCTCTGGTCCAAGCGAACCCGCGGGCTCATCGGCGCCGATGACTTCGCCCGCATGAAGCCGACCGCCGTCTTCATCAACACTTCGCGTGGCCCGATCGTCCAGGAGAAGGCACTCATCGAAGCCCTGGAGAGCAAGAGCATCGCCGGCGCCGGGATCGACGTCTACGACGAGGAGCCACTCCCGCTCGACCACCCGATGCGGACGCTCCCGCGCACCGTCCTCACCCCGCACCTCGGCTACGTCACCCGCGGCACCTACGAGCTCTTCTACGGCGAGGCCGTGGAGGACGTCGCTGCCTTCCTCGCCGGCGCCCCGATCCGGGTCATCGAACCGACGTGACCGGCCGGCGGGTGAGCGCCGCCGGAAGAAAACCTCAGCCGCTGACCCGCTTGTAGACGTCCGGCGGTGCAGCGCCGCCGGCGACGATCAGGGACGACCACTGATCGAGCTGTCCGGTGAGTTGCTGCAGACCGGGTCCGATCGCGTCGAGCAGCGGGGCCATCGCGCTTTCGGTCTGCTCCTCGATGAGGTCTCGCAGCCGCTGTCCGTCGGGAGTGAGCGCGCCGTCGGCCACCAGCCCGCGCTCGGCCAGCGCGGCGTCGGCGGCAGCCATCAGCTCCGGCGCCCAGCCCCGGCTGCCCGCGTAGGCCGTCGGCTCCCAGCCGATCCAGTACTCGGTCATCAGGTTCATCTCCAGGCCGGTCAGCCCGGCCGCGACGTTGGCCGCCACGTGCACGTCACCCCGGTACTCGCGCAGCAGGTTGGTCGCGTGCCATAGCCGGCCCAACGGGTCGGCCGGCCAGGGCAGGGACACCAGGCCGGCGAACAGCGGCCGGCCGGCGACGTCCGTGGCGGCGACGTCCGTGGCCCGGCGCAGCAGCCGGACCGCCTCGCCCACGTCGGCGTCCGGCAGCAGCTCGCGCAGGGACGCCACGGCGCCCTCCTCGCGCGCCGCCAGCACCGCGTCCCGGGCCGCGGTGCGGCGGGCCTCCTCGTACAGGCCGGCGACCAGGCCCGGCTCGAACACCGCGAACGCAGCAGCCACGACCGGTGCGCTCGGCTCACCCATCGGCGCCGTGCGGGTCCACACGTACCCGGTCAGGAAGTTCAGCCCGAGGGCGGCCAGGCGTTCGTTCACCGGGCGGCCCCAGATGTAGATCGTGGCGATCGGCTCGGCGGCGTCGCGCAGTTTCCGGCCGGGCGTGTCCGGCACGCGGGGTGCCGGACGCTCGATCGCGGGTGGGGTGAGGAAGACCGTCTGCGCCTGGGCGTAGTCCACGCCCGCATCCTGGCCCGGAACATCGCCGGTCACCATCCGAGGCATGCGAGTGGGCGCTGGGCGGCTGAGCGGACCGGCTACCTTCGGCGACCGTGACCTCCGCGACCGAGCCGCAGACCCCGAGCCCCGACACGTTGCTCCGCTGGTGGGCTGAGGGAGAGCTTGCCGTCGCCGGGCTCGTCGACCGGCTGACCGACGACGACCTGGCCGCGGACTCGGCCCTGCCCGACTGGTCCCGCGGCACCGTCGTCGCGCACCTGACCCGGAACGCCGATGCACTGATCAACCTGCTCAGCTGGGCCCGCACCGGCGTCGAGACCCCGATGTACGCCTCCCGCGCCGAACGGAATGCCGGCATCGCGGAGACGGCCGCGCTGCCGCCGGGCGAGCTGCGCGGCGCCTATGTCGCCGCCTGCGACCGGCTCGCCCGCGGGATCGAGACCATGCCCGCCGAGGCGTGGACGGCGCACGTGCGCACCATGCAGGGCGCTACCGTGCCGGCCACCGACGTGCCGTGGATGCGCGCCAAGGAGGTGTGGGTGCACGGGGTGGACCTCCGCGCCGGGCTCACCTTCGCCGACGTCCCTGCCGAGTTCTGCACCGCCCTCGTCGACGACGTCCTCGCGGTCTTCGCCGCGCGGGAGGTGGCGCCGGACGTGACGATCATGGCCACCGACGTCGACCGCAGGTGGGGGACCGGCGCCACGAGGGTCGAGGGCCCGGTGGCCGCGGTCGCCGCGTGGGTCACCCGCTCCGACGCCTCCGGTCTGACCGGCGACGTCCCGCCGCCACCGGCCTGGCTCTAGACGCTCTAGACGAGGAAGCGGTACGCCGTCGTCCCCGGCGCGACGTGCTGGATCCGCAACGGACTGGCCTCGATGCGGGCCAGCAGGCCCGGCAGACCGGCGGCGTTGCCCAGCTCGATCCCGGTCAGGGCGGCGCCGGTCTCGCGGTTGTCCCGCTTGATGTACTCGAACAGCACGATGTCGTCGTCGGGCCCGAGCACCTCGTCGAGGAAGCGACGCAGCGCGCCCGGCTCCTGCGGGAACTCGACCAGGAAGTAGTGCTTCAGCCCCCGGTGGACCAGTGACCGCTCGACAACCTCGGCGTAGCGGCTGACGTCGTTGTTGCCGCCCGACAGCAGGCAGACGACGGTCTGGCCCGGCTCGACCCGCACCAGCCCGCCGCTCAGCGCTGCGGGGGAGAGGGCGCCTGCGGGCTCGGCGATCACCCCGTCGACCTGATACAGGTCGAGCATCTCGGTGCAGATCTGCCCCTCGGGGACGGCGAGCAGCTCGGCGCCGGAGTCGCGGACCAGGGGATAGGTGATGTCCCCGGCCCGGCGGACGGCGGCGCCGTCGACGAACGTGTCGATCTCGGGCAGCTCGACCGGCTGCCCGGCGGCGAGTGCGGCGGCCATGTTCGCGGCGCCCGCGGGCTCGACGCCGACCAGCCGGGTGCCGGGGGAGTGCATCCGCAGCCAGGTACCGCAGCCGGCCAGCAGGCCACCGCCGCCGACCGGGAGGACGACGACGTCCGGCAGTGAGCCGAGCTGCTCGAGGAACTCCACGGCGACCGTCGCCTGGCCGGTCACGGTCGAGAGCGCGTCGAAGGCCGGCACGAGCGTGGCGCCGATGACCTGCGCGTGCACCTCGGCCGCGGCGGCCGCCTCGTCGTAGGAGTCGCCGATGACGACCAGCTCGACCATGTCGCCACCGAGCGAGGCGATCCGCTCCCGCTTCTGTCGCGGCGTCGTCCCCGGCACGAACACGCGGCCGCGCACCTGCAGGGCCCGGCAGGCGTAGGCGACGCCCTGGCCGTGGTTGCCGGCACTGGCGCAGACGACCCCGGCCGAGCGGGCGGCGCCGTCCAACTGGCTGATCGTGTTGTAGGCCCCGCGGATCTTGTAGGAGCGGCCGACCTGGAGGTCCTCCCGCTTGAGCCACACATCCGCGCCGGTGAGCGCCGACAGCCGGGCGTTGTGCCGCAGCGGCGTCCGCTCGGCCACCCCGGTCAGCCGGCGAGCCGCTTCCCGAACCTCGGCGGCGAAAGCGCTCGGTGCGGTGGTGTCGTCGGCGGAAGCTCTCACGACGCCATCCTCGACGACAGCGGACGTCAGCGAGCGACCGCGTCCCGATCCGCCCCACGGCCGCGACGACGGCTCTACCGTCGGTTCCTTCAGGAGTTCGGCGACGAGGCGGTGAGCGGCCCATGTCCCCAGCCCTGGTCGTCTACGAGTCGGTGTTCGGCGATGCCAAGAAGATCGCCCTGGCGATCGCCGAGGGGCTGGCTACCCGGCTGCCCGTCGACGTCGTCTCGGCGCGGGAGGCGCCGTCCCAGGTGCCGTCCGATGTGCGGATGCTCGTGGTCGGCGGCCCGAATCACGCCTTCAGCATGCCGAAGCCTGCCACCCGCCAAGGAGCGATCGAGGACCACGGTGCCGAGATCCCCGACACCACGTTCGGCCTGCACGAATGGCTCGACCGGGCTCAGGTTCCGGCCGGCATGTCCGCGGCCGTCTTCGACATCCGCATGGACCACCCGAAGCTGGTGACGACGATGGACCGCGCCTCGAAGACCGAGGAGAAGCTGCTCCGCGGCCTCGGCGCCACCATCGCCGCAGCCGCCGAGCACTTCGTCGTCACCGGCACCAAGGGGCCGCTCGCCGACGGCGAGGAGGACCGCGCCCGCCGGTGGGGTCAGGCGCTGGCCCAGATCGTCGCCGCCGGCACGCGCCGATAGGTCAGTGGCGGTGTGCGGGTGATCCTGGCAGTCGCCGGCCGGACGGCGGCCCTGTGACGGCCGGCTCGCCGCTGCGGGCCCGGTCCCATCGCGCGCGGTCGGCCCGTCCCGCCCCCTGCGCCGGCCCGGCCGCGAGGCCGTGACCGGTCGAATAGACCCGGCGCCCCGGCCGGGCGCAGGACGGGCAGTCGGCGCCGTCCGCGGTGTCGGACATGCCCCGCCGGACGTCGAACGGGCCGCAGTCCGGGCAGCAGAACTCGTACAGCGGCATGAGTCCCTCCTCAGCCGACCGGGGGCAGCAGATCCCGGTCGAAGATGGACAGCGGGATGCTGATCGAGACGGCGCTGTTCGGGATGTCGACGACGCCGCCGATCCGCCCCTCGATCGGTGCCGCGCCCAGGAAGAGGTACGCCTGCTCGAAGCTCCAGCCCATCGCCGGCATCAGGAAATTGATGGCATTCAGGCAGGCCTGCCGGTACGCCACCGTCGCATTCATGTAGTAGTTCCGCCCGTTCTCCACGGAGATGCCTTCGAAGGTGAGGTACTCCGAGTAGTTCGGACCCACCCGGCCGGGCTTGAAGAACGGCATCGTCGACTTGTAGCGCTCCATTCCGCCCTTGATGAGAGCGAAGTGCAGGTCGATGAACCCGGGCATCTCGATGGCGCCGCAGAACGTGATCTCGCCGTCGCCCTGTGCGAAATGCAGGTCGCCGATGGAGAACAGGCCGCCGGGCACGTAGACCGGCATGTACACCCGGCTGCCGATGCCCAGGTCCTTGATGTCGACGTTTCCGCCGTGCTCCCGGGGCGGGATGGTGCGGCACGCCTCCGCGGCGGCGCGCTCGAAGGCCGCGCCGTCCAGCCGGCCGAGCAGCGCGTCCTTGGGCAGCGGTGGCAGCGCCAGGGCGGGCACCTGCGGAGCTCCGGGGGTCTCGCCGCCGTGGGCGGGGACGTCGCCGGTCACCCGGTCGGGGTTCTGGTCGATCAGCGCCTGCTCCCGCCGGTTCCACTCCGCCAGCAGGTCGGCCGACGGCGCGCAGCCGAACAAGCCGGGGTGCGAGTTGCCGATGAACCGCACGCCCGGCAGGTGCCGGCTGCTGGCCCAGATGCCGTCGAAGTCCCAGATGGCTTTCGACGCCCCCGGTGAATAGTCGGTGAGGAAGCCGCCGCCGTTGTCCTTGGCGAAGATGCCGGTGTAGCCCCATGGCTGCGCGTCGAACGGCCCCATGTCGACGATGTCCACCACCAGCAGGTCGCCGGGTTCAGCGCCCTCGATCGCGAACGGGCCGCTGAGCACGTGGCACGGGTCGATGTTCATGTCGCGGATGTCGTCGGCGTCGTCACTGTTGCGGACCTGGTTGTCCGTCCAGTCCTTGCACTCGACTCGGTAGGTCGCGCCGGGGGCGACCGTGGCAGCCGGCGGGATGCCGGGATGCCACCGGTTGTGGCCGGGCACCTTCTGCTCGGCCATGGGGACCGTCAGGTCCCGATCGATCTCGAAGATGACCTGGGGCACGGGAACTCCTGACTCGACGTGGGATCCGGGACGGGGAATGTGGACAGCGGAATGGCCCCGGGACACGAAAATGGCAGGCCGGAACGGCTGTGGTCCGGTACGGAGCCGCACACGCAACAGCCGTTCTGCGCCATGCGGACCAGTGGTGCGGGGCACGCTATTGGCCGACGGTCGGTGGTGCAAGGGGAACGGCTCGCCCGGTGTCTGCTGTGCGGAACGGGTAACGAAGAATTCACCGCTCGCGCTGCCGCGGGTCACACGCCGCCGCCACGGTGTGCGCACCGGCCGCCGTCGCAGTCGCCGGACTCCTCGACGGCGGGGCGCAACGGACCGCCCGCCGGTCGTCCCCGCCTCTCGTGCCCCGCCCCGGAGGAACCCCATGAGCGACACCACCGTCGATCGGGCTGCCCAGAAGCCCACGACCATCCGCAGTTACGACCGTGCCGCTGCGAAGGAAACCCTCGAGGACTACTCGCTGCGGTACGCCCCTATCGCCTTCCGGCGGTGGTCACCGTTCGTCATCGCGAACGTGGCTCTGGGCGGGATCGCCTACCTGGCCGACTTCGCCATCGGCGCGGCGATCGTCTTCGCCAACGGGGCGGCCAGCGGTATCACCGCCATCCTCGCCGCGGCGCTGATCATCTTCGTGACCGGCATACCGATCGCTCGGGCGTGCGCGAAGTACTCCGTCGACATGGACCTGCTGACCCGGGGCGCCGGTTTCGGCTACTTCGGCTCCACGCTCACATCGCTGATCTACGCGTCGTTCACGTTCATCTTCTTCGCCCTCGAAGGCTCGATCATGGCTCAGGCGGTCCAGTTGTGGACCGGCCTGCCGCTGCCGATCGGGTACCTGGTCACCTCGCTGATCATCATCCCGCTGGTGATCTACGGGATGAAGGCGCTGGCCAGGTTGCACATGTGGACGCAGCCGGTCTGGCTGGTGCTGCTCGCGCTGCCGTTCGTCTCGGTCATGGTGAACCGGCCCGGTGCCCTGTCGGAGTTCGTCGGATTCGCCGGTGCCGACGGCCGGCACGGCGCCTTCACCTGGACCGGCTTCGGCCTGGGCATGGGCGTCGCCCTCAGCCTGATCGCCCAGATCGGCGAGCAGGCCGACTACCTGCGGTTCATGCCGCCCCGGACGGAGTCCAACAAGCGCTCCTGGAATGCCGCCGTGCTCGCGGCGGGCCCCGGCTGGGTCATCCTCGGCGCGGTGAAGCAGCTCGGCGGCGCACTGTTCGCCGTCGCCGCGCTCGGCGCCGGCGCGACCGTCGCCCAGGCGAGCCAGCCCATCTACCAGTACGTCGACGCCGTCCGGCCGTGGCTCGGCGACCTGACGGTGACCGTCGCCGCGATCTTCGTGATCCTCAGCCAGATCAAGATCAACACGACGAACGCGTACTCCGGCTCGCTGTCGTGGTCGAACTTCTTCTCGCGGATCACCCACCGCCACCCCGGGCGGGTCTACTACGTCTTTCTCAACGTGGCGGTCGCGATCGTCCTCATGGAGCTGAACATGTTCAGCTTCCTCAACACGATCCTGGGCTTCTACAGCAACGTGGGCATCGCCTGGATCGCCGCCGTCTGCGCCGACTTGGTCATCAACAAGCCGCTGGGCTGGAGCCCGTCGTACGTCGAGTTCAAGCGGGCCTACCTCTACAGCGTGAACCCGGTGGGCTTCGGGGCGATGGTGGTCGCCTCGGTGGTCAGCATCGTGGCCTTCTTCGGTGCCTTCGGTGACCTTGCGGCTGCGTTCAGCCCGATGATCGCCCTCGTCCTCGCGCTGGTGATCTCGCCGCTGCTGGCCTGGCTGACCAAGGGGCGGTACTACATCGCGCGACCCAACGTCGTCTCCGGGCCGGACGCGCCGGCCGGCGAGCAGGTGGGCGAGCCGGGCTCAGCCGAGCAGCTGACCTGCGGCCGGTGCGGGCTCACGTACGAGCGCCCCGACATGGCCGACTGCACCTACATCGCCGACGAGATCTGCAGCCTGTGCTGCAGCCTGGAGTCCGCCTGCCACGACGAGTGCAAGAAGACGGGAACGGTCTCCATCGGGATGCCGGCCGTCCCGACGGGCGGCTGACCGCGCCGGTCACCTGGCCTGATGGCAGGCTGCCCGCCTGTCGAAGCAGGCGGGCAGCCTTGCCGGCAACGGCCTCCGCTCCAGGAGCCGCCGGTGCCCCGGTCGCAGAGGCGACCGGGGCA